>NZ_JANXTC010000164.1:0-3174 GCF_025356345.1 Tardiphaga sp.
TGCGAAAAGCCGCCGAGCGCAGCGTCGAAGCAACATGGAAACGAATTGGCGCACTCCTAAGCGACTTTTCACCTAAAGAATGCGCCAACTACCTCGTCAATTCCGGATACGCGTCAACCTAGCGTCATCACGCTCTAGAGCATTTTTGGGTAGAAGCGACCCATCCGACCGTCATTGCGAGGAGCGTAGCGACGCGGCAATCCAGAAAGCCACAAGCGAAGGCTGGATTGCTTCGTCGCAAGGGCTCCTCGCAATGACGGCTGCGGATGAATGCTATTCATCTCAAGTCGAAAAAGCATTAAGCAGCACGCGCTGCTTCGCCGTCATGGCGGGAGACGTCTACGTCTGTGCAAAACGGGCGAACTGCTTCGCCACCGCGCGATAGACCTCGCGCCGGAACGGCACTACGAGATCGGCGACGCGGTCGAGCCGTTCCCAGCGCCAGGCATCGAATTCCGCCGGCTGGTCATTGCGCGGCGTCATCGGATCGACCTCCGAATCATCTCCGGTAAATCGCAGCGCGAACCATTTCTGGCGCTGGCCGCGGAACCGCGCAAAGCGATGCCCGGGCCCGTCAAACGGGATGAAATCGTAGGTCAGCCAATCGGTTTCATCGAGATAATCGGCGTGGCTGACGCCAGTCTCTTCCCACAATTCGCGCATCACGGCCGCGCGGGGATCTTCATGCGCATCGATCCCGCCCTGCGGCATCTGCCATTCCGGCCCGGGCAGGATGATCTCCGGGCCGTCATCCTTGAAGCGGCGGCCGATCAGAACCTTGCCGTCGGCATTGAACAACGCGACACCCACATTGGGGCGATAGGGCCGGTCATCCATGACGCGTCAATCGCCTGATAGTTTGAGGAATTCCCTCACCACCCGCTCATAGACCGGACGCTTGAACGGTACGATCAGGTCGGGCAGGTTCTTCATCGGCTCCCAGCGCCATTTGATGAATTCAGGCTTATGGCCACCGCCGGGCGCCACCACGTTGATCTCGTTATCGTCGCCGGTGAAGCGCACCGCGAACCATTTCTGGCGCTGGCCACGGTAACGGCCCTTCCAGGTGCGGCCGGCCACCGTGCGCGGAATGTCGTAGATTAGCCAGTCCGGCACTTCGCCGAGCTTCTCGACCGATCGCACGCTGGTCTCTTCATAGAGCTCGCGCTTCGCCGCCTCCCAGGTGTCCTCGCCGGGATCGACACCGCCCTGCGGCATCTGCCAGACATGGGTTTCATCGACATGTTCGATGCCGCCGGCGCGGCGGCCGACAAACACGAGCCCTTGCGGGTTGATCAGCATCATTCCGACGCAGGTTCGATAGGGCAGATCTTCGTAGCGCGCCATTCCGTCAATGCCTCTCGCGTCGTTCCGAGCACAGTTTACGCAGCGATTCGGTTGTGCCGAATTCACCCTAGCCCAAACACGCTAGCCTGATTTTGATTTCAGCATCGCCGTTGTCAATGGCACCAGCAGCAGACCGCGGCCTTCGAGCAATTTCGCCCAGGCGCCGATGCGATCGATCGAAATCGGCAGCGCCGATGCCATCCCTACCGCCACACCGCGTTCCCGGGCGAGGCCTTCGAGCTGCGACAGCGCCTTGTCGATGTCCGCCAACGTCGGAACCACATCGATGTTGACGTCGGCGCGCGCGAACGGCATCCCCTGCCCCTCGGCTGCGGCCACAGCGACGCTGCGCGGCGACGCGCCGTCGTCGAAGAATGCCAATCCCCGTTTCCCGGCATCGCGCACCACCGGTTGCATCGCACCCTCAGTCGCGACGAAGCGACCGCCCATGAAATTGGCGACGCCGACATAGCCCTGAAAACGGCTCATATGCCATTGCATGCGGTCGAGGTTCTGCTCGGCGGTCGCGGTTGCCAGCAGCGTTTGCGGGCCGGGATCATTATCGGGATAATCGAACGGCTCCATCGGGATCTGCAACAGCACCTCATGGCGCTGCATGCGGGCGCGCTCCACCAGTTTGCCAGGGTCCGAGCCATAGGGCGTGAAGCCCAGCGTCACGGCGGCCGGCAGTTTCATGATGGCATCCGTGGTCCGGGCGGCGCCCACTCCCAGCCCGCCGATCACAATGGCAATGCTCGGCATCTTCATCGCCCTGGCGCGGTCGAGATCGCTGCCGGCGGCATAGGCGTTGACCGACTTCAAGCCGTCAGCGGCGATCGGGACCATGCCATGGCGGGTTTTCTCGAGCAGCTTCGGATTGATATTAGCCATCATCGGAGGTGGCGCATTGGCGTCGAGCGCCTCGGACGTATCTGCCGAGACCACGACGTCGCGGCGCGCTCCGCTGGAGCCATCGATGATGGTAATCGTCTTCTGACCGCCCACTTCCGGCGCCTTCGGCAGTTCGGCGGCGCGCTTGATCTCGACCGGCGGCGCAGCGACCTTGTCATCGGCCGCCGGCGGCTTCAGCGCGACGCGGGCGACGGGTTCACCGCCCAGCGGATTGTCGTTGAAGACAGCAAAACCAAGGAAGCCGAGCAGAAACAGCCCGAGAATACCGACCAATGCCTGGGGCCCGGAAAATGGCAGCCGGAACCGGCGCTTGCGCGTCAGTTTTTGTCCAAGCGGGGTGCTCAGATCGTCCGTCGACACCGCCATTACCTCCGAATCAGCGGCCGAGGATACCACGCCGCGCAGCGGCGGATGCATGGTCTAGCCCAGTGACCGGGCGCAGATGAACCAAAGCACCAACAAAAAGGGCGGCCCGCAGGCCGCCCAATTCGCCAGGACTATTATGGCCGGTCAGTTCGGCTTGGCTTCCGGCTTGTCGGCGGCCGGCTTCTCGGCGGTCTGCTTGTCATCCGCAGCCGGCGTAACGGTTGCGTTGGAGGTTACCTTGACGCCATGCAGCAGATCGGTGGCGGCCTTCAGGGCCTTGTCGTTCTTGGCGTCCGGCGGCACGTAGGACTGCGAGCCGGTCTTCTCGTCACCATCGTTCTTCAGATGACCGCGCAAGGAGGCTTCGCCCTTTGTGTCGGTGCGTGACTTCAGCTCATCAGGCACGTCCTGCAGGATCTCGATGTCCGGCACGATGCCCTTGGCCTGGATCGACTTGCCCGACGGCGTGAAGTAGCGCGCCGTGGTCAGCCGCAGCGCGCCGTTGCCGGAGCCGAGCGGGATGATGGTCTGCACCGAGCCCTTGCCGAA
>NZ_JANXTC010000102.1:0-4378 GCF_025356345.1 Tardiphaga sp.
CGTCGTCCTTGGTCATCTTGTCCTGAGCGAAGGCGGCCGGAGCGAGCGCGAGGCTGAGCGCGAGTGCCGCGGCGGACACGCCAAGCGCGATCTTGCGGGGGATGGTCATGATCATTCGTCCTTTGAACCGTTTCTGACAGGCGACCTGTGTCGCTGTTATCCAGACGCGCGCGACGATGGCTTTGTTACGCGCCGCGAAACCGCGACCGTTCTTTTTTCGCGCCGACCGCGCGGCCGGGTCAATCGAATGGCTAATCGCGCCGCCGCGAAAAGTGCGATAATACCACTTTTGAATTAGACGACGTGCACCGCAGCATCGACACGGTTGATCTCGCGGTCCGCGAACATTCAGGCTACTAACGTCGGATCGGAGACGGCGGCCGCGCCGCTGGTTTCCGCTACCAAATAAAAGAACGCATCCGGGAGGCCCTCATGATCACGCGTCGCCACATCCTCGCCTCGGCCCTCGCCGCCCCCGCCCTCCTGCGCCTCGGCACCGGCACCGCGCACGCCGCGAACACGCTGAAGATCTCGCACCAGTTTCCCGGTGGCACCATCGACAAGGGCGATTTCCGCGACCGGCTGGTGCGCAAATTCGCCGCCGAGATTGCCAAGCGCAGCGGCGGCGATCTGGTCGCCGACATCTATCCGAACTCGTCGCTGATCAAGACCAACGCGCAGTTCTCCGCGATGCGCAAAGGCGCGCTCGATATCAGCCTGTATCCGATGCCCTATGCCGGCGGCGAATTGCCGGAAACCAATATCGGCCTGATGCCCGGCCTGGTGTCGACCTATGACCAGGGCCTGCGCTGGAAGACCCAGCCGGTCGGCAAGGCGCTGACAGACTTTCTGGCCGACAAGGGCATCGTGTTGCTGAGCTGGATCTGGCAGGCCGGCGGCGTCGCCAGCCGCACCCGTCCGCTGCTGGCGCCGGAGGACGCCAAGGGTCTGAAAGTGCGCGGCGGCTCGCGCGAGATGGACATGGTACTGCAGACCGCGGGCGCCGCGGTGCTGTCGGTGCCGTCCAATGAGATCTACGCGGCGATGCAGACCGGCGCCTGCGACGCCGGCATCACCTCCTCCACCAGCCTGATCTCGTTCCGGCTCGAAGAGGTCGCCAAACACCTGACCTCGGGCGCCGGCGCGTCGTACTGGTTCATGCTGGAGCCGTTGATGATGTCGAAGGCGATCTTCGACAAGTTGCCGAAGGCGCAGCGGGACATTCTGGTCTCGGTCGGCGCCGAGATGGAGGCGTTCGGCATGATCGGCGCGCAGGAAGACGATATCGAGGTCGCCAAGGTCTATGAGAAGGCCGGCGCCAAGGTCAGCGTGCTGGATGCGGCGATCGTCGGCAAGTGGCGCGACATCGCCCGCGACACCGCCTGGAAGGACTACAGCGCCAAGACGCCGCTGGCGGCCAATCTGCTGAAGCTCGCGATCGACGTGGCCGCGTGATGCATGCTCCGGCCCTGGACCCGACCGCGGCGCCCGACGGCGCCACGGACCATCCGCTGGTCGCCACGCTGCGGCGCGCGCTGGCCCTGTGCAACAGCGCCATCGTGTTCCTGTCGGCGATCGCGCTGATCGCCGCCTGCGCCATCCTCAGCTACAGCGTGGCAACGCGGAGCATCTTCCACAGCGCCACCTACTGGCAGGATGAGGCGGCGGTGTTCCTGCTGGTCGGGGCCACCTTCATGACCGGCGCCTATGTGCAGAGCCAGCGCGGCCATATCGGCATCGAGGCCTTTGTCGGCCTGCTGTCGCCGATGGTGAACGCGGTCCGGCTGTGGCTGGTCGATGTCGCCAGCCTGGCGTTCTGCGCGTTCTTTGCCTGGAAATCCTGGACGCTGACCCACGAAGCGTGGGTCGATGGCCAGGTCTCCAACTCGATGTGGTCGCCGCCGCTGGCGATTCCCTACGCGCTGATGGCATCCGGCATGACGCTGCTCTGTGCGCAGATCCTGCTGCAGGTTGTGATCCCGCTGACCCGCAAGGCCCGATCGTGACCGTCGTTGGAATTGGTATCAGTTACGGCCTGGCCACCCTGGTCGCGATGTTCTCGGGAATGCCGATCGCCTTCGCGCTCGGCTCGGTCGCCGTGGTGTTCATGGCGATCTACATGCCGTCGGCCTCGCTCGATACCGTGACGCAGAATGTCTACGAGGAAATGGCCTCGATCACGCTGCTCTCGATCCCGCTGTTCATCCTGAAGGGCGCGGCGATCGGCAAGTCGCGCGCCGGACAGGATCTGTACACCGCGCTGCATGCCTGGCTGCACCGGATTCCGGGCGGGCTCGGCGTCGCCAACGTGTTCGCCTGCGCGCTGTTCGCGGCGATGGCCGGCTCGTCGCCCGCGACCTGTTCGGCGATCGGCTCGGCCGGCATTCCGGAGATGCGCAAGCGCGGCTATTCCGGCGGCTTCGCCGCCGGAATCATCGCCGCCGGCGGTACGCTCGGCATCCTGCTGCCGCCGTCGATCACCATGATCCTGTTCGCGGTCGCCGCGGAGAAATCGCTCGGCCGGCTGTTCCTCGCCGGCATCGGCCCCGGCCTGCTGCTGGTGACCCTGTTCGGCGTCTATGCGGTGTTTCGTTTCCGCAAGGAATACGCCACGGCCAAAGTCGCTTACGAGCAGACCGGCGTCACCTCGCCGATCCTGAAACAGGATGACTTCACCATGAAGGAGCGCTTCAGCGCGCTGCCGCGGGTGCTGCCCTTCATCATCCTGCTAACCGGCGTGATGATCGCGCTGTATGGCGGCTATTCGACGCCGTCGGAAACCGCTGGCCTCGGCGGCCTTTTGGCACTGGCGCTGATCGCGGCGATCTACGGCGTGTGGCGGCCGCGCGATCTGGCGCCGATCCTGAAATCCACCATCCGCGAATCCACCATGCTGATGATGATCATCGGCATGTCGCTATTGTATTCCTACGTCATGAGCTATCTGCACATCTCGCAGTCGGTGGCGGAATCGATCGTGGCGATGGCGTTGCCGCGCTGGGAATTGCTGGCGGCGATCCTGGTGATGGTGGTGATGCTGGGCTTCTTTCTGCCGCCGGTGTCGATCATCCTGATGACCGCGCCGATCGTGCTGCCGCCTTTGCGCGCCGCCGGCTTCGATATCATCTGGTTCGGCATCGTGATGACCATCGTGATGGAGATGGGCCTGATCCATCCGCCGGTCGGGCTCAACATCTTCGTCATCCGCAACGTCGCGCCTGACATCCCGCTCAGCGACGTGATCTGGGGCACGCTGCCCTTCGTGCTGCTGATGATGTTCGCCGTGGTGTTATTGTGCTTCGTGCCGGGAATCTCGACCTTCCTGCCGGATCTGGTGATGGGACCGGACGGGGGAAGGTGAAAGCTCGTGTCCCGGACGCGCTGCAGCGTTTCTCACGCGGCTGCGCGGAGCCGGGATCCCGGTTGTCATAGGCCACCGGAGCCCCGGATCAGCAGCGCACCACGTCGCAAGGGCGGCGCGCTGCGCAGCATCCGGGGAACCAGGTTCGGTGCGACAAGGCGCAGGCGTCCTCTGGACGAAATCCCGGGCGGCCCCCATCTCGCTGCCAGGAGCAGATCATGGCGACCATGATTTCAGAAGTCTACGACGCCTTCATCGGCTCCGGCGCACCGGAGGAAAAGGCGCGCAAGGCGGCCGAAGCGATGGCCACCTATGAAGGCCGCTTCAACAAGATCGAGAACAACCTCAGCCTGCTCAAATGGATGAACGGAATCACCTGGGCGCTGAGCCTGGGCATCCTGTTCAAGCCGTTCCTGCATTAAAAGCCGCGGCGACGCCCCCTCAGCCGTCATTGCTAGAGCATGATGACTTTATGTTAGTTCAAATCACTTACCCCCGTCATTGCGAGGAGCCCTTGCGACGAAGCAATCCAGTTCTTGCGGAGCTTGTGGCTCTGGATTGCCGCGTCGCTTCGCTCCTCGCAATGACGGGGGATGGGACACCGATTCATCTTTAGGTCATCATGCTCTAGGTCAGGGAAAGCCAATCGGCTTTCCCTGACCTCGGAAGAAAGGGCACTTGTCCCGGACGCAGCGCAATGCGCCTCCGCAGGAGGCGTCATGCGCCGCGGAGCCGGGACCGCCAAAAACGTCGTTGCCTGATACGGTCCCGGCTCCGCGGAGCGGCATGGCGGCGATGCAAGGGCATCGCCTGAGAATGCCGCACCGCGTCCGGGACAAAAGTCCTATCTTTTATATCTCAGGATCAGCCAAAAGGCCGGTCCCAAACTCGCAATCACGGGGGATGGGACACCGATTCATCTTTAGGTCATCATGCTCTAGGTCAGGGAAAGCCAATTGGCTTTCCCCTTAGCGAAGCGACGCGGCAATCCAGAAAGCCACAAGCAAGAAAGACTGG
>NZ_JANXTC010000112.1:0-4537 GCF_025356345.1 Tardiphaga sp.
GCCGGCTGGTGCAGCGTGGCCTGGCGCGACAGGGCTTTAACGTCGAGCATTGCGACAATGGCGAGGCCGGCATTGCCCGCATCCGGCAGGGCGGCATCGACGTCATCGCCCTCGACCAGTACATGCCCGGCCTCGACGGGCTGGAGACGCTCGAGCAGATCCAGGCGCTTCCCAACGCGCCACCGGTGGTGTTCGTCACCGCCTCGCAGGATTCCAAGATCGCCGTCACAGCGCTGAAAGCCGGCGCCGCCGACTATCTGGTCAAGGACACCCAGGGCGATTTCGTACCCCTGCTCCATGTCGCGGCGACGACGGCGCTGAAACAGGCCATGATCAGCAAGGCGCGCGACGACGCCGAGGCCGAGGTCCATGCCTCGCGCGACCGCTACGCCGCGCTGGCTGCCGAGCGCGAGGTTCTGCTGCGCGAAGTCAACCATCGCGTCGGTAACTCGCTGCAGATCATCGCCTCGCTGCTGCATCTGCAGGCCAACTCCTCGACCATCGACGACGTCAAGGTCGCGCTCACCAATGCGATGGGCCGCGTCGCCGCGGTCGCGCAGGTACACCGCCGGCTCTATACCTCGCATGATCTCAAGAGCGTGCTGCTAAATCAGTATCTCGAAGCCCTGCTGGAGGATCTGCGCCGCTCCGCGGAAGGCAACCGGATGTCGCGGTTGACGCTGAAAGCCGCGACCGTGGAAATCGATCCCGATCGCGCGGTGGCGATTGGCATCATCGTCAACGAACTGGTCATGAACGCGGTGAAATACGCCTATCCCGATGGCGCCGGCCCGATCCATGTGGTGCTGACCGCCAAGGGCGACGCGCTCGAACTGTCGGTGACGGACGACGGTGTCGGCCTCAACGTCAAGCTCGATCCGCGTTCCACCGGCATGGGTCAACGCATCGTCCAGGCGATGGCCAACAAGCTCGAAGCCACCGTCGAGCGCGATCCCGACCACAGCGGTACCCGCATCGTGCTGCGTTTCTGCGCGGTGACCAAGCCGCCGGTCCAGCATCCGTTGAGCGCGGCGAGCTGAGTTTGATAGCGCCTGGATTAACGAAGCTGTCGCTCGCCGAACGGCGGCAGCGTTTTAAATCTTCATATGCCGCCCTGTTGCATTCATCAGCGAGTTAGGTATTGTTCGTTGCTTCCTAGGCAAACGGGCCCGTCTTTTCAGGCGGGCCGTTGCCATTTCAGGGGGCCTTTCGATGACGCGTTCCAATCGGGTCGACCATATTCGGCTGACCTCGCACCCGGCACCGGGCGCCAAGCTCGACTTCCCGATCCACTGGGGCGCCGGCACGGCGCGTGAGCGTGGCCCGGTGATCGGCACTGTGTCGCGCCCGCAGGACCGCAATGTCATCGGCACCCATGGCGGCTCCTACTCGGTCTATCGCGCGCTGGCGGTGTCCTCCGGGGCGCTGGATCCGCTGCGCCGCCCCGACCTCACCAACACCCATCCCGCCGCCGATGTCGGCCCGTTCGACCAGTGGATTGATCCGCAGAAGATCGTGTCGCTCGATCCCTGGGGCCATCTCGTCGGCGAGAACTTTGCCACCGAGATCGCCGAGGGCATCGATATCCGGCCGAGCATCGCGATCACCCGCGCCCGGCTCGATCTGGTCGAGCTGCAGGCCGCGATCGCCGCCGGCCGGCTGAAAGTCGATGGCGACGTCGTGCACGCCAATGGCAGCGTCTCGGTGGTGAAGATCGCCATCGACCCGGTCTGGCACCTGCCCGGCATGGCCGCTCGCTTCGGCACCACCGAGAACAATATGCGCCGCCAGCTGTTCGAGCAGACCGCCGGCATGTTTCCCGAACTGGTGACGCGGCCCGATCTACAAGTATTTCTGCCGCCAATCGGCGGCATCACCGCCTATCTGTTCGGCGACGTGACGAAACTGCCCGACCACACCACCAAGATCACCTGCCGCGTCCATGACGAGTGCAACGGCTCCGACGTGTTCGGCTCCGACATCTGCACCTGCCGGCCTTATCTGATCCACGGCATCGAGGAATGCGCCATCGCGGCGCAGCGCGGCGGGCTCGGCATCATCATCTACAACCGCAAGGAAGGCCGTGCGCTCGGCGAAGTGACGAAATTTCTGGTCTACAACGCGCGCAAGCGCCAGGAGGGCGGCGATGCCGCCGCGCAATATTTCGAGCGCACCGAATGCGTCGCCGGCGTGCAGGATGCCCGCTTCCAGCAATTGATGCCGGACGTGATCCACTGGCTCGGGCTCAAGCGCATCGATCGCTTCATCTCGATGAGCGACATGAAGCATGACGCGCTGACCAGCCAGGGCGTCGAGATCGTCGAGCGCGTCTCGATCCCCGACGATATGATCCCCGCCGATGCGCATGTCGAGATGACCGCCAAGAAGGCCGCCGGCTATTATTCGCCGGAGCCGGTGACGCCGGAGGATCTCAAGGATTCCGTCGGCCGGTCGCTCGAGAAATATTGAGAGCGCAACGGTGAACTCCCTGAATCCCGATACCTCCGCTGCCCTGTCACTCTTGAGTGCCAGGGCGGTCCGTGAACGCGCCCACCGTCTGCTGGCGATTGGCCTCGACGACAAACTGCCAAACTTCCAGATCGATCTCGGCCGCATGGACGCGGCCATCGATCTGGTGCTGGCAACGACCCGCGCGGCCTATCCGTCGCTCGACGTCCCGTTCCATTCGCGCTGGCGGCATTTTGTCGCCGGCGGCGACAACCGCTGGGCCGCGTTGGCCGATGCCACCGCATGGCCGGATCGCGCCACGCGCGCCCGCGCCGAATTCGATCTCGCCATTGTCAGCGTCTTCCTCGACGCCGGCGCCGGCCCGACCTGGCGCTACCACGATCCGAAAACCGGCCAGGCCATCGGCCGCTCCGAAGGATTGGGACTCGCGAGCCTGGCCATGTTCGCGTCTGGCGCGTTCTCGGCGGACAAGGATCAGCCACTGCGCGCCGATGCCGCTGTGCTGGCAAATCTCGAGGTCGCCGACCTCGAGCGCGGCATGCAGGTGTCGGACGCCAACCCGATGGTCGGAATTGCCGGCCGCGCCAACCTGCTGCGCCGGCTCGGCGCATTGGTGAAATCGAAGCCGGACGTGTTCGGCGTGCACGATACGCCGCGCCCCGGCGGCCTGTTCGACCAGCTTGCCGCGCTGAGACATGACGACAAGCTGCCGGCGCCCACGATCCTGTCAGTGCTGCTGCAGCGCCTCGGCCCGATCTGGCCGTCGCGGCTGACGCTCGGCGGCATCGCGCTCGGCGATTGCTGGAAGCACCCGGCATTGGCCTCGGATGATATCACCAGCGAGCTGATGCCGCTGCACAAGCTGTCGCAGTGGCTGGCCTATTCGCTGATCGAGCCGCTGCAGACCGCCGGCATCGAGGTCACCGACATTGACGGCCTCACCGGGCTGGCCGAATATCGCAATGGCGGCTTGTTTGTCGATATCGGCGTGCTGAATTTTCGCGATCCGGCCGATGCCGAACGCGAGCACGACGTGAGCTCGACGCTGGTCGTCGAATGGCGCGCGCTCACGGTCGCGCTGCTCGACCGGCTTGCCGAAGGCGTACGCCAGAAACTGCAGCTGGATGCGACCTCGCTACCGCTGGCCAAAATCCTCGAAGGCGGCAGCTGGGCCGCCGGGCGCGTGCTGGCGCGCCAACACCGCGCGGATTCCTCGCCGCCGGTGAAAGTCATCAGCGACGGCACTGTATTCTAACCCAACGGATGACATTCATGGACGGCGTTACGATCGTTAATCACCCATTGGTGCAGCACAAGCTGACGCTGATCCGCGACAAGAACCGCTCGACGAAAGGCTTTCGCACGCTGCTCAACGAGATCGGCATGCTGCTGTGCTACGAGGTCACGCGCGATTTGCCGCTCGCCGATGTCGAGATCGAAACGCCGCTGACCAAGATGACGGGCAAGGAAATCGCCGGCAAGAAGCTGGTGTTCGCGCCGATCCTGCGCGCCGGCCTCTCCTTCGTCGAAGGCATGATCGATCTGGTGCCGTCCGCGCGCATCGCCCATATCGGCCTGTACCGCGACCCCGAGACCTTTGTCGCCGTGGAATACTTCTTCAAGGCGCCGACCAATCTTGAAGAGCGCCTGGTGATCGTGATCGATCCGATGCTGGCCACCGCCAACACCGCGGTAGCGGCGATCGACCGCATCAAGGAGCGCGGCGCCAAGGACATCCGCTTCGTCTGCCTGCTCGCCGCGCCCGAAGGATTGCGCCTGTTCACCGGCGAACACCCGGACGTGCCGGTCTTCACGGCGGCGGTGGATCGCGGCTTGGACGAGCACGGCTACATCCGTCCGGGCCTGGGCGACGCGGGGGACCGGCTGTTCGGGACAAAGTAGGCGATGACCGGAAACGACTTCACGCCTCGCCACGAGTTCAACCCGCAAATCACGCTGGAGGCGCTGTCTTATTTCGAGAATGGCAGCTTCAGGTCGCTTGCCTGGACGTAAGGAAACGCTTGGTCCACGCCGCCGCCACGGTCGATCTTGCCCAGATTCAGGAGAA
>NZ_JANXTC010000116.1:0-22921 GCF_025356345.1 Tardiphaga sp.
GCAATGACGGCTGAGGGTCCAACGAACGCATCAATCCGTCATCGCCATCGCGCGCAGCGCCTGGCGCTCGCGGGCCGAGAGTTTTTCGGTTTCGGATTTCAACTGCCCGCAGGCGGCGAGGATGTCGCGGCCGCGTGGGGTGCGCACGGGGGATGAATAACCGGCGTTGAAAATATATTCCGAGAACTGTTCGATCTGGTCCCAGTCCGAGCACTCGTATTTCGTGCCGGGCCAAGGGTTGAACGGGATCAGATTGATCTTGGCATGGATGCCCTTCAGCATCTTCACCAGCAGCTTGGCGTCTTCGAGCGAATCGTTGACGCCGCGCAGCATCACATATTCGAAGGTGATGCGGCGCGCATTGGAGGCGCCGGGATAATCGCGGCAGGCCTGCAGCAATTGCTCCAGCGGATATTTCTTGTTGATCGGCACCAGCTCGTTGCGCAATTCGTCGCGCACCGCATGCAGCGAGATTGCGAGCATCACGCCGATCTCGTCGCCGGTGCGGAAGATGTTCGGCACCACGCCGGAGGTCGACAGCGTGATCCGGCGTCGCGAGATGCCGATGCCTTCATTGTCGGCGACGATCAGCAGCGCGTCGCGCACGGCTTCGAAATTGTACAGCGGCTCGCCCATCCCCATCATCACCACATTGGTGACGAGGCGGTTACCGTTCGGGGTGTCGCGGTCAGCCCAGTCGTTGAGGCGGTCGCGGGCGACCATGATCTGGCCGACGATCTCGCCGGCGGTAAGGTTGCGCACCAGTCGCTGGGTACCGGTATGGCAGAACGAGCAGGTCAGGGTGCAGCCGACCTGCGAGGAAACGCACAGCGTGCCGCGGTCGGTCTCGGGAATGTAGACGCACTCGACCTCATGGGCCTTTTCGCCCGCCGTCCCGCTCGGCAGCCGCAGCAGCCATTTTCTTGTGCCGTCATTGGAGATCTGCTCAGCCACCACTTCGGGGCGGGCCACCGTAAAGTGCTGCTCGAGCTGGGCGCGCATATCCTTGGAAATGCTCGACATTTCCGCAAAATTCTGGGCGCCGCGGACATACATCCAGTGCCAGATCTGCGCCGTCCGCATCTTCTGCTGGGCCGGTGCCACGCCGATCGAACCCAATTGCGCGGCAATCTCGGCGCGCGACAGACCGATCAGCGACGGTTTGGCCAGCGGCACATAGGTTTCGAGCGCGATCTTCTCCAGCGGCGCGTCTGCCTGCGGCAGCACGGGCAATGGAAGGGCGTCGATGGCGGAACCGGCCGCGGTTGAAACAGGGGTCATGGTGGTCGATCTGTGATGTCGCGGGAATTCAAGCCTCAAATAGGCTTTTTGGTGCCCCCTGCAAAGGCGCTAAATGCGGCATTATTAACGGCAGCAGGGATTTAGCGGAGATTCGTTCCCCGGACGCGGTGCCATGCGCCGCCGTTTGGCGGCGTGGGGCGCCGCAGATCCGGGGCCCCGGTATTATTGAGAAACCGGGATCCCGGTTCTGCGAAGCGGCACTTCGCGCCGCATCGCGCCCGGGAAACCCGATGCAATGCCGCGCGCCTCTACCGTCGGCAATCCTGCGCCAGGCGGTCCAGCGCCTGGGCCAGGCCCTTCAGCGAGAAGGTGTCCGAGGTCTCGGTGCCCTTCGCGGATATACCTTTCACGGTGACGTCGGCCGCCTTGCGCATGGCGTCAACCATGCGCTCTTCCTCGGCGGCGTTCTTGATCCACAGCCCGTCGCCCTGGGTGTACATCGCATAACGGGCGCCACCGACTTCCAGCGAGGATTCCGAACCTGGCTTGAGCTGGTAGCCGATCATGATCGAGACTTCATTGTTCACTCGCTCCGCCGGCCGGGTCGAGACGAAGGCATAGGCGGGATCGCGCGGCCGGTTCGGCGGGGTGGTCCTGGACGATGACGGCTTGGCCAGCGCGAAGCAGACCTTCTTGCCGTTCGGAGTCGCGGTGTAGGCGCCCCAGGTGCCGAACTGCCCGACCAGGGTCGGCTCGGCATTGCCGCCGGTCGCCGCGGCTGGTGCCGTCGCCGGCTTGGCCGGGGCGGGCTTCGCGGCCGCGGCCGGCTTCACCGGCGCCGCCTTGGTGCCTTTCGACGGCGCGCTTTGCGCCTGCGCGAGGCTGGACGCCGCGCAGAACGCCACACTCATTGAAACAACAGTCAGGATTCGCCGCACGGACATCGAGTGTCGATCCCTTATCTTTGTGACTGGAAGATGGCCCGCTCCAGTGCCGCCATAGTTTCCGCAATAGACGGAAACCGGAAATTTTGAAAGGCCGGGACACGGAATTGGCCGGCATTGCGAGGAGCCCTTGCGACGAAGCAATCCAGTCCTGACTTACGGTTTTCTGGATTGCTTCGCTTCCGCCTTCGCTCTTCGAGCTTCGGCGGACAAGTCGCTCGCCATGACGTGGAGGGAACGGTGCGAAGCGCATTGTCCGACCGGCCGAAATCCGGCAAGAAGAATGCAACTGTCTCAATCAGAAGGTCAGACATCGATGAAAGCCATTCTCTGCACGCAGTTCTGCGAACCCGACGATCTCGTGCTCGCCGATATCGCCGATCCCGTGGCCGCGGCCGGCCAGGTGGTGATCGCGATCAAATCCGCGGCGCTGAATTTCTTCGACATCCTGATGATCCAGGGCAAGTACCAGATCAAGCCGCCTTTCCCGTTCTCGCCGGCCGCTGAAGTTGCCGGAATTATCGACAGCGTTGGCGACGGCGTCAACGATCTCAAGGTGGGCGACCGTGTCGTCGCCTCGGTCGGTCACAATGGCGCGCGCGAGAAGATCGCGGTGGCTGCGGCCTCGGTGGTGAAGATCCCCGACCATCTGGATTTCGATCGCGCCGCGGGCTGCATCATCACCTACGGTACCGCGCTGCATGCGCTGGAAGACCGCGCCAGCCCGAAGCCGGGAGAGACCCTCGCGGTGCTCGGCGCCGCCGGCGGCACCGGGCTCGCGGCCTGCGAACTCGGTCACCTGATGGGCCTCAAGGTGATCGCCTGTGCGTCTTCCGATGAAAAGATCGAATTCGCCAAGCAGCATGGCGCCGAGCTTGGCCTGAACTACGCGACCGAGGATCTCAAGGAAGGCCTGAAGCGCATTACGGCTGGCGAAGGCGCCAACATCATCTTCGATCCGGTCGGCGGCAAATATGCCGAGGCCGCGTTGCGCGCGATCGCCTGGGAAGGCCGCTTCCTGGTGATCGGTTTTGCGGCGGGCGACATTCCCAAAATGCCGCTTAATCTGGCGCTGCTGAAGGGCTGCGACATCCGCGGCGTATTCTGGGGCGCCTGGGTAAAGAAGAACCCGCAGAAGAACCGCGCCAACCTCGAGAAGCTGGTGAGCTGGGCCGCGGAAGGCAAGATCTCATCGCATGTCGACAGTACCTTCCCCCTGGCGCAGACCGCCGAGGCGCTCAAGGTGCTCGGTGGCCGCAAGGCGATGGGCAAGGTAATCCTGCATCCGTAAAGCCGTTTCCCGGATGCGCCGCGGTGTTCTTTACGCTGCCGCGCGGAGCCGGGATCCCGGTTGATGTCGCAACCGGGGCCCGGCTCCGCGGCGTACAACGCCGCGAAGCCGCGGCGTCGTGCACCGCTTCCGGGGACAGTCGACGGCTTACGCCGCGAGAATCGTCTTCTCGATATCGGCGACGGAATGGCCGGTGAGGTCCTTGGAGATCTCGCGCAGCAGCACGTCCTCGAGCTTCTTGTGATAGTGCTTGCGCATTTCGCCAAGCGTGCGCGGCGCCGCGATCACGACGACATTGGTGACGCCGTGGGTGAGGACCTGCTGGTTCAGCATTTCGGTGATGCTTTTCGCAAAGCCGTCTTCCGCGACCTGCTTGTCGTCCGGGTTGGCGGCGCTGCTGTGATGGCCGCTGGCGGAAGCCGTGGCGGTTTCGACCTCGGGCTCCGGCGCCGCGGTGAGGCTCATCGAGATTTCGGTACCGGTATTGCGGAACAGGCTCAGCTTCTCGCCGTCGGCGACAGCCACGATTGTATCCGTTGGAAGGATCATTGAAGTCTCCATGAGGTGAGAACTGCCGGAGCGAGATCGCTCAAACGGCTCGATGCACCAATGGATCAGCTACTCCGAAGTTCCGCCGCCCGCGTTGCGGCAGATCAAGCCGGAGCGTCGGTGTTGTCCAGCCCGCGCGCCAGCGCGGCCCGCGCCGCCTCATGATGTTCCGGTGTGATATGGCTCGCCACCATGCGCAAGGCGGTGGCCAGGATCGCGGCATCGTCGCTGAAGCCGAGGATCGGCAGCATGTCCGGGACGAAATCGAACGGCAGCACGAAATAGGCGATGGCGCCGAGCAGCGCCGCCTGGACATGGCGCGGCGTCTGGCGGTCAAAGGCGCAATAATACGCGGCCAGAAGATCCTCGGCGAACGGCAGTTTCACCGCCAACCGCTTCAGCTTGCGCCAGAACTGCTTGCGAACGCCCTCGGGGTCCTCAGCCAGACGATCTGCCGGCTCGAAACCCACGCTGTGCTCGGATGCCACTGAGGCCCTCCTGTTCGTCATTCGCCACGCGTCTTGCGTGATATGAAACTGGTCATGCCGTCCCGGCACGGCAAGTCCGCGGCGGTTCAGGCGACGCCCAACTGCGCGGCAATGGCGTTCATCGCTTTTGCCAGCGCGACGTCGAGTTCGGTCACGCCCGCCGCGTCGTGGGTGCTGAGCTCTACCTCCACCGTCTTGTAAACATTGCGCCATTCGGGGTGATGGTCGTTTTTCTCGGCGACCAGCGCGACCCGGGCCATGAAGCCGAAGGCTTCATTGAAATCCTTGAAGACGAAGGTCCTGGCGATGGCATCGCGGCCATCGACCTCACCCCATCCGGCCAGTTCCCGCAACGCCGCCTTGCGCGCTTCCGCCGATAAACGTTCTGTCATTCTGTTCTCCCACATCACCTGAACTTTACCCTAACACGCCGGCGCACCGTTCGGATCCATGCCACAATAGAGAAGCAAATATGGCGCAGGGATGGTTCCGCGATCGGTAACCATCCCGGCGAGGGAACCGCGCGAAGCCATCCGACTTTGCTACAATGTCGATCGAACCGCATCGGTAAATGGCCTTGGATTTGAAGCGATTGTTTTCCCGATCGATCGTCGACGGCCCGGGGGTGATCGGGCCCGCCGGACCGCCGTCGCCGCGCTCGGTGCGACACAAGATGACGCTGGTCGCCGTGGCCGGCGCGCTTGCCGTCGTCGCCGCGGTCGCAGGCGCATATTACTTTGCGATGAAGCCGGTGCCGCTCCGGATCGCGGTCGGACCGCCCAATAGCGACGATGCGAAAGTAGTGCAGGCGCTGGTGCAGCAGTTTTCGCGCGATCACAGTTCAGTGCGGCTGCGTCTGGTGCCGACCGACGGCGCCGCTGCCAGCGCCAGGGTCCTGGCCGAGGGCAAGGCCGATCTCGCGATTGTTCGCGGCGATCTTGAAGTGCCAAAAAATGCCCGCGCGGTGGCGACGCTGCGCAAGAATGTCGCCGTGATCTGGGTGCCGCCGACCGCGAAGGGCAAAAAATCGGGTCCTAAGATCACCAAATTTTCTCAGCTGGCGGGGCATCGCATCGGTGTGATCGGAAAAACCCAGGCCAATGTGAACCTGCTGAATATTGTGCTGCGGCAATATGGCGTCGATCCCGCCAAGGTGACCGTCGTGCAGTTCTCGACCACGGAAATCGGGGAAGTGGTGAAGGACCAGAAGGTCGATGCCTTCCTCGCGGCTGGTCCCGTCAATAGCCGGATCACCATCGACGCCATTGCGGCCACGACGCGCGAGGGCGGCACCCCGACCTTTCTAGCGATCGATTCGGCGGCGGCGATCGCGCAGAACTATCCGATCTACGAGGCCGCGGAAATTCCCGCCGGCGCGTTTGGCGGTTCGCCGGCGCGGCCGGATGATGACATCAAGACCATCAGTTTTTCGCACCACATTGTCGCCCGGCATGGGCTGTCGGACGCCATTGTCGCCGCCTTCACCCGGCAATTGTTCGCGGTGCGCCAGCAGATCATCACCGACTTCCCGCTGGCGGCGAAGATCGAGACGCCGGATACCGACAAGGACGCGGTCATCCCGGTGCATCCGGGCGCCGCCGCCTATGTCGATGGCGAGGAAAAAACCTTTCTCGATCGCTACAGCGACTACATCTGGTGGAGCCTGATGGGCCTCTCCGCGATGGGCTCGGCGGGCGCCTGGTTCGCCAGCATGATGCGGCGCGACGAGCGCAACAACAACACCTCGCAGCGCGACCGCCTGCTCGACATGCTGGCGGTGGCCCGCAAAAGTGACTCGCCTGAGGAACTCGACCGGATGCAGGCCGAGGCTGATGCGATCCTGCGCGATACGCTGAATTGCTTCGAGCATGGCGCCATCGAGCAGGGCACGCTGACCACCTTCAACATCGCGCTCGAGCAGTTCCACAACGCGGTGGCGGATCGCAAGGCGTTGATGGAAGCGGTGCCGATGCCGCCGCTTCGCTCAGCGCGCGCGCAGGTCGCCTGACCGCTTCGCAGCTGCGACGTCCTGTCACAGCCGCGTTAAACAAACCGCCTAGATCCATTCCCGTCAGACATCTCTGAGGAATGCGCCATGGCTATCCACTTCACCCGCCGCCGCTTTTTGTCCACCGCCGCGCTCACCGGGGCCGGTGTGCTGGCGATGCCCTATCTCAGCCGCGCCGCCGACCGGCCGATGGTTTCGCACGGCGTGCAGTCCGGCGACATTGGCGTCGATGGCGGCATGATCTGGTCGCGCGCCGATCGCCCGGCGCAGATGATGGTCGAAGTGGCCACCACCGAATCCTTCAAGAATGCGCGCGCGCTGCCGCCGATCTACGCGCTGCCGGAAAGCGATTTCACGGCGAAGCTGCTGGTCGGCGATCTGCCCGCCGGGCAGGACATTTTCTATCGCGCCAAATTCCGCGACCTGTCGCATCCCGACATCGTCGGCGAGCCCGTGGTCGGCCGCTTCCGCACCGCGCCGGCCGACCGGCGCGACGTCAGCTTCGTCTGGGGCGGCGATGTCGCCGGCCAGGGCTATGGCATCAACGCCGAGGATGGCGGCATGAAGACCTTCGCCACCATGCGCAAGCACAATCCGGATTTCCTGATCCATTCCGGCGATACCATCTATGCCGACGGGATCATCGTCGCGGAAACCAAACAGTCCGACGGCAAGATCTGGAAGAACACCACTTTGGTGCCGGAAAAGGCCAAGGTCGCCGAGACGCTGGAAGAATTCCGCGCCGCGCACAAATACAACATGCTGGATGAGCATGTCCGTGCCTTCAATGCCGCGGTACCGGTGTTTGGCCAGTGGGACGATCACGAAGTCACCAACAACTGGTCGCTGTCGAAACAGCTGCCGGCGACCTACAAGGAGCGCGACATCACGCTGCTGGCGGCGCGTGGCGCGCAGGCGTACCGCGAAATGTATCCGATCCGGCCCAATGCGAATGAGCCCGGCCGGGTTTATCGCACGCTGAATTACGGCCCGCATCTCGACGTCTTCATGCTCGACGAGCGCAGCTATCGCGGCCCCAACGGCGCGAACCTGCAGGAGAACTACGGCCCCGATGCCTATTTCATCGGTCCGGACCAGATGGCGTGGCTGAAGCGGGCGCTGCTGGCCTCGAAGGCGACCTGGAAGGTGATCGCCTCCGACATGCCGATCAGCATCATCGTCGAAAACGACGCGGTGAATCACACCGGCTCCGAGGCGATCGCGCAGGGCGACGGCCCGGCGCGCGGCCGTGAACTGGAGATCGCCGACATCCTGCGCTTCATCAAGAGCTCGGGCATCGTCAACACGGTGTGGCTGACCGCCGACGTGCACTACACCGCCGCGCATTACTACAACCCGAGCAAGGCGCAGTTTCAGGATTTCGAGCCGTTCTGGGAGTTCGTCTCCGGCCCGTTCCACGCCGGCACCTTCGGGCCCAATCCGCTCGACAATACCTTCGGTCCCGAGGTCAAATTCATCAAGGCGCCCGGTCCGGACCGTCAGAACCTGCCGCCCTCGGCCGGTATGCAGTTCTTCGGTCACGTCAAAATCGACGGCCAAAGCGGGCAAATGACCGTGACTCTGCGGGATCGGGACGATACGGCGCTGTGGGCGACCGTTTTGGACCCGAAAATCGCCTGATCAAACGGCAGATTTGCTTGTTTTTCGGCGATTTCTGGCTATATTGCGCCGCAACGCGTCCGAGTACCCGGCCCCTTCTGGCCGGGTTTGCTTTTGGAGGGATTGCCCCAGCGCGTTTTCAGACGATGCAGAACCGACGGCGCTGGAGCGTGAGGCTACAAGCCTTTTGTCGAACCTGTCTTGTTGAACCGCTCCGGGCACCCAGACCGTAAAACCAGAAGAAGACCTATGAACCTTCGCAACATTGCTATCATCGCCCACGTTGACCACGGCAAGACCACGCTCGTCGACAAGCTGCTGCAGCAGTCCGGCACCTACCGCGACAACCAGCGTCAGGTTGAGCGCGCGATGGATTCGAACGACATCGAAAAAGAGCGCGGCATCACGATTCTGGCCAAGTGCACCTCGGTGCATTGGGAAGACGTCCAGATCAACATCGTCGACACCCCGGGCCATGCCGATTTCGGCGGCGAAGTCGAACGCATCCTGTCGATGGTCGACGGCGTCATCGTGCTCGTCGACGCCGCTGAAGGCCCGATGCCGCAGACCAAATTCGTGGTCGGCAAGGCGCTGAAGCTCGGCCTGCGCCCGATCGTCGCCATCAACAAGGTCGACCGCCAGGACGCCCGCATCACCGAAGTCGTTAACGAAGTATTCGACCTGTTCGCCGCGTTGGACGCCACCGACGAGCAGCTCGACTTCCCGATCCTGTACGGATCCGGCCGCAACGGCTGGATGGCCGACAGCCCGGACGCGTCGCATGACGTCGGCATGAAGCCGCTGTTCGATCTCGTCATCAAGCACGTGCCGCCGCCCGTGGTCGAAGAAGGCCCGTTCCGCATGCTCGGCACGATCCTGGAAGCCAACCCCTATCTCGGCCGCATCATCACCGGCCGCATCTCGTCGGGTTCGGTGCGTCCGAACCAGACGGTCAAGGTGCTGTCGCGCGACGGCAAGACCGTGGAAACCGGCCGCATCACCAAGATCCTGGCGTTCCGCGGCCTCGAGCGGCAGCCGGTGGAGCTGGCGGAAGCCGGTGACATCGTCGCCATCGCCGGCCTGCCCACCGGCACCGTGGCCGACACGTTCTGCGATCCCTCGGTCGAGATTCCGATCCAGGCCCAGGCGATCGATCCGCCGACCGTGTCGATGTCCTTCATCGTCAACAACTCGCCGCTCGCCGGCACCGAAGGCACCAAGGTCACCAGCCGCCTGATCCGCGACCGCCTGCTGCGCGAAGCCGAAGGCAATGTCGCGCTCAAGGTGGTCGAAACCGCCGATCGCGACGCGATGGAAGTGTCGGGCCGCGGCGAATTGCAGCTCGCCATTCTGATCGAGAACATGCGCCGCGAAGGCTTCGAGCTCTCGGTGTCGCGTCCGCGCGTCGTCCTGACCAAGGACGAGAACGGCAACACGCTGGAGCCGGTCGAGGAAGTCGTCATCGACGTCGATGAAGAATTCTCCGGCGTCGTCGTTCAGAAGATGAGCGAACGCAAGGCCGAGATGATCGAGATGCGCCCGTCCGGCGGCAACCGCCTGCGACTGGTGTTCTACGCGCCGACCCGCGGCCTGATCGGCTATCAGGGCGACCTGATGACCGACACCAAGGGCACGGCGATCATGAACCGCCTGTTCCATGCCTACCTGCCCTACAAGGGCGAGATCGCCGGCCGTCGCAACGGCGTGCTGATTTCGAACGATGCCGGCGAAGCCGTCGCTTACGCGATGTTCAAGCTGGAAGATCGCGGCCCGATGATGATCGAGCCCGGTGTGAAGGTCTATAAGGGCATGATCATCGGCGAGCACACCCGCGAGAACGATCTCGAACTCAACGTTCTCAAGGGCAAGCAGCTTAGCAACATCCGCACCACGTCGAAGGACGAAGCGGTGCGCCTGACGCCGCCGATCCGCATGACACTCGAAAAGGCGCTGGCCTATATCGAGGGCGACGAGCTGGTCGAGATCACCCCGAAATCGATCCGCCTGCGCAAGAAGCACCTCGATGCCGCCGACCGCAAGCGCGCCGAAAAGACCAAGGAAGTGGTGGCGTAAGCCATCGCTGCTTTTGGTGATCCGTTACGAAAATGCCCGGCTCGCGCCGGGCATTTTTGTTGGGGGGCTGAAGATTGCAAGTTGGTTTCCCGGATGCGCCGCGGCGTTCTTCACGCTGCTGCGCGGATCCGGGATCCCGGTTTCTTCCGCGCCAAACCGCGGCCCCGGCTCCGCAGCGCATCAGGCCGCGAACGCGGCCCGCCGCACGGCGTCCGGGGAGCGATGAACAATTTGCATTATGCCGCCTTTGGCGCGCCCTCCTGCTTCAGCGGATCGGCATTGGCAAAGGCCTCCAGCGCCTCGCAGCGCGCCATGATGCGGTCGATGGTCGGCAGCGGCGGCAGGGTGAGTTTGTTGACCCGCGCCAGCACCGTGATGCTGCCGAGGCAGATGTCGGCCAGCGTCAGCGCCTCGCCGTGGCAGAACGCGCCGGTGGCGGCTTCGCTCGCCAGCCGCTGCTCCACCGCGGCCAGGCCGGCGCCGAACCAGTGCGTCATCCAGGCCTTGATCGCGGCGTCGTCGAAGCCGCCGACGCCGGCGAGATATTTCCGCACCCTTGGGGTGATCAGCGGATGGGTATCGCCGGCCAGCATCGCGGCGATCGAGCGCACCCGGGCGCGGCCATGCGGATCGGCCGGCAGCAGCGGCGGGGCGGGGTGGGTCTCGTCGAGGAATTCGAGAATCGCCAGCGATTGCGTCAGCGGCGGATGGCCGCGCTCGACCAGCGCCGGAATCGCTCCGAGCGGATTGATCGCCAGAAATGCCGGGCTGAGCTGCTCGCCGGCATCGAGGTTGATGACGCGCTCTTCGGCGCGCAGCCCCTTCAGATGGAGCGCTACCCGCACCCGGTAGGTCGCCGAGGTTCGCCAGAAACCATAGAGTTCGAAATCGGTGGGGTGGGCCATGGAACCATCTTTCCTGCAAGGCTTTGGAAGGGGCGCGACATCGCCGGCGCTTGAATAATTCAAGCCACACGATATCCAGTCGACACGCCATTCACGCGTTAGCCGGTGATGATGTCACCTCCGCGCCTTGCCGCAAAGCCGAACGCCCGATGACAAAGCTGCGATGACAAAGCTGCCGTCCGAAGTCGATGTCGCCATTATCGGCGCGGGCGCCGCCGGGCTCGGCGCCGCCCACGCGTTGAAAGATTCCGGCCTGTCGGTGATCGTGCTGGAAGCGCGCGACCGGATCGGCGGCCGCGCCCATACCGTTCTGGCGGCGCCGGGCATTCCGTTCGACATGGGCTGCGGCTGGCTGCATTCCGCCGACAGGAATTCCTTTGTCGCCATCGCGCAGCGGCTCGGCTTCGAGATCAACAAGGCCCGCGCGCCGTGGCGCGAGGGCAGCTATGAGACGACCTTCCCGAAGGCGGACCGGATCGATTTCTTTGGCGCCATCGACGCCTTCTATGATCGCGCCGAAGCGGCCGCGGAGCGCGACGACGACGCACCGGCCAGCAGCTGCCTGGAGCCGGGCAATCGCTGGAATCCGATGATCGATGCCGTCAGCACCTATATCAATGGCGTCGAACTCGACCGCGTCTCGCTGCATGACATGGATGCCTATGAGGACACCGAAATCAATTGGCGGCTGCCCGCCGGCTATGGCGCGTTGATCTCCGCCTATGGCGCGCCGTGTCCGGTGTCGCGGGACACCCAAGTGACGCTGATCGACCATGCCGGCGCGCGCGTCAAAATCGAAACCTCGCGGGGCACGCTGAGCGCCGCCAAAGTAATCGTCACGGTGCCGAGCAATCTGCTCGCCAGCGAAAGCATCCGGTTCAGCCCGGCGCTGCCGGCCAAGGTCGATGCCGCGCGCGGCCTGCCGCTCGGCACCAACAACAAGGTGATGCTGGCGCTCGACGGCGCCGGCGACCTGCCGAATGATGCCGGGCTGCGCGGCGCCACCGACCGCGTTGGCGTCGGCAGCTACCAGATCCGGCCGTTCGGCTATCCCTGCATCGAAGGCTTTTTTGGCGGCGGTTTTGCCCGCGAGCTGGAAGACGCCGGCGACGGCGCGCTCGGCGCCCAGGCGATCGAGGAAGTGGTCGCGCTGCTCGGCTCCAGCTACCGCGGCAGGCTCAGGCCGCTCGCCGAATCGCGCTGGGGCCATGATGCCTTTGCGCAGGGCGCCTATTCCGCCGCGATGCCCGGCCACGCCGAAGCCCGCGCCGTCCTCGCCGCGCCGGTCGATGGCCGGCTGTTTTTCGCGGGAGAGGCGACGTCGGCGCATTTTTTCTCCACGGCGCATGGCGCAAGAGACAGTGGAGAACGGGCGGCGGAGGAAATATTGGAAGCGGCGCATCTGGAAGTGTAGTTGAGCTATTCGATCACTCTCGCTCTCATTCCCGCATCCGGCACCATGCAGGCCTCGCTGCGTCCAAAAATCCGGTAGCGGTTCCTGGCGACCAGATTGTAGACGGGGTCGCGCAGCCAGCGCGGCAGAGCGCGCAGCCCGCCGGCCCAGTGCCAGCCGGGCAGTTGCGACAGCACGGTCAGCGCGCCGTCCGATCTGAAATGCGCGGTGCCGCCATGGATGACCGCGTTGCTGTCGGGATCTTCGGGGTCGATGCCGAGGGCGCGCGCCAGCCGGGTGCCGTAGCCGGATTGGATCGCGGTGAAGCGGAACCGGCGATCGGTGTCGCGCGTGGCGATGAAGCGGACCCAGTGCGAGCAGAACACGCAGACGCCATCATAGAGGATGATGTCATCGTCCGGCCAAAGCGTGGCCGCCGCGGCACCGCGGAATTTTCGCGCGTCAGCTATCATGGCACTTCCGGTTTGAGGGGGACGACCTCAGAGGCAATTATAGAGGTATTCCAGTAACTTCTGGTAATGGTCGGTGGGGCGCGGCATCGGCGTTATGTTCTCCCTGCGACATTTGCAGGCCCATTGGCTTCGATCGCTAGGCGCGATCCCGATGCAAGCTGCCGGATCAAGTCGGGTTACGCCATGGCCGGACTACACACCGCGAATCAATCCGGTTCTGCTTCTGGTCAAACCTTTGTGCGGTCGCAGCATGATTCACTTTGGGACTCCATGCGGAAAAAACCCGGCGGAAATGCGCGGTGGGTCAAAGTCTGTGCTTTTTCGATACACCTTGACCGTCGACTGATGCCCGAAATCCACACGTTAACCGATAATTAACGATGGAGCTTGAACAGCGGGCGCCGACTTGCTTTGATCATCTCCATGAGCACAAACCTGATCGAGGTTCGACCGGCCAAGACCGCGGATGCGTCCGCGGTGGCTTCCACCCATGACGAAGCCTGGCGCTCGGCCTATCAGGGTTTGATCCCTGGCCCGGAGCTGGAAAAGCTGATCAATCGCCGTGGCCCGCAATGGTGGGAATCGGCGATCCGCAAGGGCAGCCGCGTCAGCGTGCTGTGCTTCGGCGACAAGGTGGCCGGCTACGCCAATTACGGCCGCAACCGCGCCCGCAGCCTGCATTTCGAAGGCGAGATCTACGAGCTTTATCTGCGTCCGGAATTTCAGGGCCTCGGCTTCGGCCGCCGGCTGTTCGCTTCCGCCAAGCGCGATCTGGTGCAGAGCGGGTTGAAGAGCATGGTGATCTGGGCGCTGTCCGATAATGAGGGCGCCACCGAATTTTACCGCGCGCTCGGCGGCAAGATGGTCGCCCGCTCCTCGGAGCGCTTCGGGCCGAAATCGCTCGACAAGGTCGCCTTCGCCTGGAACCATTGAGCCTTCAATCTTCCCCCTCCTTCATGCGTCGCGGGCGTTGAATCCGGGCCTTGGCTCGGCTACGCCTCTCGCGACCTGTCCTACAAATCTGGAGTTTCCGATGCGCCTTGAGGCAATCCCGATCGGCGCCAAGGCGCCGCAAGAAGTCAATGTCGTGATCGAGGTGGCCGTCGGCGGCGAACCCATCAAATACGAGATGGACAAGGAATCCGGCGCGCTGTTCGTCGATCGCTTTCTCTACACGCCGATGCGTTATCCCGGTAATTACGGCTTCATCCCGCATACGCTGTCCGGCGATGGCGATCCCTGCGACGTGCTGGTGGCCAATACCCGCGCCATCGTGCCCGGCGCCGTGATGAGCTGCCGCCCGGTCGGTGTGCTGCTGATGGAAGACGAGGCCGGCCACGACGAGAAGATCATCGCGGTGCCGACCTCGAAGCTGACCCAGCGCTACGACAAGGTGAAGAACTACAGCGACCTGCCGGAAATCACGTTGCAGCAGATCCAGCATTTCTTCGAACACTACAAGGATCTCGAGCCCGGCAAATGGGTCAAGGTGGTACGCTGGGGTGATGCCGCCGATGCCCACCGGCTGATCCTCGAAGGCATGGAACGCGCCAAGGCCGGGAAATAGGCCGAGCACTCTTGTGCCCGGGCGCAGCGCAACGCGCTGCGCTCGCAGCGTGGCGCGCTGCTGATCCGGGGTCCGGTTTCAGGCAACCGGGATCCCGGCTCCGCGGAGCAGCGTGAAGAACGCTGCACCGCGTCCGGGAAACGCGACCGCGCGCCACGCGCGGCGTCTCGTAACGATCATGGAACATCGCTAGCCTGCGCACGGGACAACCGATGCCGGGATGCTCGATGCGCCGCCTTCTCAGACTGATCCGTAACATCGCACTCGTCATCGCCGCGGCGGTCGCCGCGCTCTCCGGCGTGCTGGCGTTCAATGCCTTCAATCTGTCGTCGCGACAGCTGCGGGTCACGCCAATCCCGCGGGTAGCGGTCGACGAACAGGCCGCGGCCGCCCGTCTCGCCGAGGCGATCCGATTCCCGACCATTTCCGGCACGGCCCAAGCGGAGCCGTTTGCCGACGCGCTGCGCGCCATGCAGGTGCATCTTGTCGTCAGCTTTCCGGCGTTTCATGCGGCGGCCGCGCGCGAGACCGTTGGCGGCCACAGCCTGCTCTACACCTGGCAGGGCTCCGATCCATCGCTGAGACCGATCGCCTTGCTGGCGCATCAGGATGTCGTGCCGGTGGCGCCCGGCACCGAAAAGGACTGGCAGCACCCGCCGTTCCAGGGCGTCGTCGCGGATGGATTTGTCTGGGGCCGCGGCTCGTGGGACGACAAGGGCAATCTGTATTCGATCCTGGAAGCCGCCGAAGGGCTGGCGCGGCAGGGCTTTCGCCCGACGCGCACGATCTATTTCGGCTTCGGCCATGACGAGGAAGTCGCCGGTCAGGGTGGCGCTACCGCCATCGCGGCATTGCTGGCCTCGCGCAATGTCCGGCTCGATTTCGTGCTCGACGAGGGCCTGCTGATCACCGAAGGCCTGCTCAAGGGCATCGACCAGCCGCTGGCGCTGATCGGCGTCGCCGAGAAGGGCTATGCCACGCTGACCCTGACCGCCCAGGCGACGCCGGGCCACTCCTCAATGCCGCCGCGCGAGACCGCCATCGGCATGCTCAGCGCCGCGCTGGTGCGGCTCGAAACGCGGCGGCTGCCGATGCGCATCAACAGCACCGTCGCCGACATGCTGGCGACCGTGGCGCCGGAAATGCAGGGTCTGGATCGCGTGGTGTTGTCGAACCTGTGGTTGCTGAAGCCGCTGCTGCTGCATGAATTCGAGAAGAGCGGTCCCAGCGAGGCCAATGTCCGCACCACCACGGCACTGACCATCTTCAAGGCCGGCGAACAGGATAATGTGCTGCCCGGAATTGCCGAGGCCACGGTGAATTTCCGTCTGCTGCCGGGCGACACCCAGGAAAGCGTCGCCGACCATGTTCGCCGCGGCATCGGCAACGATCGCATCGCCATCGCGCTCTTTCCGGGCAATACCGATCCGCCGCCGGTCTCGGCCACCGACACGCCGTCTTATGCGACGCTCAATCGCACGATTCGCGAAACATTTCCGGATGCCCTGGTCGCGCCCGGCCTGATGATCGCGGCCACCGACTCGCGGCATTACGCCGGCGTCGCCGACAACATCTTCCGCTTCTCGCCAGTGCGCGCCAATGCCGAAGACCTGACGCGTTTCCACGGCACCAATGAACGCCTCAGCGTCGCCAATTACGGCGACATGATCCGGTTTTACCGGCGGCTGATGCAGAACGCGGCCCGGTAGCAAGCAAACCGCGGCGAACTACACCGCCGGTCGGGCCAGCCCGTGGATCGCGCAGGCCGCGCGCAGCGTGTTGACCAGCAGGCAGGCGACCGTCATCTGGCCGACGCCGCCCGGCACCGGGGTGATCGCGCCGGCTACTTCCAGCGCTTCCGCATAGGCGACGTCGCCGACCAGCCGGGTCTTGCCGTCGTCGCCCGGCAACCGGTTGATGCCGACGTCGATCACGGTGGCGCCGGGCTTGATCCAGTCGCCGCGCACCATTTCCGGGCGCCCCACCGCGGCATAGACCAGGTCGGCCTGCGCGCAGAGCTTGGCCAGGTCGCGCGAGCGCGAATGCGCGATGGTCACGGTGGCGTTTTCATTGAGCAGCAATTGCACCAGCGGCCGGCCGACCAGATTGGAGCGGCCGATCACGATCGCATTGAGGCCTTCCAGCGACGGATGCACCGTCCTGGTCAGGATGATGCAACCGAGCGGCGTGCAGGGCGACAGCGCGGGCAGGCCGCCGGCGAGACGGCCGGCATTGTTCGGATGCAGCCCGTCGACATCCTTGGCGGGATCGATGGCATTGACGACCGCGTCGGTATCGAGACCCTTGGGCAGCGGCAGTTGCACCAGGATGCCGTGCACCATGGGATCGGCGTTGAGCTTGCCGACCAAAGCGAGCAGGTCGCTTTGCGCGACGTCGGCCGGCAGCCGGTGTTCGAACGAGGCCATGCCGGCGGCCTGGGTCTGCTTGTGCTTGCTGCGCACATAGACTTCGCTGGCGGGGTCAGAGCCGACCAGCACCACCGCGAGGCCGGGCGTCAGGCCATGGTCGCGCTGGACCCGCGCGACCTCGGCGGCGACGCGCTCGCGCAGTTCGGCGGCAATGATCTTTCCATCGATGATGCGGGCGGTCATGTCGGGTCCTGTTCGCTGGATTTCTTGGGCTTTGCCGCAGTCATGCTGCGCAGCAATTCGCCGAGTTTCCGGGGGTCGCCATCGACGGCAATCTGTTTTTGCCGCGAGGTGGTGCCGGACAGCACGCGCACCGCGCGTTTAGGCACGCCGAGGGCCTTGGCCAGCAACTCGGTCACCGCGCGGTTGGCTTCGCCGCCTTCGGCGACGGCGCGAACGCGCACTTTCACCACGCTGCGGCCATCGGCCAGAGTCTCGATGCCGTCGATGTCGTCGCGCCCGCCGCGTGGCGTCACCCGCAAGGCGATGCTGATGCCGTCCGCGCCATAGCGCCAGGGGTCGGCCACGCCGCGGTCAGTAGACGTTGGGATAGATATAATAGGTGATCACGCGCTGCAGGAACATGATGATCAGGATCAGCACGATCGGCGAAATGTCGAGGCCGCCGAGGCTCGGCAGCGAGCGGCGAATCGGGCCCAGCACCGGTTCGGTGATGCGAAACAGGAACTCGGCAATCGCCGCGACGAACTGGTTGCGGGTGTTGACGACGTTGAAGGCGATCAGCCAGGACAGGATCGCCGAGGCAATCAGCAGCCAGACGTAGAGATCGAGTATAATCAGCACGATATCGAGAATGGCACGCATGGCGGGGAAAGCTCGCGGGGTTGGTCGCGGATTCGACTGTTGGGTAAATATCGTTTCGCACCCGCGCAAACAAGGGAAGTTCCGGGCAAAAACACCGGCAGGACCGGTGTTGCGGGACGTTCTTGACTTGCCCTTAACAGGGATTGTAAATGGCGACGATTGCCAAATGGGCTGCGTCAGCAGCCAGTTTGCATCGGGGCCATAGCTCAGCTGGGAGAGCGCGTCGTTCGCAATGACGAGGTCGGCGGTTCGATCCCGCCTGGCTCCACCATCCTTCGCTTGCTTCGCAAGCTACGGCTCGGCGAGCCACTCCAGACCATCGGGGCAAAGCAAGCGAAGGATGTCGCGCCGCGGCCCGAAGGGCGTAGGCGGACCGGGAATGTTCAGGAAACATTTTAACTGCTTCGCAAGCGACGGCTCGGCGAGCCACTCCAGACCATCGGGGCGAAGCAAGCGAAGGATGTCGCGCCGCGGCCCGAAGGGCGTCGGCGGACCTCGCCATTCAGCCGACGAAAGCTAAAATCAACTCACCCGCCGCAATTGCAACCTCGCCACCGCGCCAGCGATAAATCCGCGCGGAAACAGACGCAGCAGCAGCGGCACCATCCTGATGCCGAGGCCCGGCAGCACGATGCGCTTGCCCGCCATCAATCCGCGATAGCCCGCCCTGGCGACGTCGGCGGCGGAGACATTCAGGATCGCCGAATCCAGCCCGGGCTCGAAGCCGGCCCGCTGCTGGAATTCCGAGGGCACCGGACCGGGACACAGCGCGGTGACGCGCACGCCGAGCGGGCCCAGTTCCTGATGCAGCGCCTCGGTGAAAGACAGCACATAGGCCTTGCTGGCGTAATAGACCGCCATGCCCGGTCCGGGCAGGAAGCCGGCGATCGAACTGATGTTGAGGAGACCGCCTTTGGTGCGGATCAGGCTGTCGGAAAAACGCAGCGACAGATCGGTCAGCACCCGGACATTGAGCTCGATCATCGCGAATTGGCGGGCGCGGTCCATATCGGTGGCGCGACCGAACATGCCGAAGCCGGCATTGTTGACGACGTACTCGACCTCGACCCCGGCTTCGACCAGCGCGCTGGCGATCTGGTCGCACGCGCCGGGCAACTCGAGATCGCAGGGAATGATGATGGGGGCAGAACCGCCCGCCATCACGATGTCGCGGGCCAAAGCCCGCAGCCGGTCGGCGCGGCGGGCCACCAGGACGACGCGATGCGCATGCGATGCGAATTCGCGGGCCAGCTCAGCGCCGATTCCTGACGATGCCCCGGTTATCAACGTCACGCGCTCAGTCACAATGAGATGCTCTTGAAAGGAGAAGGGTCACAAGGGCGGAAACAGGCACAGTCTGAATAGGCCTAATCGGGATACCCGCGATCTGCAAGCCGCAACCGCTACCTCAATACCTTAAAGAAGTTCCTTCATGGCTATACATGTCTTAACCGCGATCCTCCGCGGATGCCAATCACGCGTGACCGCACGGGACAGTACCGTTCAGATCACGGCATCGGATGTCGCCGCGCCGCCGGAAATCCGGCGCTTCAACTCGATGCGGTCCCGCGATGAGACCGCGAGCAGGTCGGCGGCGCGCCAGACCACGTTCTCCTCGAACTCCGACACCCTGCCGTCGGCATAGACCAGCTCCCACATCATCTCGACGATACGGATGCGGCCGGCTTCATCGACGGCGCGCATGATCACGCTAGTGAAGTGATACAGGTCGACAGCGTCGCCCTCGACCAAAGTCGCCGCGGCGATCAGCCGATCGGCCGTGCCGGAGCCAAGCCCGAAGCGGGTTTCGATCAGACTGTGCAGCTTGGTCTTCTCGATCTCCGATGGCTCGCCATCGAGCGAGATGACGTGAACCATCAAGGCCGTCGCGGCCAGCCGGTAACCATTATCATCGAAGGCCTGGCTCTCGTGTGCGCCCGGCGAGACGACGTCGGCAATGAATTCGCGCAGCTTTTCGAACATCGTTTGCCCATTGCCTGATCGGCTCCGCCCGATGCGGAAACGCCTCTCGTTTGTGGCCTGAAAAGGGAACACGTGCAATGCACGCGAGTTCCCAAGCGTGGCATTACCATTCCGCCATCACGGCTTCGCGCGCTTCAAGGAATTTCGTAAACCACGACCTTGTCGGCGATGCCGCGCAACGCGGCGTGCTTCTGAATCGGCGTGATATGGGCCTGCCGCAGCATGGCCTCCACCGCATGCGCCGAAATGACCGGGCCGGTGACATGGATCGCCTGCGAGTTCGCCAGGCCCTGCACCTGCGCGGCGATGTTGACGGTCTGGCCGAAATAATCCTGCCGGTCGTTCAGCATCACGGCCAGGCACGGACCTTCGTGGATGCCGATCTTCACCACCAGGTCAGTGGTCCCGCGGGCCTCGTTGAGCCGTTCCATTGCCGTGCGCATGCGCAATCCCGCCGCCAACGCCTGCTCCGGCCGGGTAAAGGTCGCCATCACCGCGTCGCCAATGGTCTTCACCACGGCACCGGCTTCCGACGAGATGATCTCCAGCAGCGCCTGAAAATGCGCGCGCACCAGATCGAACGCGGCAAGATCGCCGACGCGTTCGTAGAGCGCGGTGGAGCCCTTCAGGTCAGTGAACAAGAAGGTCAGCGAGGTGATCTTCAGCCGCTGGTCGATGGTGAGGTTGTCGGCCTTGAAGACGTCGCGAAACGTCTGGTTGGTCAGTATCCGCTTGGCGGTCAGGAACGGCTTGCGCTGGCCGATCAGATGATGGAGCGCGTCGGCGGCGACGAATACCGAGGGCAGCACGCGAAGTTCGGTCTGGTTGTCGAACGACAGATGTACCGGTCCTGGCCGCAGCGTGATGGTTTCGGTCGGCCGATGGGTGTGATCATAGACCAGCGACAAATGTTGGATTGCGATGGTCGGCTCACCCTGCACGTCGATGAATTGCGCGGCGTGGGTCACCGGCTCGAACACGATCAAAAATTGCGACGGCAATCGCAGCGTCGTGTCCAGCTTGCGAAATGGCGCGACGTCGCGCGTATCCAGCACGATCTCGTCCGACAGCGCCGCGAACGACGTCGCGTCGAAATCGACCCCCGAACTCCAGAACACCTGCCTGAAATATTCCCAGACCGGCAGCGTGTTCGGATCATGCGCCGCGATGCGACGCACCCGGGGTGAAACGGTAAAGGCCACCTCGACCTGATCATCCACCGAGGCGCGATAGCCGTTGCCGCACAGGCCGCATTGATATTCGTCGTCGCGCAGCGATTTCAGCGTGTCATGGGTGTCGAGCACGCCGCGGCAGCCCGGGCACAGCACGTTCCAGGTGAGGTCGAACAGACCGAGTCGCGCGGCCTGCAAGAATCCGGAAATCACCCGTTCTTCGTCGAGTCCGGCGCTGGCGGCGAAGTCGATCAGATTGATGCGGTTGAGTTCGTGGTCGGCGCCATCCGTGATCAGCCGGCCGATGGCGTCGACAAGGAGCGGATCGCTCGTCTTCTTCAGGGTTTCAAGCTGGTTCCGCAGGTCGCTCATGGCTCTTAGATAGGGCGCTTCCGCATCAAATCTACCGCCTGCTGATCCGAAATTGAGGCGAACGATCCGGTTGCGTGGTCACGATGCCGATCGGCATGACGGGCTCCGTCTCCGGCAATTCGACGCGAAACGCGCCAACGATCTTCGCCAGGGCGAGCGTCGCCTCGACCAGCGCGAAATGCGCGCCGATACAGACCCGCGCGCCGACACCGAACGGCAAATAGGCAAAGCGATCCGGCGGCGCCGCGCCGGGCATGAAGCGCCGCGGGATAAAGGCATTCGGCTCGCGCCATAATTTTTCATGCCGGTGCAGCAACCAGGGGGCGATCAGGATCACATCGTTCTTGACCACCGCTTCGCCGCCCAGCGTATCGGGGCCGGCGGCGGCGCGCGCGATCAGGAAGGCTGGCGGATACAGCCGCATGGTTTCGTCGATCACCGCGCGGGTGAATTTCAGCTGCTCGATATCGAGGGCGCCGCTGGCACCGGCGATTCTTGCTTCCGCCGCGATCTGCTCCTGCGTGTCAGGGTCGAGCGTCAGCATATAAAGCGCCCAGAACAAGGCCGTGGCGGTGGTCTCGTGGCCGGCGAGGATCATGGTCGCGACCTGGTCGCCGAGCTGCGTATCGGAGAAGGCGTCGCCGGTTTCCGGGTCGCGCGCGGCGACCATCAGGTCGAACAGGTCGCGTGGCGGCGCGCCATCGACCTTGCCGGCGGCGCGGCGCTCCGCGATCAGCATGGCGACGAAGCGGGTCCAGCGCTTGCGGAAAAAGTGTCGCGAAATGTCCTGCGGCGTCGGCCAGCCCAGCGGCAGCAGCAGATCGAAAAAATGTGGCCGCGCCAGATTGCTGCCGTATTCGAAGACGAAGTCGCGCAGCGCACGGCCGTGGCGCGCCATGCCGTAGGAGAACATCGTGCGGCCGGCGATCTCCAGCGTCATTCGCTGCATGATTTCGCGCAGGTCGACCGGCCCGTCGGTGGCGCCGTGCAACTCCAGCAGCGTGTCGTCGATCGCGGAAATCATGTGCGGCACCAGCGTGCTGACCGCGCGCGGCGTGAACGCCGGTGCCAGCGTGCGGCGCTGGTGCTTCCAGTTGCGCCCTTCGGCGAGCAGCAGGCCTTCGCCGAGCATTGGCCGCAGCACGCGGATGCCCGCCGCCGTGCGGGTGTAGTTCTCGTAATTGTCCACCAGCACGTGGCGGATATCGTCCGGCGAATTCAGGATGAAACTGGCGTGACCGAAGAACCGCCCCTTGATCAGGCCTTCCTCATAAGCGCGCTGGCCCCAGGTGCCGATCGCGCTTTTGCGCATCGCCGCCAGCCGGCCGAACGGGCCCATGGTTTCGGCCGCGCGCGGCGGGCTGGGCGGCACCAAAGGCGCACGAGCCGCGGGAACTGGATAGGCTTCGGCAGTGCTCACCTGAGGCCTCGTGGCTGAGAGACAAGACATCATAGCAGGCGCAAATCCGGGCGCTATGAAGGCAGGTGCATCCCCGCTAGTCGGTCAATTCGGACACCGTGATGCGGTTTTCGGAGGCCGGCCAGCCACGCGCCACGATCCGTTCCTGGTTGAACAGCGCCACCACG
>NZ_JANXTC010000145.1:0-8054 GCF_025356345.1 Tardiphaga sp.
CAGTCGATCGGTAGCCCGACGGCCAACCTGACCATTGGCGAAATGGCCATGCACACCCACGGACTGCGACTGGGGAACAAGACCGCGGCAAACGCCGCGCCCGGTCCCGGCACGTCATCCAACATGGCCGCCATCGATCCCATCTTCAACGGTTTCGTAACGCCGCCGAGCACGACCACACTGGCACCGAACGCCATGACGCCGACGGGGCGGGGGCTGCCTCACGACAACACACAGCCGACCCAGGCCATCATCTGGTGTATCGCCTATGTCGGTATCTTCCCGAGCTTCAATAATTCCTGATCGCCATGCGCGGCGTGGATGCCGCGGACCCCGCGCCGGTGCTTCGCATCGTCCCACAGGACACGGACGTGCGGCTTCGACCCGCAAGTCCGGCCGACGATGCCTTTGTCGCGAATCTGTTCAAGATCGTGCGGGCTGATGTCTTTGCCGCCGCGCAACTGCCGCCCGCTATGCTCGATACCATGCTCGATCAGCAGTTTCGCGCGCAGGCCGCGAGCCATGCCGCGCAATTCCCCAATGCGCTGTCATTCGTCATCACCCGCGATGCACGACCAGTTGGCCGCCTGCTGCTACACGTCGATGCGCATCATTGGCACATGGTCGATATCGCCCTGATATCGGCGGCCCGCAATCAGGGGATCGGAACGGGCGTGATCGCGGCGCTGGCGCGCGAAGCAAGAACGCAAGGCGTCCCGCAATTGCGATTGATGGTGCTCGCCAGCAACAGCGGCGCCCTTCGCCTTTATGCGCGGCTCGGCTTTGTCAGTACAGACGCGGCCAAGAGCGGAAGTCATATCATGATGGCGAAGCCGCTCGACGGACAGGCTATCAGCCAGTAGGGCGCAATAGCGAAGCGTATTGCGCCGCGAATCCGAAGAGTGGCGGATGGCGCCGCGCCAATCCGCTCTACGCCTGCTCGGGGTGGAACAGGTATCACAGCTTCCCGCGCCCGACGCCCTCATGGACAAACCTCGCCGCCGCCATTTCCTTCGGCCGGTACACATTGCGCAGATCCACCAGCATCGGCTGCTTCCTCACCAACGCGTCGGCGCCGGCCGCGCAATCATGGGCGTCGCTGCGATAGGTGATATCCGGCAGCTCCGCTCTCGCGGCGTCCATGCCGACCGGATCGAACGCGCGGACGGTCGCGCCGAGATCAAGCAGGCCGGTGACCAGCGGGATCGACGGCGCCTCGCGCATGTCGGCGATCTCGTTGATGAAGGTGATTTTTGTGGCGAGGAAGGCATTCGCGGCATATTTGATCAGCTCGGCGGTGTGCCGCGCGGATATATCCGCATGTGAGCCCGTTTGGCGCGAGGCGGAGGGGCAGTATAAATGGTCACTTGCTTAGGAATTCGCTGACCTGCGCCTTGAGCCAATGAATGAAGCTCCGTGATTTTTTGCCGAGCGCACGATGTTTTGGCCAAGCGACGTAATGCGCCATCGATCTTTGGAAAGGCGCATTGAACAAGGGCACCAGCGAGCCGTCATGCAATTCGTTACGTAGTAGATGTAGTTGCCCCATCGCTACGCCCACGCCTTCCATGGCGGCGTGATAGGTGAGAACCGAACTGGGAAAGCTGACTCCGACATCGGTCAAAAGGTCGGGACGATTCACTGCCATCAACCAGTCGGGCCAGTCGGCGCGACGGTAATGCGAGTGCAAGAGCTGTACCTTGCGCAGGTCATCGAGTTCGACCAACCGGTTTGATTTCAGAAGTTTCGGGCTGCACACCGGCTGGATCAGATCTCTGAACAGCAGTTCGCACTCGACATTTGGCCATTTTCCGGCGCCGAACTGGATCGCGAGGTCCACCTTGTCCTTCTCGAAGTCGATCGGCGCCACGACATTGCTGATGTTCAGCTTGATATGCGGATAGGCAACGTAAAACGACGGCAGTCGCTGAATCAGCCATTTGGCGGCGAAGGTGGTGTAGACGCGGATCTTTAGCGGCTCGGCCTTGCCCGTCGACATCAGGCTGGAGGTGGCGTTGGCGATGATCTGGAAGGCCGGTGCGATCTGGCGTTGAAATTGCTCGCCTTCCGAGGTCAGCCGCAGGCCCTGCCTGTCGCGCTCGAACAGCCGAACGCCGAGAAAACTTTCCAGCGCGTTGATCTGGCGACTGATCGCCGGTTGCGTCACGCGCAGTTCCGCCGCGGCGCGCGTGAAGCTCAATTGGCGCGCCGCGACATCGAACACGTGTAGTGGATTGAGTGGCGGCAGCATCGCGTTGCACCATTACAAATTCTAATCATGTCATAACCATTGTGCAGTTGCCGGTCAAATCTCTGGCTGTGAAACAGGGCCGTTCCTCCAGCCGTGGCGACGATCAATGAACTTTGAGCTTTCTGAAGAACAGCAGTCCTTCGCGACCTCGGTGCGGCGCTTCGCGGAGGCGAATCTCAAGGACGGCGCGCTGGCCCGGGCGCACGATCCGCATTTCCCGTTCGAGACCGCCGGGCTTCTCGCCAGACAGGGGCTGCTTGGTATTTCCTTCAGCGAAGAAGATGGCGGCGCCGGCGGCACATTGTTCGACTCCGTGATTGCGATCGAGCAGATCGCGGCGGTCTGTCCGCGCAGCGCCGATATCGTGCAGGCCGGTAATTTCGGCCCGATCCGTACATTTGTCGAATATGCGACGCCCGGGCAGAAGGCGCGCTGGCTACCGGATCTGTTGGCGGGGCGCATCTGCATCAGCCTCGGGATGAGCGAGCCTGATGCCGGCTCCGCCGTCACTGAATTGAAGACCAGCGCGACTCCGGACCGCGACGGCTATCTGATCAATGGCAGCAAGGTGTTCGGTACCCACAGTCCGGACGCCGCGATCTATCTCGTCTATGTCCGCTTCGGGCCGGGCGTCGGCGGCATCGGCTCGGTGATTGTCGAGCGGGATACGCCCGGCTTCACGGTTGGCAAGCCGTCGGCCTTCATGAGCGGCGAATCCTGGAGCCAGTTGTATTTCGAGAACTGCCGCATTCCCGCGGAAAACGTCCTGCTCGGCGCGGGTGGTTTCAAGAAGCAGATCGCCGGGTTCAACGTCGAGCGGCTCGGCAATTCGTCGCGTTCCCTGGCGCTTGGCCGCTACGCCTTCAATCTGGCGCGTGAGCACGCGCTGATCCGCAAGCAGTTCGGCCGGGCGCTGTGCGAATTCCAGGGTCTGCAGTGGAAGTTTGCCGACATGGCATTGAAACTGGATTCCGCGCAGATGCTGCTGTACCGCGCCGCCAGTATCGAAAGCGGCTTGCCGTCGCCCTACAACACGGCGGTGGCCAAGCTGGCCTGCAACCAGGCCGGCTTCGATGTCGCCAACGAGGCGGTGCAGATCATGGGCGGTCTTGGCTACAGTCAGGACTCGCTGGCCGAATACTGCATGCGCCGCACCCGCGGCGGGATGATCGCCGGCGGCTCTACCGAGATCCTCAAGAACCGCATTGCCGAAGACGTGTTCGAGCGCAAATTCGACCAGCGTGGAAATGCCGCCCGTGCCGGATAACGCCTCAACGCCAACTCTCGGCCAGGCGCTGCTGGCACCGCGCAGCATCGCGCTGGTCGGCGCTTCCGACGACGTCACCAAGACCTCGTCACGGCCGCTGCAATATCTGCGGCGCGCCGGCTACGCGGGCACGATCTATCCGATCAATCCGCGCCGTCCCACCGTGCTTGGCGAAACCGCGTGGCCATCCTTGTCGGCGCTGCCGACGGTGCCGGACCATGTCTTCATCCTGACGCCAACGGCCGATGCGGTCGATGCCGCCGAGGAATGCGCACGGCTCGGCGTTACCGTCGTCACCATTCTCGCGGCCGGCTTTTCCGAAGGCGGCGCCGAAGGCCAGAAGCTGGTCGCGCGCCTGCGGGCGCTGTGCGTCACGACCAAACTGCGCATTCTCGGACCGTCCAGCCTCGGCGCGATCAATTTGCGTCACAAGACCATCATCACCGCGAACGCCGCCTTCGCCGAACCGGACCTGCCGACCGGAGGCATTTTCGTCGCCTCCCACTCCGGCAGCCTGTTGGGCGCGCTGATCTCGCGCGGCAAGGCACGCAATATTGGCTTCGCCGGCCTGGTATCGGTCGGTAACGAGATCGATCTTAGCCTCGGCGAGATCTGCTCGGCGACGCTCGATGACCCCGATGTGACCGGCTACATGCTGTTTCTCGAGAGCATCCGCCATGGCGATGCGCTGCGCGCCTTCGCGATCGGCGCCGCGGCGCGCGGCAAGCCGGTGGTGGCCTACAAGCTCGGCCGCTCGGCCGCCGCCGCCGAACTGGCGCTGTCGCACACCGGCGCGCTGGCCGGCGAGGACGATCTTGCCGCGGCCTTCCTCGCCGATTGCGGCATCGCGCGCGTGTTCAATTTCGAGACCCTGATCGAGACGTTGCCGCTGCTGCGGCGGCTGCCGGCGCGACCCGCGGGCGTGCGCGGCATGCGGGTCGGCGTCGTCACCACGACCGGCGGCGGCGCGGCGATGGTGGTCGACGAACTGGCGATGCGCGGCATCGAGGTGGTGAAGCCGAGCCACGAGACCTTCGACCGCCTGACCGAGGCAGGCGTCGCTGCCAACCACGAGCGCATCATCGATCTCACGCTGGCCGGTACCCGCTACGACATCATGAAGGCGGCGCTGCGGACCATGCTGGCCGCGCCGGAATTCGACCTGGTCGTCGCCGTGATCGGATCCTCGGCGCGATTCCAGCCCGATCTCGCGGTCAAGCCGGTGATCGACAGCGCGTCATCGCCGAAGCCGCTGGTGACCTTCCTGGTGCCCGAGGCACCGCAAGCGCTGGCGATGCTGACAGCCGCCGGCATCCCCAACTTCCGCACCCCTGAATGCTGCGCCGATGCGATCAGCGCCGCCCTGCTGCGCCGCCTGCCGACACCAATGCCGAAGCCGCGCGACTTTTCGGCACAGGCCACCAAGCAGTTGGACGAGATCGCGGCCTACGAATTGCTGGCAAAGTACGGCATCATGCACGCTCCCGCCGTGGCGATCGGCATCGAGGAACCGGACGTCGCATTGCCATTCGGCTACCCGGTCGCCGTGAAACTGCTGACCGACGAGATCGCGCACAAGACCGAGGTCGGCGGCGTGGTTCTGAACGTCGCCGATGCGAAGCAGTTGCGGGCCGCGATCCGCCGGATCGCCGAAAACGTCGGGAAGCATCGGCCGGACGTGAAGGTCGCCAAGGTGCTGGCGCAGCCGATGACCTCGGGGCTGGGCGAGATGCTGCTCGGCTACCGCGTCGACGCGGAAGCCGGGCCCATCGTGCTATTGGCTGCCGGCGGCATCTTTACCGAGATCTATCGCGACCGCAGCATCCGGCTGGCGCCGGTTACGCTCGACAGTGCGCGTGAAATGATTGCCGAACTGGCGATCACGCGGGTATTCCAGGGCTTTCGCAACAAGCCTCATGGCGATCTGCGGGCTCTGGCGGAGGCCATCGTCGCGATGTCGCAACTGGCGCTCGATCCGGACGTCACGGTAGTGGATGCCGAAATCAATCCGCTCATCATCAACCCGGTGGGCCAGGGCGTAATCGCGGTGGACGCGCTTGTCGCACTCGCCCGAATGGAGAAAACATGATCGAAGACCTGAAAACAAAGGTCAATGCCGACGAGATGCTGGTGAAGCGTGGTCGATTTCTCACGACCACCTTCCTGCTCGAGGTCGGTGCGACCGCGTGGCTGATCGCCATCGTCGAGGGCAGGATCGTCTCGGTCAGCCGCGGTCCGTTCGTAATGCCGTCATGGTCGTTCGCGCTGCGCGCCTCCGAGGCGGAATGGGGGCATTTCTGGAGCGCCAGGCCACAGCCGGGTTTTCACGACCTGATGGCGCTGATCAAGCGCCGCACGCTGAAGGCCGAGGGCAATCTGCGGGTTTTCATGGCCAATCTGCGCTATTTCAAGGAAGCGCTCGTGAAGCTGCGCGCCACGGGAGCGGCATCATGACCGTGACGTTCGAACCGACCATCGGTCGCTATCTTCATCTCGACCTGTTCGGCCGCAAGCATCGCATCTATGTGGAAGAAGCCGGGCAGGGCACGCCGCTGCTTTGTCTGCATACGGCCGGCGCCGATGGCCGGCAGTATCGCGCGCTGATGAATGATGAGCGGATCACCGCGAAGCATCGCGTTATCGCCTTCGATATGCCGTGGCATGGCAAGTCGTCGCCGCCGGAAGGCTGGCACAACGAGGAATACCAGCTCACCTCGGCGCAATACACCGGCATGATCCTCGAGATCTCCGCGGCGCTGGAACTGGATCGTCCCATCTTGATGGGCTGCTCGATCGGCGGCCGCATCGTGCTGCATCTGGCGCTCGAGCATCCGGAAGCCTTCCGCGCGATCATCGGACTGCAGGCGGGCGCCCATGTCGATCCGTATTACGACCTCAACTTCCTCCACCGCCCCGACGTCCACGGTGGCGAGGTCTGCGCGGCCATCGTCTCCGGCCTGGTCGGCCCCGATGCGCCTGACAAGGAGCGCTGGGAAACGCTGTGGCATTACATGCAAGGTGGTCCCGGCGTGTTCAAGGGCGACCTGTATTTCTACAAGCTCGACGGCGACATCCGCGACCGCGTGGCGCAAATCGACACCACGAAGTGCCCGCTGTTCTTGCTGTCCGGCGAATATGATTATTCCTGCACGCCAGAAGAGACGCTCGCCGTGGCGAAGTCGATCAAGGGCAGTCATGTCGAGATTATGAAGGGCCTCGGCCATTTTCCGATGAGCGAGGATCCCGAAAAATTTCTCAAATATTTGCGGCCGGTTCTCGACAGGATCAAATGAGCCGGGCGATCCGGTTAAATAATGTATCGACACAAAAACAACACTGGGAGCGAAACGTGAAATTCCAACATCTACTGGCGACCGTCGCGGTCATGTCATTCATCAGCTCGGCATCGGCCGAAATATCCAACGGCACCATCAAGATCGGCGTGCTGACCGACATGTCCGGCCCGTATGCCGACAATGTCGGCGCCGGGTCTGTGCTGGCCGCCAAGATGGCCGTCGAGGACTTCGGCGGGAAGGCCGCCGGCATGCCGATCGAGGTGGTCTCGGCCGATCACCAGAACAAGGCCGACATTGGCCTCGCGCTCGCACGAAAATGGTACGACACCGAAGGCGTCGACACCATCACCGAGGTCGTGTCGTCCGGCGTGGCGCTCGCGGTGCAGCAGCTGTCGCGCGATAAGGACAAGGTTTTCCTGGCCACGGGGCCGGGCACGCCGGATCTCACTGGCAAGGCCTGCTCGCCGGTCGGCATTCACTGGGCCTACGATAATTACGCGCTCGCCAATGTCGCCACGGCGCCACTGGTGCAGAAGGGCCTGAAGTCCTGGTATTTCTTGACCGCGGACTATTCCTTCGGTCAGGCGCTGGAAGCCGAAGCGGCCAAAGTGGTTACCGCGAATGGTGGCGCCGTCCTCGGCTCGGCCAAGCACCCGCTGAATTCGTCGGATTTTTCCTCCTTCCTGCTGCAGGCGCAGGCCTCCAAGGCCCAGGTCATCGGCCTCGCGAATGCGGGCTCCGATATGATGACCGCGATGAAACAGGCCAATGAGTTCGGAATCACCGCCGGTGGCCAGAGCATCGCGGCGTTGCTTGTCAATCTGCCGGATATCCATGCGCTGGGACTCGTCAGTGCCAAGGGTCTGATCTTTGCCGACAGCTTCTACTGGGACGCCAATGACAAGACCCGCGAATGGAGCAAGCGCTTCATGACCCGATTTGGTGGCAAAGCGCCGGGCAGCCTGCAGGCCGCAGTCTACGGCGCGGTCACGCATTACCTGAAAGCGGTGGATGCGACAAAGAGCGATGCCGGTTCGGTAGTGGTGCCGGAGATGAAAAAGCTGCCGATCAACGATTTCTACACCACCAATGCTTCGATCCGCGAGGATGGCCGCGTGATCCGCGACATGTACCTGATGCAGGTCAAGGAGCCCTCCGAGTCGAAGTACCCGTGGGACTACTACAAGATCCTCGCCACCGTTTCCGGTGACAAGGCGTTCCGTCCGATGAAGGACGGCAA
>NZ_JANXTC010000155.1:0-2136 GCF_025356345.1 Tardiphaga sp.
CCCGCGCGCGGCTTTGCAGCTCGGCGGCGGTCTCGTCGTCAAAGCCTTCAATGCCCGACAATTCCTTGACGTCGACCATCGCCAGTTCCTCGACCGAGGTGAACCCCTCGGAGGCCAGCAACTGACCGACGACTTCGTCGACATTCAGCGCTTCCATGAACACCCGCGTCGAGTTCTCGAAATCGGCCTGGCGGCGCTCGGATTCCTCGGTCTCGGTGAGAATATCGATATCCCAGCCGGTCAGCTGCGAAGCCAGCCGGACGTTCTGGCCGCGACGGCCGATCGCTAGAGATAGCTGGTTATTGGTGTCGGGAACGACAACCTCGATGCGCTCGCGGTCTTCATCGATCACGACTTTCGAGACTTCCGCCGGCGCCAGCGCGTTGACCACGAAGGTCGCGATGTCGGCCGACCACGGAATGATGTCGATCTTCTCGCCCTGCAACTCGTTGACCACGGCCTGCACGCGCGAACCGCGCATGCCGACACAGGCGCCGACCGGATCGACCGAGGAATCGCGCGAGATCACGCCGATCTTGGCGCGCGAGCCGGGATCGCGGGCGACCGCCTTGATCTCGACAATGCCGTCATAGATTTCCGGCACTTCCTGCGCGAACAGCTTGGCCATGAACTGCGGATGGGTGCGCGACAGAAAGATCTGCGGGCCGCGGGTTTCGCGGCGCACGTCGAATACATAGGCGCGGACGCGGTCGCCGTTGCGGAACACTTCGCGCGGCAACATCTCGTCGCGCCGCACGATGGCTTCGCCGCGGCCGAGATCGACGATGACGCTGCCATATTCGACACGCTTGACGATGCCGTTGACGATCTCGCCGATGCGGTCCTTGAATTCCTGGAACTGGCGGTCACGCTCGGCTTCGCGCACCTTCTGCACGATCACCTGCTTGGCGGACTGCGCGGCGATCCGGCCGTATTCCAGCGGCGGCAGGGTGTCGGCGATGGTGTCGCCGATCTGCGCGCCGGGGTTGGCGCGCTCGGCATCGAACAGCGAAATCTGGTTGGCGGAATTCTCGACGTCCTCGACCACCAGCATGTGGCGGGTGAGCTGCAACTGCCCGGTCTTCGGGTTGATCTCGGCATGCACGTCGGTTTCGGAGCCGTAGCGAGCCCGCGCCGCCTTGGCGATCGCGTCTTCCATCGCCTCGATCACGATGCTGCGGTCGATGGATTTCTCCCGCGCTACCGCATCCGCAATCTGAAGCAATTCGAGTTTATTGGCGCTGACAGCGGCCATATCTCAGTCTCCTTCGGTGGGGTCGAGGCCTAGACGCTGTCTTTCAGCGGCGAGCCGGTGTTCCTTGGTATTCTTCGGCGGAGCCTTCGCGGCGGCCTTCTTGGCGGCCTTCAGCTTGGGCTTCGGCGCAAAGCTCTTGGTGGGGTCGCTGCGCTTGGCGTGCGGCGGCGGTGCCGGCCGGACGCCAAGCTCCTGCTTCATGTCGCGCTCGGCCTGCTTGCCGCGGCGCATCGATTCCGCGATCAATTCGTCGGTCAGCACCAGATTGGCGTTGGAAATGTCTTCCAGCGGCAACCGCGTGATGGGGTCCTCGCCGTCGCGGGCGCCTTCGCGGTCCAGCAACACGACGTCGCCCTCGATGGCGCCGAGCAGGCCGCGGAAACGCTTGCGGCCGCCGACCGGCACGGCCATCTCGATCTTGACCAGATAGCCCGCATAGCGGTCGAAATCGGTACGGCGGACCAGTGGCCGGTCGATGCCGGGCGACGACACTTCCAGCCGGTAGGCGCGCTCGATCGGGTCGGACACGTCCAGCACCGGCGACAAAGCGTGCGAAATCGCCTCGCAATCCTCGACCAGCATGGTGCCGTCCGGTCGCTCCGCCATGATCTGCACAGTACAGCCCAGTTCACCGGAAATCTTGATCCGGACCAGCCGGTAGCCCATCCCCTGCAGCACCGGGCCAGCCACGGCCGACACCCGCGCCGCCATGCCCGGCTCGACAACGAGGCGCGGCTCGGCAAGCAGATCGCTATCTACGGAATCAGCAGTTGGATCGGTCATATCCAGGGTCAAATCAGGTCTAACTTGCATTGGGTTGATGCCGGGCCTTTGGGGTTCCGGCGGTACGGCCCGAACCGGGTCCGGCGCAAGCTGCGCCG
>NZ_JANXTC010000168.1:0-17817 GCF_025356345.1 Tardiphaga sp.
CCATAATTCGTCGATCGCCCGATCGAACAGCACGTTGTAATAGGCCATGTTCAGATGGCCATTGTAGTCGATCCAGTCCGGCTCGATGCGCATCACCGATGACTGAAATAGCTTTGACTGTCCCTGCGGATGGTCGTTTTGCGTGTTCGTGATCGCCATTCCATTCCCGCTCTACCGTTGCAACGTCCTTGACCCGTTATACATCCTTTGCCACGGTCCCGCGTGCCGGAGGAATTTCACGTGGCTGCACCTGTCCAAAACCTGAAACGACCAGAGCCTGGCGCGCTGGCCACTACTCTTGAATCGCTGGCGGCCCGGTTCGGCAACCGCCTCATCACGTCACAGGCCGTGCGCGAGCAACACGGCCATACCACCACCTGGCTGGCAAACCAGCCGCCGGATGCGGTGGTGATGGCGCAGGACACGGCCGACATTCAGGATGTGGTCCGGATTTGTGCTGCCAACCACGTGCCGGTGATCGCGTTCGGCACCGGCACCTCGCTGGAAGGGCAGGTCAACGCCCCGGCCGGCGGCATCTGCATCGACCTGCGCGACATGAACCGGATTCTCGAAGTCCATGCCGAGGACCTCGATTGCGTGATCCAGCCCGGCGTCACCCGCAAGGCGTTGAACGAGAATTTGCGCGACCAGGGCCTGTTTTTCCCGATCGATCCCGGCGCCGATGCGTCGCTGGGCGGCATGGCTTCGACCCGCGCCTCCGGCACCAATGCGGTGCGTTACGGTACCATGCGCGACAATGTACTGGCGCTGAAAGTGGTGCGCGCCGACGGCGAGATCATCAAGACGGGCACCCGGGCGAAAAAATCATCGGCGGGCTATGACCTGACCCATCTGTTCGTCGGCGCCGAAGGCACACTCGGCATTATCAGCGAATTGACCATCAAGCTGCGCGGCATTCCCGAGACCATTGCCGCGGCGGCATGCTCGTTCGCGACCGTTGCCGGCGCCTGCCAGGCCACGATTCTGGCGATCCAGACCGGCATTCCCGTGGCGCGCATCGAATTGCTGAACGAAGCCCAGGTCCGTGCCTGCAACGCCTATTCGAAATTGACGCTGCCGGAGACGCCGCTGCTGCTGCTGGAATTCCATGGCAGCGAGGCGGACGTCGCCGAGCAATCGAAGAATTTTCGCGAGATCGCTGAAGACTGCGGCAGCGGCGCGTTCACCTGGACGACGCGTCCGGAAGATCGCACCAAGCTCTGGCAGGCGCGCCACGACGCCTATTGGGCCGTGAAAAGCCTGCGGCCCGGCTCCGACGTCGCGGCCACCGATGTCTGTGTGCCGATCTCGCGGCTGGCCGAATGCGTGAGCGAGACCGAGGAGGATCTGGCGCGGATGAACCTGCTGGCGCCGATCGTCGGCCATGTCGGCGACGGCAATTTTCATTGCTCGATGGTCTGCGACCCCAATGACGCCGGCGAAGTCGCCCGTGCCGAGGACTTCATGTATCGCCTGGTCAAGCGCGCCCAGGCGATGGGCGGTACCTGTACCGGTGAACATGGTATCGGCCAGGGCAAGCAGAAATACCTGCAGGCCGAACTCGGAATCGAGGCGCTGGAATCGATGCGCGCGATCAAGCAGGCCCTTGATCCGCATAATATTTTCAATCCTGGAAAAATCCTGCCACAATTTTGACGCGAGGCGGCGCCGGATCCTTCATCCGGCGCGCTTTGTGAGCGCGCACGCCCGGCGTGATCGGCGCCATGTGGCCCGCAATCGTAGTTGAGTGAGCGCTATATGCCGGTATGGGTGGCATCCCCGGATGCGACCGTCGCCCAGAAATTAGTGCGACGTGTTGTTTTGGCATCATCCCCGTGCGACCGCGAAAAATGCTTGCCTGACAGGCGTTTGTCGAAACACGCGCGTGGCTTTTTCGCACATGCTCCACGCGGTCTTAAAATTCCATTTTTCGATCACATCGTCGCCCGAGTTCAACATGGTATCGCCTGACTTGGCCACCAGTGAAGCTCTTGCAACATCAGTTGTATGAGTTTGTAATTTCAGGGGTGACAATGAAGTTTTTGTATCGTGGAGCGATTGTTAGTTGCGGACTACTTTTGGCTGCGACAGTTTCTCATGCGGCGGACATGCGACTTGCGCCGGTCGCGCCAGTCGCGGCTGCCTATGGTTCGCCGGCCTATGACTGGTCTGGTTTTTACGCCGGTGTTTTCGCCGGCGGTTCGCATGGCGTATGGTCTTCTGACTTGTATCGCAACAACAATCACGGTCATTCCGAGCAGGGCGCCGATGGCGCCGCCTTCGGCGTTTTCGGTGGCTACAACTATCAGTTCGCCAACCGCTTCGTGATCGGCGCCGAAGCCGATTTCGGTAAATCGAGCGCGCAGGTCTCCAACGAGATCTACGACAATGACTCGTCGCTGGCCAAGTATGGTGCTTTCGGTTCGGTGCGTGGCCGCGTCGGCTACGCCTTCGATCGCGCGCTGCTGTTCGCCACCGCCGGCGTCGGCTTCGCCAATATCAGCAATGATATCCAGAAGGGCCGCAATGCGGGCGAGCAAGTGGTCTGGGACGACCAGGTGCGCGCCGGTCTGGCGGTCGGCGGCGGCATCGAATACGCCTTCACCGATCACCTGTTCGGTCGTGGTGAATACACCTACACCGACTACGGCAATGTGACGCTGTATAACCGCGACGGCAACCGTGCCGATTTCAAGAACGAAATGCACACCGTGCGCGCCGGTCTCGGCTACAAGTTCTGATCAATCGATGCGACGGATGATCCGGCAGGGCAGGCCTGCCGGATCATGAATGACATCGGCGGCAGCCGGCGCGCCGGCTTGCGCTGTCACTTTGCCACACTTCCCCCTATATTAGCGGTCGATCCGGTGACGATTCAGTGCGACCATCCGCGGGCGCGACGCGCCATGCTGGCGTGCCGCGCATCGGGATGCGCCTTGAATGTCAGGGCGCGCAGTATCTCGCCGGGGATGCGCAAGGGGAGATTCCGTGCAGACGACGCTGCTCGGCTTGGCGATAGCCTTTATCATGACGCTGGTGGCCGCTCTGATCGGCCCGTTCTTCATCGACTGGAATCAGTTCCGCCAGCAATTTGAAGCGGAGGCCACGCGCGTGGTCGGCTCGCCGGTGCGCGTTGCCGGCTCGCTGGACGCGCGCCTGCTGCCGGCGCCGTCGCTGCGCCTGCGCTCCATCGTGGTTGGCGGGGCGAGGGATCTCGGCAAGATCCGGGCGGAAAAGCTCGATGTCGAATTTAGCCTGAGCGCCCTGATGCGCGGCGAATGGCGCGCCACCGAACTGACCATCAACGGCGCCGCGGTCGATCTCGGCCTCGATGCGCAGGGCCAGATCAATCTGCCCAGTTCGACCGGGCCGTTCAATCTCGGCGCCCTTGCGATCGACCGGCTCAATATCACCGGCCGCGTGGCGCTGCATGACGCCGTAAGCCGCAGCATGGTGGAACTGACCGATGTCGCGTTCAGCGGCGATGTGCGGTCGCTCGCCGCGGGCGCGATGCGCGGGGATGGCAACGCCACGCTGTCGGGCGTGCGCTATCCGTTCCGCCTGTCATCGGGCCAGACCAGCGATGGCAGCGGCACACGGGTTCGGCTTACTGTCGATCCCGCCGAGCGGCCGCTGTCGATCGATCTCGATGGCGTTGTCAGTTTTGAAGGCCGCGTCCCGCATTTCGAGGGCGCGCTGGTGCTGGGAAGCCCGCTCGGACTCAAGATCAAGAGCGCCGAAGACAAGCTTCCGGCGCCCTGGCGCGTTGCGGCGAAGCTGAAGGCCGATCCGGCGAGCGCGCTGCTGGAAGGTGTCGAGGCGAGCTATGGCAGTGAGGACGTCGCCCTTAAACTCGCCGGCGTCGCCGATCTGCGCTTTGGCGCGTCGCCGCTGTTGCACGCCGTGCTGTCGATCAAGCAGTTCGATGCCGATCGGCTGCTGGCCAAGGACAACGCAACCAGCGAGCCGATCAAATTGCTGCCGGCGCTGCGCAGGCTAACCGCCGGGATTCCGTTGGCGCCGCTGGCTACCCAGATCGAGATCAGCGCCGAACAGATCATGCTGGGGGGAAGGCCGCTGCAGAACATCGGCGCGGACCTGCGCGGCACCGCGGCCGCGTGGACGGTCGATGAACTGGAAATGCGCGCGCCCGGCAACACCCGGGTGGTGTTGAGCGGCGAGGTCGCGGCGCCGGGGCCGGCGGGCAGCTTCAAGGGCACAATGAGCGTCGACTCGACCGACCCGGATACGCTATCGGCCTGGTTGCAGGGGCGCAGCGAAGTCACCTATCGCAACCAGAAGCCGTTACGGCTGCGAGGCAACGTCACGGCGTCGTCCGGGCGGTTCGCCGTCGAGGCGCTGAAGGCGGAAATTGACGGCGGCACAGTGGAGGGCCGTGTGGCGTTCTCGGCGCCATCGGCCGATGGCGGATCGCGATTCGACGCGGATCTGAAAGCCGACCGGCTTGACCTCGATCCGGCGGGCGCACTGATCCGGTCGCTCGGCGGACCGAAGGCCGAATGGCCGGAGGCCGGGCGATTGTCGTTGGACATCGGCCGTGCGACGTCCGCGGGGCAGGAGATGCGTCCCTTTGTGGCGCAGCTCGGCTATGGTCCCAAGACGATATCGCTCGACCGTCTTCGGGTGGGTGAGGCCTCCGGCCTGATGCTGGATGGTAGCGGATCCTTTGATCGAACCGATTCCACCGGGAGGCTGGCAATTACCGCGGCCTCCGCATCGCTCGGCCAGATCACCAGCATGGTCGCGCCGCTGGCGCCGGCCTTCGCCGCGAGGCTGAGGGCGCTGCCCCAAGCGGGCGGGGCCGTCCGCGTCAAACTGGCGCTCGATCTCGGCAAGGACCAGCAGCGCGAAGACCGCGGCAGCGCGCGGGTGACGCTGGAGGTTGAAACGCCGCAGCTCAAAGGGGCTGCCAGCCTCACCGTGAAGCCGGCAGTCACGGCAGTTCGCAGTATTGATTTCAACGCGCTGGCGCGCAGCGAATGGTCCGTCGAGTCCAGCCTGGCCGGGCCGGGTCGTTCCCTGCTTGCGCTGCTCGGGATTGATTCCATGATTGCCGCCGGCGACGCGCCGATCAGCTTCCAGGGGGCGGCATCCGGGATCTGGCGCGCGCCGCTGCAGGTCAAAGCCCGGCTTTCCGGGACCGAGCTCGATGCCGATGCCGAGGGTACGGCGGAGCCGTGGGGCGAGCCGAAGGCCGCGATCGCGCTCACCCTGCGTCGTGGCAATCTGGCTCCGCTCCTCAACCTCAAACCAACGGACGGGCTCGCGCAAAATCTCAGCCTGTCGTCGCGCGTCACCCTGGTCGATAACAAGCTGACTTTCGGGGACATTGACAGCATGGTGGCCGGCTCGCGGCTTCGCGGCCGTGTCGCGCTGACGCTGGGTGCCGATAAATCGATCGATGCGCAGCTTGGCATGGATACGATCGAGCTCGGCCCGGCTTTCGCGCTGGCGATCGGCGTGCGGGGCCACGATGCCACCGAGCCGCTTGGCCGCGGCCTGCTGCAGGGCTGGCGCGGGCAACTGGCGTTTCAGGCGCTGCGCGGCGTGTTGCCGGGCGGCGGCGAGGTTCGGCCCGTCAGCGCCGTGCTCAAGAGCGATGGCCAATCGCTGAGTATCGAAGCCCTCAGGGGAACTGTCGGCGGCGGAGACATCACCGCGGACCTGGACCTCAAACCGGCGCTGTCCGGTTTTGCGCTGAATGCCCATGTGCAGCTATCGAACGTCGACAGCGCGGCGTTGCGCTACCGCTCGCTGACGGTGCCTGCCGGCCGTGCCTCGCTGCGCATGACACTTTCCAGCCAGGGGCGCAGCGCATCGGCGCTGGAGGGTGCCTTGTCGGGCAATGGATTGCTGACGGTCGACGACGCGCGCATTGCGGGACTCGACCCCAGGGCCTTCGAGGTCGCCATGCGCGCCAGTGACAGCGGCCAGGCGACCAACGATACGCGGCTGCGACAAATCGTCGAGCCGGCTTTGTTGGCGGGCACGCTGGCGGTGGCATCCGCGCAGATTCCCTTCATCGTCAAGGATGGTCGCTTGCGCGTCGGCGCGACCACGCTGGAGGCCGAGGGCGCGCGCGCCATCATCTCCGGCGGCTATGACATTGCCGCCGATCAGGCGGATATTCGTGCCAGCCTGACGGCGACGGGATCGTCGAGCATTCGTCCGGAGATTCAGGTGTTCGTCGTGGGATCGCCGGACCGCCTCGATCGAACCATCGATGTCGCGGCGCTATCTTCCTGGCTGGCGATTCGCGCCATCGATCGCGAGACGCGCCGGCTCGATTCGATGGAGCGCGGCGGGCCTGCAGCGGCGCAGGTTTCGCCGCTGCCTGTTCCGCCCTCCGAAGCCGCGCCGGATCCCTCCGCTGCGTTGCAGACGGCGCCGCCATTGACGTTGGAGATACCTGTTCCACGACGGGCACCGGCCAAGCCAAGCGCGCCGCGACCTGTAGCCGCGCCCGTGATCGGGTCACCACTGGTCAATCAGCAACTCGCGCCGCTGCCGGCGCCGATCGAGATCCGGCCAGCGCCCGGGGCCGCGCGCGCCTCGAAGCCCCGGCCCACGCCGCCGCTGGTACTGACACCTTCAACCGGGGCGACTTCACGTCCCACATTTTAAATCGGGGCATCGTCACACCGGATGAAGGAATTTTATTCCGTCATACGGGATTAACGGCGCCTAGAGTGTAGCGCTGTGTTCCTGTACGCGCGGATGTGGCACCGCGCGCGTTCGGAAGTAATCAAGCACGAAGAGCCGAATCGCCGAGGACAGGTTGCCCTGCTGGCGATTGGTGTCGATCTCACCGACCAGTTCCGAAAGCGTCATGTCTCGAAGATTCGATATTTCTTTCATGCCGTTCCAGAAAGCCTCTTCGAGGCTGACGCTGGTCTTGTGACCGGCAACGACGATAGATCGTTTAACTACGGGCGATTTCATGATGCGTCCTCGCCATCGATGTGATGCTGATCCAGCATATTGTTCGCACGGATTGTGCGTTGTTGTTCCAGAGATCGTTCGGATTTGGTTCGCCCAAACCGCGCGCGGTTCAGATCAGCTTGCTTGGCCGACTGTTCTCGTTCACCGCGCTTCTTAAATCGGTTCAGGTTGATCAGGTCGCCCATGATCGCTCCCGTCATTCAAAAAATTGATGGAGCGTGAAACTCTGCTTTCGCCGAGTAGTAATTAGTCGAGTAATAATTATACGGGTCGGAGGCGTGTTTTGTTTCGAGGTCCATCCTAAAATAACTCCGTTGTCTATCAAACACCTTAAAAATATAATCCAGCAAAAATCGCTACGCTGTCACCTTCTGCTCTATCGCGGTAAAAATCTATCACGGTGAGAAGTTGTGACGATAGGCAATCGTTCTCAGCATTAAGAACGTATGAGATATAACTATTTCCTCGAGAAGTCACTCTCAATCAGGCGTGACTCCACCGCGCAGCTCAGCTGGGCTGTATCATTTTGACCGGCTGAACGAGTCGATCAAATTCAGTCGATGTAACAAATCCCAATCGCAGCGCTTCTTCCTTCAGTGTTGTGCCATTGGCGTGGGCGACTTTTGCCACCTTTGCCGCGTTGTCGTAACCGATCTTCGGCGCAAGCGCGGTGACCAACATCAGTGATCGTTCCATCAATTCATGAATGCGTTTTTCATCGGCGCGGATTCCATTGACGCAGTTTTCGGTGAATGAGCGCGCGACGTCCGCGATCAATTGAATGGACTGCATCATGCAATGCGCCAGTACGGGTTTGTACACATTCAATTCGAAATGGCCTTGGCTTCCAGCCATGGTAATCGTCGTGTGGTGTCCAAATACCTGGCAGCATACCATTGTTATTGCTTCACATTGCGTTGGATTTACCTTTCCTGGCATGATGGAGGAGCCCGGTTCGTTCTCCGGAAGGATGAGTTCGCCTAGCCCTGAACGAGGCCCGGAACCGAGCAGACGGATGTCGTTTGCGATCTTGAAAAGGCCGGTCGCGACCGAGTTGATGGCACCATGAACGAATACGTAAGCGTCGTTGGATGCCAGCGCCTCAAACTTGTTCGGCGCCGTGTAGAACGGCAGCCCGGTGATTGTTTTGACATGCGCTGCGAACAGTTTTGCGAACCGTGGTTTTGAATTCAGTCCGGTTCCGACGGCGGTGCCGCCTTGTGCGATCGGGTAGAGGTCTTTCACGGCGGTGCGCAATCGTGCAATGCCGCTCTCGACCTGCGCGGCGTAGCCGGAAAACTCCTGGCCCAACGTCAGCGGCGTCGCATCCTGCGTATGCGTGCGTCCGATCTTCACGATTTTGGCAAATGCCTTTTCTTTTTTCCGCAGTGCGATGTGAAGTTCGCTCAAAGCGGGGATCATGTCGTGAAGTATACTTTGGGTTGCGGCAATGTGCATCGCGGTCGGAAATGAGTCGTTCGACGATTGACTCATATTGACGTGATCGTTGGGATGAACCGGCTTCTTGCTACCGCGTTCGCCGCCGAGCAATTCACTGGCGCGGTTGGCGATGACTTCGTTGAGGTTCATGTTGGTCTGGGTTCCCGATCCGGTCTGCCAGACGACCAGCGGGAAGTGGTCGTCGAATTCGCCGTCGATGACCTCGCGGGCGGCCTTGACGATCGCGCGGGCGAGCTTTGGTTCGAGCAGGCCGAGTTCGAGGTTGGTTTCCGCCGCGGCAAGTTTGACGATCCCCAGCGCGCGGATGATCGGCATCGGCATGCGGTCATGGCCGATGCGGAAATTCTGCCGCGACCGTTCCGTCTGCGCCCCCCAGTAGCGATCGGCCGCGACCTCGATCGGACCGAAGCTATCGGTCTCCGTGCGGGTCGCCGCCGAGATCGGGGCTAGGCTCTTGTTGAGGGATTTTTTGGGGAGCTTGCCGGGTAACCGGGTCATGGCAGCGGTCCTTGAGCGGCCGCGATCCATGCCGGGAGCGGCGCGGGAGAATGACGCCGCGCGAGCGCGGCTCAGACACCCTATACCGTGGTCTCGATTATTTCTTCCGGAAGCGGTCCAAACGCACCACTTCGGCGCCTTCGCCCGGTTTCACCGGTTCCTCTTCCGACGGTTCCGCGGGCACGGCCGCGGGGGCAGCCAGCGCGGAAGCGGCTGCGACGGCCGAGGTCTCGGCGGCGGTGGCAGTTTCGGCCGCTGCGTCGGTAGGCTCGAACTGCAGCCCGAACTGCACCGACGGATCGAAGAAGCTCTTGATCGAATTGAACGGCACTACCAGCCGCTCCGGAATGCCATTGAACGAGAGGCCGACCTCGAAACGATCCTCGGTCACTACGAGGTCCCAGAACTGATGCTGCAGGATCACGGTCATTTCTTCCGGATACTGCGCCAGCAGGCGGGGCGACAATTTGACGCCTTCGGCAGTGGAGACGAAGGTAATGAAGAAATGGTGTTCGCCGGGCAGCCCGTGCTCCGCGGCGTCGATCAGCACGCGACGCAGCACACCACGCAAGGCGTCGCGCGCCAGGATGTCATATCGGATGTGATCGGTTGCCATTGGTCAGTCCCGTCGCGTTTCGAAAAGGCCACTTGCGGATGGTGGCGACGCCGAGGCCGACTCGCGCCATCCATCCATTCTACCCCGGCTGACGCCGGAGGTCAGCAGTCCAAGCGACCGCTGCGTTTATATAGGGGGGAAATTGGGGCGGATAAAGCCGCCAAACGCTTTTCCCCGGGATTCCCGCCATCCGGCGTCCCGAAGGTCGTTGACGATCGGTGGCCGGCTCCGCCGTTCATCGAGGTTTGCGGATCGTGTCAGCTCACGGGCCGTGAATCAGGGCCGTCGCGTTGGCCCTAATTCAGGTGCCGTTGTTGAATTTGCAGCGGATCGGACGTCTGTCGACCGGTTCAACCCGCCAAGGTTGTCGTTACCGGCCGCGGTCTTGGTTTCGCTGGTATTCTGTATTGAAAATGGCTAGGCAGGCGTAGCTTGAACGCTGCGAAGCCGCCGTTCAATACTGGGCTGAAAGCTCTTTATAGGGGGAAGTACCGATGAGTGATGCGCCGAGCCATGTGCCGGAACAATCCATTTTGCCAGACTGGATAAGGGGTCCGCAGGACTTCTTCGGGGGGCTTGCTCTGGTCGCGATCGCGTTGTTTGCGCTTTGGGCGTCCAGCGACCTTCAGGGCATGCGCGGCTTCTCGTTCGGGGCCGGCACCGCACCGCGGATGTTCGGCGTGCTGTTGCTGGCGCTCGGCGCCGGCATCACCCTGGTGGGGATCCTGACGGAGGGCCCCGCGCTGGCGGTCTATGCCTGGCGCGGACCGTTGTTTGTCGCGCTGTCGGTGCTGACCTTCGCCGTCAGCATCCGTCCGATGGGTATGGTCTTCTCGGCGATGGCCAGCTTCATGATCGCAGCGCTGGGCACGCATGAGACCCAGTGGAAGGAGACTTTCATCGTCGGTGTCTGTCTGACGACGGGCTGCGCCCTGCTATTTCCCTACGCGCTGGGTCTGCCGCTGCAGATGCTGCCTGCGTTTCTGAACCGCTGAGGGCATCATGGGCGATCTCTTTTCCAATCTCAGCCTCGGCTTCGGCGTCGTTTTCCAGTTCGTGCAGTGGACCCCGGCGTTTCTGCATGGCATCTCGATTCCCATTCCGATCAACATCCTGCTCTGCCTGATCGGTGCACTGGTCGGAACGCTGGTCGGCGTGCTGCCGGGCATCGGCACCATCGCCACCGTGGCCATGCTGCTGCCAATCACTTTCGGTCTGCCGCCGGTCGGCGCGCTGATCATGCTCGCCGGCATCTATTACGGCGCGCAATATGGCGGCTCCACCACCTCGATCCTGGTCAACATTCCGGGCGAGGCGAGTTCGGTGGTCACCGCGCTCGACGGCTTCCAGATGGCCAAGCAGGGCCGTGCCGGCCCGGCGCTGGCCATCGCCGCCATCGGCTCGTTCTTCGCGGGCTGCGTCGCAACGGTGCTGATCGCGCTGCTTGGCGCGCCGCTGACCAAGCTCGCGCTGGCGTTCGGCCCCGCCGAATATTTCTCGCTGATGGTACTCGGCCTGATCTTCGCGGTGGTGCTGGCCAAGGGCTCGGTGCTGAAGGCGATCGCGATGATCGTGTTTGGCCTGTTGCTGTCGATGGTCGGCTCCGACATTGAAACCGGCGCGTCGCGGATGTCGTTCAACATTCCCGAACTGGCCGACGGCCTTGGCTTTGCCACCGTGGCGATGGGCCTGTTCGGGTTCGCCGAGATCATCCGCAACCTGGATGCCGGCGGCGAGAGCGACCGCGACCTGGTCCAGGACAAGGTTACGGGCCTGATGCCCACCCGCAAGGACATGATCGATTCCGCGCCCGCCATTCTTCGTGGCACGGTGCTGGGCTCGATCCTCGGCATCCTGCCGGGCGGCGGCGCGGTGATCGCGTCGTTCGCGGCCTATACGCTGGAGAAGAAGCTCGCCAAGGATCCGTCGCGGTTCGGCCGCGGCGCGATCGAGGGTGTCGCGGCGCCGGAAAGCGCCAATAATGCCGCGGCGCAGACGTCGTTCATCCCGCTGCTGACGCTGGGCATCCCGCCCAACGCGGTGATGGCGCTGATGGTCGGCGCGATGACCATCCACGGCATCGTGCCGGGTCCGCAGGTGATGCAGAAGCAGCCGGAACTTGTCTGGGGCATGATCGCCTCGATGTGGGTCGGCAATCTGATGCTGCTGATCATCAATCTGCCGCTGGTCGGAATCTGGGTCCGGCTGCTGCGGGTACCGTACCGGCTGATGTTCCCGTCGATCGTGGTGTTCTGCTGCATCGGCATCTATTCGGTGAATAACGCGCCGATGGATGTGGTGCTGGCCGGCATCTTCGGTCTGCTCGGCTACTGGCTGATCAAGCATGATTTCGAGCCGGCGCCGTTGCTGCTCGGCATGGTGCTGGGTCCGCTGATGGAAGAGAACCTGCGCCGGGCGCTGCTGATCTCGCGTGGCGATGGCACGGTGTTCTTCACCCGTCCGTTGTCGGCCAGCCTGATGGCGCTGTCGGCCTTCCTGCTGGTACTGGCGCTGCTGCCGTCGCTGCGGAAGAAGCGCGACGAGGTGTTCGTCGAATCCGAAAGCTGACCTGCGACGAAGCACCGCGGCCCGAAGTCGAATGGACTTCGGGCCGCGTGCTGTATTGAGTTTCTCCGAATGCAGCGCGCTGGCGGTGCGATAAAAATTTCGGGGAGATACATGATGAAGCGCCTTCAATGCACGCTCGCGGCCACTGGGTTTGCCCTGGCCGGTATTGCCGTCGTCAGTTTTGGCCCGACCGCGGTTTCCGCCCAGGCTCAGGACTATCCGACCCGCTCGATCACCATGATCGTGCCGTTCGCGGCCGGTGGCCCAACCGACATCATTGCCCGTATCGTCACCGCCGACATGGCCAAGACGCTGGGCCAGACCATTATCATCGAGAACGTGGTCGGTGCCGGCGGAACTACCGCGACGACCCGCGCCGCGCGCGCCGCTCCGGACGGCTATACGCTGATCACCGGCCATATGGGCACCCATGCGGCGGCGGTGCCGCTATATCCGAAGCTCGCTTATCATCCCGAAAAGGATTTCGAACCGGTCGCATTGCTGGCCGGCACGCCGATCCTGATCCTGGCCAAGAAGGACTTTCCGGCCAAGGATCTCAAGGAATTCGTTACTTACGTGAAGGCCAATACCGAGAAGCTGAACATGGCTCATGCGGGTATCGGCTCGGTGTCCTATTCGTCCTGCGAGTTGCTCAGCTCGGTGCTCGAGATCAAGCCGACCGGGGTGCCGTTCAACGGCACGGGACCGGCGATGAACGCGCTGGTCGGCGGCCAGGTCGATTACATGTGCGACCAGATCGTCAATGCCGTGCCGCAGATCAATGGCGGCACCATCAAGGCCTATGCGGTGGCCACGCCGGAGCGCAACCCTTCGCTGCCGGACCTGCCGACCACGACGGAAGCCGGTCTGCCGAAGTACCAGGTCTCCGCCTGGAACGCGATCTTCGCGCCGAAGGGCACGCCGCCGGCCATCGTCGCCAAGCTGAACGCCGCGGCCGTCAAGGCGCTGGATGACGAGAACGTCCGTAAGCGCCTGCTCGATCTCGGCTCCGACATCCCCAAGGCGGAAGGCCGGACCCAGGCGGCGCTGGCCGAACTGGTAAAGACCGAGGTGGCCAAGTGGTCGGCGGTGCTGAAGCCGGCGATGTAATTCGCCGCGTTTGAGGTGATTTCAGGGGCCGGTTCCGCGGGGATCCGGCCCTTGTCGTTGGCGGGGCAGGGGCCACTTTTCCGGGTATAATCCTTCGACGACGCCGGATTCCGGCTGTCCGGCGGCCCGTAGGGCGCTAGGTTCGCCGGCTCACGAGGCTTCGAAACCGACCATGAATCAGTATCACGACCTGCTCGAACGAATCCTCGCCGACGGCGCCGAAAAGCACGACCGCACCGGGACGGGCACGCTGTCGGTGTTCGGCCACCAGACCCGCTTCAACCTGGCGGCCGGGTTCCCGATGCTGACCACCAAGAAGCTGCCGCTGAAGGCGATCATCCACGAATTGCTGTGGTTTCTGGCCGGCGACACCAACATCAAATATCTCAAGGACAATGGCGTCTCGATCTGGGACGAATGGGCCGACGCCAATGGCGATCTCGGGCCGGTCTATGGCTCGCAGTGGCGATCCTGGCCGGCGGCCGACGGCCGGGCGATCGACCAGATCGCGGGTGTCGTCGAGATGATCAAGCGCAATCCGGATTCGCGCCGGCTGATCGTGACGGCTTGGAATCCTGCCGACGTCGACAAAATGGCGCTGCCGCCGTGCCATTGCCTGTTCCAGTTCTATGTCGCGAATGGCAAGCTGTCCTGCCAGCTGTACCAGCGCTCCGCCGACGTGTTTCTCGGCGTGCCGTTCAACATTGCCTCCTATGCGCTGCTGACGATGATGGTGGCGCAGGTCACCGGCCTGAAGGCGGGCGACTTCATCCATACGCTGGGCGACGCGCATCTGTACTCCAACCATCTCGACCAGGCCCGGCTGCAGCTGACGCGCGCCACGCGCCCGCTGCCGGTGATGACGATCAATCCGGAGGTGAAGGACATCTTTGCGTTTCGCTATGAGGATTTTGCGCTCGAAGGTTACGACCCGCATCCGCATATCAAGGCGGAAGTGGCGGTGTAGGCCATGGCGCAGGATCGGGCCACGTTCCAGCAATTGGCTGAAGAACGCCTTGCTGAGGCGACACTGTTGCTCGCGCAAGGTTATCCGTCGGGCGCCTATTATCTGGCTGGGTATGCGGTTGAATGCGCCCTCAAGGCAAGCATCGCCACCCGCTTTAAGGCTGACGAAATACCTGATAAATCACTGGTCAATAGCGTCTACACGCACAAGCTGATCGAGTTGCTCCGTCTTTCGGGATTAGAGCATGAAATAAAAGCGGACAAGACGCTGTCCGGCTCCTGGACGGTTGCTTCGGAATGGTCGGAGCAGGCTCGTTACAGGGCTTGGACAACAGATGAGGCATCGGCAATGCTGAACGCAATCAGTGGCAATGAAGGATTGCTAAAATGGCTATTGAATCGCTTGTAGACTCGAAGTTCAACGCCTCAACCAAACTCGTTGACAAATTGATCGCGCAGGGTGCCCCGCTGCTGGCTTCATACTGGCAGTTTCGCGAAGAGGATGGTCAGTGGACGTTGATCTTGGTGCCCCCTTCGGCGGATCAGAAAAGCGTCTTGCTAATGAAGGCGCTCGATCTGCTTGCACAGAATCCCTATCGCTCGGTATTCGCGCTCTCCGATACCCGGGTAGATAGCCATCAGATCGAACGTGCCAAAGTCCTCGGTGCCTACATTCGGATAGACCCCTATATCGGAGTGCGCATCGATATGACCTTTACGGGCGGCCAATTCTTCGAGAGCGTGATCCCGGTATATTTCAAGCCCGAACTGATGACGCACCTCTCGGTCGCATCGTGATCTCTGTCATCCTCATCGTGGCCGTCGCCGAGAATGGCGTGATCGGGCAGGGCAATGCGATCCCGTGGCGGCTGAAGTCCGACATGCAGCGCCTGAAGGCGATGACCATGGGCAAGCCGATCGTGATGGGCCGCAAGACGTTCGAATCGTTTCCGCGACGGCCGCTGCCCGGCCGCACCAATATCGTCATCACCCGCAACGCCGCTTACCAGGCAGCGGGCGCGGTGGTGACGACCTCGTTCGACGCCGCCCGCGACGCCGCGCTCGGCGACGCGCTGCGGCGTTCTGCCACCGAGATCGCGGTGCTCGGCGGCGCGGAGATCTACGCGCAGTGGATGGGGCTCGCCGACCGGCTGGAAATCACCGAGGTCCATGCCCGGCCGGATGGCGATACGTATCTGCCGGCGATCGATCCCGCGGTATGGGAAGAAGCGGCGCGGGAGCGCCAGTCCGCCTCGGCCGCTGACAGCGCCGACTTCTCCTATGTGACATATCGCCGACGCCGCTTGTATTAACGTCGTTTGCGACTGTTAACATTGACAATTGTGGCTTTAAGCATAGCTCCAGCTCTCCGGGCCCTGCGTTGTAAGAGACGGGTCCGTCCCCTATAAACCGTCCAGATGCGGCGTGACCGGTATGCCCGGCCCGCGCGGAGGAGATTGTGAATGCCGTGGAAGAATCAAGGCGGAGGTCCGTGGAACGCGGGACCCAAGGGACCATGGGGTTCTGGCCCGCAATCGTCCGGACCGAGGCCGCCTGATCTCGAGGATCTGCTGCGCCGCGGTCAGGACCGCCTGCAGTCGCTGCTGCCCGGTGGCTTCGTCAGCGGCATGGGCATCGCCCTGGTGCTGGTCGCCGCGCTGGTGATCTGGGGCCTGTCCGGCTTCTTCAAGGTACAGTCCGAAGAGCTCGGCGTCGTGCTGCGCTTCGGCAAGCATGTTCGCACCGTGCAGCCCGGCCTGAACTACCATCTGCCCTATCCGATCGAGACGGTGTTGTTGCCGAAGGCGCTGCGCGTCTCGACGCTCAGCATTGGCATGACGCTCGGCGACGATCCCTCGCGCCGCGGCCGCACCATGCGTGATGTGCCCGAGGAAAGCCTGATGCTGACCGGCGACGAGAACATCGTCGACGTTGACTTCACGGTGCTGTGGCGGATCAAGCCGGACGGTGTCGGCAACTTCCTGTTCAACATCCAGAACCCCGAAGGTACCGTGAAAGCGGTCGCCGAGAGCGCGATGCGCGAAGTGGTGGGCCGGGCCAACATCCAGCCGGTTCTGACCGGCGCCCGTACCACGACCGAAGCCAATGTGCAGGAACTGATGCAGAAGACGCTCGACGGCTACGGTGCCGGCGTTCTGGTGCAGCAGGTGCAGATGCAGAAAGTCGATCCGCCGGCCCAGGTGATCGACGCGTTTCGTGACGTGCAGGCCGCCCGTGCCGACCTCGAGCGCCTGCAGAACGAAGCCCAGACCTATGCCAACCGCGTCGTTCCCGATGCGCGCGGACGTGCTTCGCAGATTTTGCAGGTCGCGGAAGGCTACAAGGAGCAGGCGATCGCCGAGGCCAAGGGCCAGAGCTCGCGCTTCCTGAACGTCTACGACGAGTACAAGAAGGCGCCCGACGTGACCCGTCAGCGTATCTATCTTGAAACCATGGAGCGGATCCTCGGCAATGCCGAGAAGCTGGTCTATGATGGCGGCGCCGCCTCCCAAGGTGTCGTACCCTATCTTCCCCTCAACGAACTGACGCCGCGTCGTCAGCCCCCGGCGACATCAGGTCAGCCTCAGCCTAGCGGGAGCACCCGATGAAGACCGGTATCTCGGGCATCGTCGCCCTGATCGTCCTGCTGGCCGTCATTATTGTCGGCTACAGCACGATCTTCACTGTTCGGCAGACCGAACAGGTCCTCGTGGTCCGGCTCGGCGAGCCGGTCCGCGTGGTCACCGAACCCGGTCTGAACTTCAAGATGCCGTTCATCGACAGCGTGATCTCGATCGACAAGCGCATCCTCGATCTTGAAAATCCGGCGCAGGAAGTCATCGCGTCGGATCAGAAGCGGCTGGTGGTCGATGCTTTCGCCCGCTACCGCATCAAGAACGCGCTGCGCTTCTATCAGAGCATCGGGTCGATCCAGGGAGCCAACATCCAGCTGACCACGCTGCTCAACGCATCGTTGCGCCGCGTGCTGGGCGAGGTGACCTTCATCCAGGTGGTGCGCGACGAGCGCGAAGCCCTGATGAACAAGATCCGCGATCAGCTCGACAAGGAAGCCGACGGCTACGGCATCTCGGTGGTGGACGTTCGCATCCGCCGCGCCGATCTGCCGGAGGCGAACAGCCAGGCGGTGTATCAGCGGATGCAGACGGAACGTCAGCGCGAAGCCGCTGAATTCCGTGCGCAGGGCGGCCAGAAGGCGCAGGAGATCCGCTCCAAGGCGGATCGCGAAGCCACGGTGATCATCGCCGAGGCCAACTCCACCTCCGAAACCGTTCGCGGTACCGGCGATGGCGAGCGCAACCGGCTGTTCGCGGAAGCCTACGGCAAGGACGCCGATTTCTTCGCCTTCTACCGCTCCATGACGGCGTATGAAAACAGCTTGAAGGGCAACGACACTCGGTTCCTGCTGCGGCCGGATTCGGAGTTCTTCCGCTTCTTCGCCAATCCGACCGGCAAGGCGGCCGAGGCGAAGCCGTAAACCACAAGCCATGATCGATCGGCCGGCTCGAACTGCAGTTTTGCGTTCGCTGTCGCTCTGATCTAAAGGAGAGGCGCGCCCTGAAAGGCGCGCCTCTTTTTTTGAAAAAAATGCGCTTAGGGTGCAAACGGTTCGGGAG
>NZ_JANXTC010000224.1:0-3953 GCF_025356345.1 Tardiphaga sp.
ATCTCCGGTTCGGCACCGCTGCTGGCCGACACGCATCGCGAATGGCAGGCGCGCACCGGCCACGCCGTGCTGGAGCGCTACGGCATGACCGAGACCAACATGAACACGTCCAACCCCTATGATGGCGAGCGCGTCCCCGGCGCGGTCGGCCACGCGCTGCCCGGCGTCTCGGTGCGCGTCACCGATCCGGAGAGCGGCAACACGCTGGCGCCGGAGACCATCGGCATGATCGAGGTCAAGGGCCCCAACGTGTTCAAGGGTTACTGGCGGATGCCGGAGAAGACCAAGGCGGAGTTTCGCGACGACGGCTTCTTCATCACCGGCGACCTCGGCAAGATCGATGGCAATGGCTACGTCCACATTCTCGGCCGCGGCAAGGACCTGGTGATCTCGGGCGGCTTCAACGTCTACCCGAAGGAAATCGAAAGCGAGATCGACGCCATGCCGGGCGTGGTGGAGAGCGCCGTGATCGGCGTGCCGCATGCCGATTTCGGCGAGGGTGTCACCGCGGTGGTGGTGTCGGACAAGGCGGCCGGCCTCACCGAGGCCGGCGTGATCGCCGCGCTGGATGGCCGCATCGCCAAGTTCAAGATGCCGAAGCGCGTGTTGTTCGTCGACGACCTGCCGCGCAACACCATGGGCAAGGTGCAGAAAAACGTGCTGCGGGATACCTACGGAAAGATCTACGCGAAGTAGCTTCCTTCCTTCCCTCTCCCCTCGTGGGAGAGGGTGGCTTCGCGCAGCGAAGGCGGGTGAGGGGGACAGATGAGCTTTGTCGCCACCCCTCATCCGGCACGGACTTCGTCCGCGCCACCTTCTCCCACAAGGGGAGAAGCAAAGAAGATCGCACTGTTCAGCTAGGCTTTATTTGGCTCATCCCGTCCCAGCCATGCATACAGCGCTGGCAGGACCAGCAGCGTCAGCAGGGTCGCGCTGATCAGGCCGCCAATGACCACGGTGGCGATCGGGCGCTGCACCTCGGCACCGGTGCCGGTGGCCAGCGCCATCGGCACGAAACCCAGCGAGGCCACCAGCGCCGTCATCACCACCGGGCGCAGCCGCGTCAGCGCCCCCTCCCGGATCGCCGCGAGCCGGGCGTGGCCCTGCGCCATCAGCTGCTTGATATAGGTCAGCATCACCAGCCCGTTCAGCACGGCGACGCCCGACAGCGCGATGAAGCCGACCGCCGCCGAGACCGAGAACGGGATGCCGCGTGCCCATAGCGCCAGCACGCCGCCGGTCAGCGCCAGCGGCACGGCGCTGAACACCAGAGCGGCGTCGCGCGCCGAACCCAGCGCGCTCATCAGCAGCAGGAAGATCACCACGAAGCAGGCCGGTACCACCAGCGCGAGGCGTTCGCGCGCCGCCGCCAGATTCTCGAACTGGCCGCTCCAGCTCGTCCAGCTGCCGGGTGACAGTTTCACCTGCGCGTCGATCGCGGCGCGCGCCTCATTGGCGACCGAGGCGATGTCGCGGTCGCGCACATTGGCGGTCACCACGACGCGGCGCTTGCCATTGTCTCGACTGATCAGGTTCGGGCCCTCGCGCAGATCGAAGCGCGCGAGCTGGCCGAGCGGCACTGTCGCCGTGGTCGCGGCGCCCGACGGCAATGACACCGGCAGGTTCTTCAGTGCGTCGAGGTCGGTACGGATCGCATCCGGCAGCCGCACCACGATCGCGAAGCCGCGGTCGCCTTCATAGATGAGGCCGGCGTCGCGACCCCCGATCGCGGTGCCGATCACTTCCTGCACGGCCGCGAGGCTCAGTCCGCGCCGGGCGGTCTCCGCTCTGTCGACGGTGATATCGAGGATCGAGAGGCCGTCAGCCTGCTCGACCTTGACGTCCACGGCACCACGGGTGTCCCGCAGGATCGCGGCGATCTGGTCCGCCGATCGCAGCAGCGGCTCGAACTCGTCGCCAAACACTTTCACGGCCAGATCGCCGCGCACGCCGGCAATCAGCTCGTTGAAGCGCATCTGGATCGGTTGGGTGAATTCATAGGCGTTGCCCGGCAGCTCGCCGACCGCCGCCTCGATCCGCTTGAGCAGCGCTTCCCTGGTCATGTCCGGATCCGGCCAGGCGGCTTGTGGTTTCAGGATGATGAAGGTGTCGGAGGCGTTGGGCGGCATCGGGTCGGACGCTACCTCCGCGGTTCCGGTCTTCGAGAACACCCGCGCCACCTGCGGCAGCGCCATGACCGCCTTCTCGACATCGAGCTGCATCGCCTGCGACTGCGAAAGCCCGGTGCTGGGAATCCGCAGCGCATGCATCGCGATGTTCTTTTCGTCGAGCGTCGGGATGAACTCCTGCCCGAGCCGCGTGAACAGAGCGATAGCGACCGCGAACAGAAGGACGGCGCCGGCAATCGCGGCCAGCGGGCGCCGGATGGTACGGGACAGCGCCGGCGCATAGATCCGCTTCAGGCCGCGGATCGCGATGTTGTCGCCCTCGCGCACCCGGCCGGTCACGAAGATCGCGATCATCGCCGGCACGAAGCTCAGCGACAGCACGAAGGCCGCGGCCAGCGCCAGCAGCACGGTGAGCGCCATTGGCTGGAACATCTTGCCTTCGACGCCGGTGAAGGTCAGCAGCGGCAAATAGACCAGCATGATGATGGCCTGGCCATAGACGCTGGGGCCGATCATTTCCTCGGCGGCGGCCTGTACGGTCCGCAGCCGTTCGTCGCGTGACAGCGCGCGGCCGGCGGCGTGCTGTTTCTCGGCGAGGTGGCGCAGCGCGTTTTCGGCGATGATCACGGCGCCATCGACGATCAGGCCGAAATCCAGCGCCCCCATGCTCATCAAATTGGCGCTGATCCGGCCCTGCAGCATGCCGGCCGCCGTCATCAGCATCGCCACCGGGATCACCAGTGCCGCGATCAGCGCGGCGCGAAAATTGCCGAGCATCACGAACAGCACGACAATTACCAGCAGCGCGCCTTCGCCGAGATTGGTGGCGACAGTGGTGACGGTGGCGTCGACCAGCGTTGTACGGTCGAGCACCGTGGTGAGTTCGATGCCGGACGGCAGCGTCTTGCGCAGTTCCACGATCCGGCTGTCCACCGCCGACGCCACCATGCGGCTGTTGCTGCCGACCAGCATCAGCGCGGTGCCGATCACCGTTTCGCGGCCGTTCATGCTGGCGCTGCCGGTGCGTATCTCGCCGCCAATCATGATGTCGGCGACATCCCGGACGCGTACCGGCACCGAGCCGCGCGTGCTGACGACGACATCGCCAATGTCGGTGGAATCCCGCAATCTTCCGTCGGACCGCACGGCGATGCCTTCGCCATTGTGCTCGATCACGCTGGCGCCGCGGCTGACATTGTTGGCCTCGATGGCGCGGACGATGTCCGCGAAGGACAGATTGAGCGCGATCAGCCGCGCCGGGTCCGGCTGCACCTGGTACTGCTTGGCAAAGCCGCCAATCGAATCGACGCCGGCCACGCCGGTGACACCGCGGATCTGCGGCCTGACGATCCAGTCCTGCACGGTGCGCAGATAGGCCGCGCGCGCGACCTCGGTGGTCAGCCGCTCGCCGTCGGGCGTGACATAGACGCCGTCACCGGGCGCCGTGTAGGCGATCGACCACATGTAGATTTCGCCGAGCCCGGTCGAGATCGGTCCCATCTTCGGATCGACATTGGGCGGCAAGCCGGCGCGCAGCTCGATCAGCCGCTCATTGACCTGTTGTCGCGCGAAGTAGATGTCGATGTTGTCTGCGAATACCGCGGTCACCTGCGAAAAGCCGTTGCGCGACAGCGAGCGCGTGCTCTCCAGTCCGGCGATGCCGGCCAGCGCCGTCTCGATGCGGAATGTGACCTGCTTTTCGATTTCCAGCGGCGAAAGCGCCGGTGCAGTGGTGTTCACCTGGACCTGTTTGTTGGTGATGTCAGGGACCGCGTCGATCGGCAAATGCCGCAGCGACCACGCACCGAACAGAGCGACGCCGAG
>NZ_JANXTC010000238.1:0-13194 GCF_025356345.1 Tardiphaga sp.
ATCTCCGGCTTTCGCCGCCGCCGCCGCCGCTTTGGCAAAAGAGCTGACGCTGCCGGAAGTCGCGCAATCGCTGGTGCTGACCCGCACCTCGGGCCGCGCCTCGGCGATGCCGCCGCGTGAAACGCTGACGGCGTTTGCCGCCACCGGCGCGACGCTGGCGATCCATCTGTCGATCCATGTCATCGACAAGGTCGTGGCTGATTTGCTGCCGGCCTATGGCGCCGATTGCCCGGTCGCCATCGTGTTCCGCGCCAGTTGGCCCGACGAGCAGATTCTGCGCGGGACATTGGGCACGATCGCCGCAATGGCGGCTGCGACGACCATCGAACGCACCGCGCTGATCCTGGTCGGCCAGGTTCTTGCTGCGGATGATTTCCGCGACAGCGCGCTGTACAGCGCGGATTATCGCAGGCGCTTCCGCGGCGGGGTGGTGTGACCTCCCCCGTCATTCCGGGGCGGGAGCGGCGCCAGCCGTGAGCGAACCCGGACCCCCGAGATGATTGCACGCTGAGCATTCCGGGATTCCGGGCCTGCGCCATCCGGCTTCGCCGTCCGCCGCATCCCGGAATGACAGTGTGCGAGTGACGTTACCCGGCCCGCCCCACAATCTTGCCATTGCGGTCGAACACGACGACGTCGAGCGCGATCTGCGAACCCTTCAGGACTTTCGCCGCCGTCCGCAGCGCGACCTGCGCGACGAACTCGCCGACCGGAACAGCGCGCCGCTCCGCCTCGCGCAGCACCAGCAGCGCGGTATTGGCATCGCGGCTCAACTGCACCAGATCGTCCGGTGCACCATTGTCGCGCAGCAATGCTGACAGCCAGGCCATGTCGACGCTGCCGGCGCGCGAATGCAGGTCGAGCAGCCCCTGCCCGAGCTTGGTCATTTTCGCAAAGCCGCCGGCGATGGTGATGCGCTGCACCGGATTTCGCCGCGCATATTTCAGCATGCCGCCGACGAAGTCGCCCATGTCGATCAGTGCGGAATCCGGAAGCCCGTACAATTGTTGCACGGCCAGTTCGGAGGTCGATCCGGTCGATCCGGCGATATGGCCGAGATCGCCGGCGCGGGCGACATCGATGCCGCGATAGATCGAATGGATCCAGGCGGCGCAGGAATACGGCACCACGATCCCGGTGGTGCCGAGGATCGACAGCCCGCCGAGAATTCCGAGCCGGCCGTTCAGCGTCTTCTCGGCGATCGCCGCGCCGCCGGGAATCGAGATCTCCACCACCACGTCGCCCGATCCGCCGAAGCGTTCGGTGACCTCGCGAATGGCGCTGCGCATCATTTCGCGTGGTGCGGGATTGATCGCGGGCTCGCCGGGCGGCAGCGGCAGGCCGGGTTTGGTGACGGTGCCGACCCCCTCGCCCGCCATGAACACCACGCCCGATCCCGGCCGGCCGTGCCGCACCGTCGCCTTGACCAGCGCGCCATGGGTGACGTCGGGGTCGTCGCCGGCATCCTTGACCACGCCCGCCATCGCGGCGCCGTCGCTCTGCTCGGAGATCGCCACGGCAAAACCGACGCGGGCATGGCTCGGCAGTTCGATCTCGACAAAATCCGGGCACAGGCCGGTCAGCAGACTTTCATAGGCCGCGCGGGTCGCCGCGGTGGCGCAACTGCCCGTGGTCCAGCCACGCCGCAGCGGCTGCTCCGGCCGCTCGAACGGCATGTCCACATCGTCATCGCTCACATCGGAATCCGCATCGTCATGGCGGGCACTATACCGGGTTTCGCGGTACGATGCGCATCGTCCGGCACACACGCGGCGTCAGGATACGCCCTCGATCAGCAAACGAAACACGCGGCGGACCTCAAGCTGAGTTTCCCGCACGCGGGCTTCCAGGGCGGAGAAATCCGGCGCGTCGCCGGCGCGGGTCATGATCCGCAGCAGGTCGGCACCGGCCGTGTCCGGCTTGAAGGAGCTGCTGACGCAGAGACGAAGGATTTGCGTGAGGTCGTGATACAGCCGCGCCGCCGGGCGCAGCACATCGGCATCCGCCGGTGACAGCAGGCCGAGCTTTGCAGCATTCTCCAGCACCTGCTGGGTGCTGACGCCGAGAATATCGGGCCGGTCGGCGGCATGCACCAGTTGCAGATATTGCGCGATGAATTCAATATCGACCATGCCGCCGGCGGCATGTTTGAGTTCCCAGATATCCGCCTCGCCTTTTTCCAGCGCGATGGCATGGCGCATCTCGGCGACGTCGCTGGCGATCACGGCGGAATCGCGCGGCCGGGTCAGCACGCCGTGAATGACGCGTTCGATCCGCGCGCGGAATTGCGGAGGGGCCGAGATCACCCGCGCCCGTGTCAACGCCATGTGCTCCCAGGTCCAGGCCTCATTGTCCTGATATTCGGCAAAGGCATCGATCCGTGACGCCAGTGGCCCGGCGCCGCCGGACGGCCGCAGCCGCATGTCGACATCGTAGAGCACGCCGTAATTGGTGCGAATCCGGAATGCGCTGATCAGGCGCTGCGTCAGCCGCGCGAAATATTGCGAGCCGTGCAGCGGCCGCGCGCCGTCGGAATCCGGCGCCTCGGAATCGAAATCATAGATCAGGATCAGATCGAGATCGGACGACGCCGTCATCTCGCGGCTGCCGAGCCGGCCCATCGCCAGGATCGCGGTCTGCTGGCCCTTGATGCGGCCGTGCTGGCTGGCGAACTGCTCGACCACGAGGCCGTGCAGCGTATGCGCGATGCCCTCGGCGACGTCGGCGAAGGCCAGGCTGGCCTGCGGCGCGGTGACGGTGCCGGACAGGATGCGGGTGCCGATCAGGAACAGGCTCTCCTGCCCGAACAGCCGCAGGCGGTCGAGGAATTCCTCATAGGAATTGGCGTCCTGCAGCGTCGCTGCCAGCCGCAGCGACAATTCGCGCTGGTCCGGCATCGCACCGAAGAAACGCGGGTCGATCAGCCCGTCCATGATCTGCGGTTGCCGCGCCAGCATGTCGCCGAGCCGCGGCGCGGCACCCAGCACCAAAGCGACCAGCGCCACCAGCTCGCGGTTCTGGCTGAGCAGCGAGATCAGCCGGCCGCCGCGCTGCAGCGCCTGCAGGAAGCGGTCGAAGGCGATCACGGCATTATCGGGTTCCTCGGCCTGCGCCAGCCCCGCGATCAGCGCCGGTACGAATTGCAGGAAGGCCTGCCGCGTCGACTCGACCCGCAATACGCGGTATTCGCCGGCCATCCACTGCTTCACGGTTTCGGCCACCATCAGGGCCTTGCGGAAACCGAGCCTTGAAAAATGCTCGAGCAGCCGCGGGTCAGCCCCGCCGGCGCTGTAATTCACCGCCGGCAATTGCACATTGCCAGCCGGATCGCCCTCGAACAGCCGGGCATAATGGCCCTGCACACAAGCGAGGTGCGCCAGCAGATCGCGCGCAAACGACGCGCGGCTGTCATAGCCGAGGAAGCGCGCGAAGCGCTCCATGGCCTCGACGGTGTCCGGCAGCGTATGGGTCTGTTCGTCGGCGACCATCTGCAGGCGGTGCTCGACCTGGCGCAGGAACTGATAGGCCGCCGTCAACTCGTCGCGCGCGGCAAAGGTGATCCAGTTGCTGGCGGCGAGGATGTTCAACGCCTCCAGCGTCGGCCGCACCCTTAGCTCCGGATGCCGGCCACCGGCGATCAATTGCTGGGTCTGCGCGAAGAACTCGATCTCGCGAATGCCGCCGCGGCCGACCTTGACGTTGTGCCCCTCGACCGCGATGTCGGTCTGGCCACGAAATGTCTGCATCTGCCGCTTCATGTCGTGGACGTCGGCCAGCGCCGCAAAATCCAGATGCTTGCGCCACACGAACGGCGCGATCTCCGCCAGCAGCGCGGCGCCGGCCCGGGCGTCACCGGCGCAGACCCGCGCCTTGATCATCGCCGCCCGCTCCCAGGTACGGCCCTCGCGGGCATAATAATGCAGCGCCGAGGCGGTCGAGATCGCCACCGGCGTCGAGGCCGGATCGGGCCGCAGCCGCAGATCGACGCGAAACACATAGCCGTCGCCGGTGCGTTGCTGCAGCAGCCGGGACAGCCCCTGCGCCACGCGCACGAACACCGATTGCGGCTCGGCATCGGCGGCCAGCGCATGCGCTTCGAGGTCGTAGAACACGATCAGGTCGATATCGCTGGAATAGTTCAGCTCGCCGGCGCCCATCTTGCCCATCGCCAGCACGATCAGCCCGCTGCCGATCTCGGGATTTTCGATGTCCTGCGGCACCAATCGGCCACGGACGACTTCCTGCCGCAGCAAATAGCGCAGCGTCATCTGCACCGCGGCCACGGCGAGGTCGGTCAACGCCTGCGTCACCCGCATTACCGACCAGACGCCGCCGATGTCGCATAGCGCGATCAGCAGCGCCGCCTCGGCCTTCATCCGCCGCAGCAGATGCATCACGTCGGGATCGCCGCCGGCGGCGGAGACATTGAGCGCCGTGCGTTCGATCAGCGCGGCGAGATGGGCGTCGGGATCGCAGCGCAATAGCCGCAGCGCGCGCCTCGGATCGCCTCGGATCAGCTCGAACAGATAGGGCGAAGCCTCTGCTATCCCGAGCAGAATTGCGCTGGCATAAGGCGATTCATCAACTATTGCGCGAACGGCTCTGGCCTGTTCCGGCGCAAGCTCGGTGAGCCAGTCCGCCAACCGTTGCGTGGCATCAGCCGGCGCGAAGGTCCGCGGTCCGCTGACAAATTGCGCGGCCAGATGGAACTGGTCCGCGTCGGTCGCGGATGAGGTCATGCCGACTTCTGTGGCACATTCGACGTTTGAACCGCAAGAGCTTCGCCGGCTACGGCCGGCAGCGACAAGGTCGCACGCAGGCCGGGATGGCTGTCACCCAGCGTCAGCACGCCGCCATGCAACGTCGCCACCGCCGACGCCAGGCTGAGCCCTAAACCGGAGCCGGGCTGGGTGCGGCTCGCCTCGAGGCGAACAAAGCGCTCGATGGCGTGCTTGCGGTCGGCTTCAGGAATACCCGGTCCATGGTCGGTGACACTGAGCAGCACGCGATCGCCATCCGGCTGGGCTTCGATCAGGATTTCATGGCCGCCAAGCCCGGCCACCGCATCCGCGCCGAGCGGCTGCGCCGTCGGCGGCCGGCCATATTTGATGGCGTTCTCCACCAGATTGGCCAGCGCCTGGCTGATCAGTTCGCGATTGCCATGCAGCCGCGCCGGGGTGGAGCGCACGCGCAGCGCCAGGCCGCTGTCCTCGGCCAACGGCTCGTAGAGTTCGTGGATACCATGCGCGACCTCGGCGGCATCGAAATCATCCATATTGCCGCGCGCCTGGCCGGATTCGGCGCGCGCGATCATCAGCAACGCATTGAAGGTGCGGATCAGCCCGTCGGATTCCTCGATGGTCCGCTCCAGCGCGACACGGTATTCGGTCTCGTTGCCGGACTTGGCCAGCGCCTCCTCGGCGCGGTTACGCAGGCGCGTCAGCGGCGTCTTCAGATCATGGGCAATATTGTCGGAGACTTCCTTCAGCCCGGTCATCAGCGCCTCGATGCGCTCCAGCATGGCGTTGAGATTTTCGGCGAGGCGATCGAGCTCGTCGCCGGAACGGCCGACCGGTAGCCGGCCAGAGAGATCGCCGGCCATGATGCGCTGGGTGGTGCCGGTCATGGCATCGATGCGGCGCAGCACACGACGCGCCACGAAGATGCCACCGCCCAGCCCCAGCACCACGACGATCAGCACCGACCATCGCGCGGCATTGGCGACGATGTCGAACAGCCGGCGTCGTTCCTCGAGGTCGTGCCCGATCAGCAGCCGGAAGCCGCTGCTCAATTGCGACACCCGGACCAGCGCGCGGTGGTTCATGGTTTCCTGATCGTCGAGCCGGCGATAGGCGGTTTCCGACCAGCCGCTGGTGGCCATCACGCCGGGCTCCAGCGAGGCGACGTTGCCGGCCACCGACTGGCCGACCGGGGTGGTGATCAGGTAAAGATTGGCGCCGGGGCGCAGCGCGCGGTTCTCGATCGCGAACACGATACCGCGCAGGCCGCGGCGCGCGAACAGGTCGCTGAGCTCGCTCATCTCGGCATCGACGGTGGTGGTGATCTGCTCGTTGATCAACCGGTGGGTGTTCCAGGCAAAGTACCCCAGCAGCGACGCGGCAAACAGCGCGAACACCAGCAAATAGGCCAGCGTCAAGCGGAATGCGGTGGTGCGAATGAGTTTGCCGAAGGCCGTCACGAATGAACTCTCATCGACCGTCGCGACCTGCCGCGCCGATCTCAGATTATCCTAGCAGCCGCCAGCTTACACTGACAGCGCCGGATCATGAGACGTTGGTAATGTATCAGCGGGCAATCGGCACGGCTCCAGCGGGCGCTTGATGCCAGGTTCGCCGATCGGGTCGGGACCCGCCCAATTGGGTATGGACTGCCGTTCGGTTTCGGTCCCGGCATCGGACACCGCGACAGAGACACGCTCCGCGATCACGACCTGATACATGCCGTTGAAACGGGTGCGTTTGCTCCAGCGGAAAGCGGCCGCGCCGGGGCCCGCGAGTTGTTCGATTTCCTGCGACCACATCGCCAGCGCAAAAGGTTCGAGCCATGTGAAGACGAGTTTCATCAGCGGCTTCAGCGGGTGCCAACGGTTTGGCCGATGATAGTCGACAAAGATCACCCGCCCGCCCGGCCGCACCAGCCCAAGCATCGCCGGCACAATCTGGATCTTGATGTCGTCGGGTACCTCGTGGAGCAGGAAAAAGCACGTTACGGCGTCATATTCGCTCTGGTCGGGATCGACCGCATCGCCACGCGCCACATGCGCCTGCGGCAGGTTGGTCAGCTTCTGGCGCGTCAATGCGACCTGCAGAGGGGCGATATCACGGACTTCAAGATGCCCGCGCCGTCCGATCTGGTTCGCGAGTTGGCGGGAGAAGCTGCCATAGACGGCGGCTGGCTGAAAGATCCGGTCGCCGGGCTTCACCGCCGCCAGCACATCCCCGATCAGTCGCTGGGCATTGCCCCAGAGAATCGCCTGAACAACGATCTGCCGATCCAGGATTCCGGTGAGCCACGGTGTCAGATAGGCCCACGTGTAGACATTGCGCAGATAGTCGGGAATTGGCCTGGCGGCCAGTTCCATCGCGGTCAAGTCAAGCAAGTGCATGTCTCCCTGGGGAATGGAATAGGTGGCGAGGCCGATCAAAATCCGATGGCCAGCAGCAGCGCGGCGGTTGCCAGCGTCAGCACGGCCGCGACGCCATAGGTCATCAGGCGCAACACCAGCAGATTGCCGGCGCGCATGTCCTTGAGAGTCAGAAAGATCCGCTCGGCGCCATGCCAGAAGAACAGCACGATCACCGCCAGCAGCACGAGCTTGGCGAACGGATTGCGGGCGAACGCCAGCACATGGGCATAATCGGCAAGGTTCGCGGGCACGCCCCAGCCACGCGGCAGCATGATTCCCGTCACGATGATCAGCGCGGGGCCAAACAGCGCGGACAGCATGCCGCCGGCGCCGAACAACAGCCAGAACAGCGGTGCCACCGTTCGTTTCGGTACGCGGTGAACCGCGATGATATGTTTCACGACAGCACTCCGATCATGATGACGGCGGCCAGCAGGCCGATCGAACAGGCACCGGCGAACAGCAGCGCCACCGCGGTGACCCGCGAGGGCGGGATCAGCTGGCCGCCAAGAATCAGCTTCGGCATGGTCTTGGGCAGGATCTGGAACCAGGTGATGACGTGCCAGAGCACCGCGGCGAGCAGGATCAGATGGACCAGCAAGGCTGCGTCGCTGGCGACGACCCGCCGATAGGCCTCGAAGGTTTCCGGCCCACGCCACAGGCAGACAAGAGCGGCCAGCAGGCTCGCGCCGTAGAGCGCGACGGCGACGCCGGTCATCTCGCGCAGCGTATAAGCAAGATAGGGCTTGCGAGCCCACCAGGTGCGCGACTGGACGCGGTGAAACGGGCGACGCTCGCTCATGACCGGACTCCCGGCCGCACGGCGTGCAGGAAGAAATCCAGCGCGCTGTTGGTCTTGTTCTGGTTGACCGCGTTGGCCGGATCGACCTGTTTGGGGCAAACTTCCGAGCAGATCCCCACGGCCGTGCAGGCCCACACCCCGTCCTCGCCATGGATCTGGTCGAGTCGCAGCGGCTGACCGCCGTCGCGGGAGTCGCCGTTGTAGCGTTGCAGCATGGCCATCGCGCCGGGGCCGATGAAATCCGGGTTGGCGCCGAATTGTGGACACGCCGCGTAGCACAGCATGCAGTTGATGCAGTCGCTGAACGATTCATACGCCGCCATCTGCGCCGGCGTCTGCAAATAGGCGCCGTCCTCGATCGGCTTTTCGACCTTGGGTACGATGAAGGGATAGATGCTCTCGATCTTCTTGACGAAATCGCCCACCGACACCACGAGGTCGCGCTCGATTGGAAAATTCTGCAGCGGTTCGATGACCAAGGCGCTGCCGGCGAGATCGCGGATAAATGTATTGCAGGCCAGTTTCGGCTCGCCGTTGATCATCATGCCGCAGCTGCCGCAGATCGCCATCCGGCACGACCAGCGGAACGACAGGCTGCCGTCCTGCGAGTCCTTGATGGATTGCAGCGCCTGCAACACCGACATGTCGTCGGAATAAGGAACGAGATAGCTGACGAAGACGGGCGCTTCGTCCGAGGCCGGACGATAGCGCAGCACGCGCAATTCGATCGTCTTGGAACGGATCATGGTATCAGACATTCACGACATCCTTGGGATCTGGAGACGGCGCCGCGGTCGGAGGCATCTGATTGCGCGCGGGTTCTTCATGCTCGCCGAGCGCGCCATAAGCGCGCTGCGCCGGCGGCGACTTGGTAATTTTCACCGGCCCGTAGGTGATCACGGGCGCCGCGTCGCCCTGGTAATTCGCCAGGCTGTGACGCAGGAAATTGGCATCGTCGCGCTTGTCGAAACCGTCGAGGCGCTGGTGGGCGCCGCGGGATTCGGTGCGCGCGAGACCCGAATGCGCCATCGCCTGCGCGACGTCGAGCTGGAAGCCGAGTTCGATCGCGGTCACCCAATCGGTGTTCCAGGCACGCGACTTGTCTTCCAGCGTGATCCCGGAATAGCGCTGCTTGAGCTCCGCGAGCTTGTCGCAGGTCTGCTGCATTTCCGGTCCGAGCCGGTAGATACCGCAGCCATTTTCCATGCTGGCGCCCATCTCTGCCCGCAGCGTTGCGTGATGTTCGCCACGACCCTTCTGATCGAGCAGCGCCAGCGCCTTGGCTTCGACGGCCGCGGCCTGGTCGGAGCGGCGGGCCGCCGAACTGCCGCGGGCAAATGCCACCGCCTGTTCGCCGGCGACGCGGCCAAACACCGATAATTCGGCCAGCGAATTTGAGCCAAGCCGGTTAGCACCATGGATGCCGACGCTTGAGCATTCGCCGGCGGCGAACAGACCGGACAGCGGCGACGCGGTGTTGATGTCGACCTCAATGCCGCCCATCGTGTAATGCACCGCCGGCCGTACCGGGATCGGCGTGACCGCGGGATCGACGGCCATGAATTTCTCGGCCAGATCGTAGATCAGCGGCAAGCGCTCCATGATCTTGGCGCGTCCGAGATGGCGCAGATCCAGCAACACCGCTTCGCCCTGCGGCGTGGTGACGGTGTTGCCCTTGCGCTGCTCGTGCCAGAACGCCTGGCTGAGGCGGTCGCGTGGTCCGAGCTCCATGTATTTGTTGTGCGGCTTGGGCTCGGCTGGCCCGAGCCCATAATCCTGCAGATAGCGCTCGCCGTTCTTGTTGAGAAGAAAGGCGCCCTCGCCGCGGCAAGCCTCGGTAATCAGGATGCCGGTTCCGGGCAGGCAGGTCGGATGGTACTGCACAAATTCCATGTCGCGCAGCGGCGCGCCGTGGCGGTAGGCCATCGCCATGCCATCGCCGGTGACGATGCCGCCATTGGTGTTCTGCCGGAACACGCGCCCCGCGCCGCCGGTGGCGATCACGACCGCGCGGGCATGAATGGTGGTGAATTCGCCGGTCGTCAGCGACAGCATCACGGCGCCCTGGACGCGGCCGTCCTCCACCAGCAGATCGACGCAAAAGAATTCGTCGAAACGCTTGATCGAGGGAAACCGGGTGGAGGTCTGGAACAACGTATGAAGAATATGGAAACCGCTGCGGTCGGCGGCGAACCAGGTACGCTCGATCTTCATCCCACCGAACGCCCGCACATTGATGTGGCCATCCGGCTTGCGGCTCCACGGGCAGCCCCAATGTTCGAGCTGCACCATCTCGCGCGTACAGTGCTCGACAAAGTATTCGACGACGTCCTGCTCGCACAGCCAGTCGCCGCCGGAGACGGTGTCGTTGAAGTGGTTGTCGAGACTGTCGTGCGACTGCACCACGCCGGCCGAGCCGCCTTCCGCCGCCACCGTATGGCTGCGCATCGGATACACTTTCGAGACCAGCGCGACGGTCAATTCGGGCGCGGACTCGGCCGCGGCAATCGCCGCCCGAAGGCCGGCGCCGCCAGCGCCGAGGATCAGGATATCGGCGTCAAAATGGTCCATGGGTCTTCCGATCAGAGAAAGAGCAGGGTCGGTACGCCGACCAGCAGGAAAATCATGAGGTTGTAGCCGCCGAAGATGGCGCCGAGCCGCCAGTAATCGGAACCCGGCAGGAAGCCGCTGCCGGCATAGACCGGGCTCGGGCCGGTGCCATAGGGCGAGATGATGCCCATGATGCCGAGCGTCAGGCACAAAGCGAGCGCGGCCTTGTCCATCGGCAGACCAGGAATCTTGGCCGCCACCGTCAGCATCAGCGGCAGCAAGGCGGTGACATGGGCGGTGACGCTGGCGAACAGGTAGTGCAGCAGGAAGAACAGCACGATCAGCCCGATCAATCCGCCCAATGGCGGCAACGTCGCCAGCACCGGGCCGACCTGTGCCGCCAGCCAGGCGATCACGCCGGTCTGCGCCAGCCCGCCCGCCAATGCGACCAGCGTGCCGAACCAGATCAGCGTGTTGAAGGCCGGCTTGTCCTCCAGCACGTCGGTCCAGCCGATCGTGCGCGTCACCACCAGCAGGCCGACGACCAGCAGCGCCGCCGTGGTCGGATCAATGAAGCTGCTGCCGAAGATCCACAGGCCGAGCGCCAGCAGCACGAGGCCGATCAGCACCATTTCCTTGATCGACAGGCGGCCGAGCTTGCCGAGTTCGTCGCGCGCCCAGGCCGGGACTTCCGGGCATGTCTTGACCTCGGGGGGATAGAGCACATAGGCCAGCGCCGGCGTGGTCAGCAGAAGCACCATCGCGACCGGCAGGAAAGTCAGGAACCACTGCCCCCAGGCGAGCTCGATATGCGCCGTCTTGCGTACCAGCTCCACCGCGAGAAGATTGGGCGCGAGGCCGGTCAGGAACATCGAACTGGTGATGCAGGTCGAGGCGATCGCCGTCCACATCAGATAGCTGCCGATCCGCCGCGACGACGGGTCGTTGGGCAGCGACTGGTAGAATTCCGGAATGTTCTTGATCACCGGAAATATCGTGCCGCCACTGCGCGCCGTGTTGGACGGCGTGAACGGGGCCAGCACCAGATCGGCCAGCATCACGGCGTAACCCAGCGTCAGGCTCCGTCCGCCCAGACGCGACAACAGTAGCAGCGAGACGCGCTTGCCGAGCCCGGTTTTTTCGTAACCCAGCGAAAATACGAAGGCCGAAAAGATCAGCCAAACCGTCGAATTGGAAAAGCCGCTCAGCGCCCAGGAGATAGCCGCACTGTTGGGATTGAAACCCGCCGCGGCAAGTTGCGCGGGCGAATACAGCACGAAACGCGACAGTACGGCGGCGGCGGTCACGCCGAGAAAGCCTACCGCCGCCGCGGGCACCGGCTCGACGATCAGGCCGACGATAACGGTGACGAACAGCGACAGGTACCACCAGCTATATTGCGCAAGCCCCGGCGGGGGCGGCAACAGCGCCATGATCAGGCCGATCGCCAACGGCAACGCGGCCATCAGGGCGCGGCGGCTGACCGATGGTCGGGGCATCGAAGCGAACAGATGCGGGCGTTCATGCCAGAATGCAGGAGAATGGAAATTCATTTAACACCTGCGAATACGAATGTGTCGCCGTCGTAGGTATTTTTAAGCACGCCTGCGGGCTGGCCGTTTTGATCTTACGCAAGCCGGGCCGCGCGACATGTGCCGCCGAAGCGTCATGATCGCGACACGGAGGCGTTCGGCCTGTTCGCAACCGGGTCAGGCAGCGCTCGCAACTCGGCGGTCGACAATGGGCCGCGCCTGCATCTACACTGAAGCGATGCCAACCCTCATGGATGTCCAGTGGCACAGCCGAACGAACGCGATTACGGGCTGATGAGCCTTGTCGAGCGGCTGATGGGCAAGTCGGGCGGTTCCGATCCTGCCGAAACGCCCCCTGCCTCTGACGACGGGATCGGCCCTGCCATCATGGCCGGCGCGCCGGAATTGCTGGAACCGCAACTTTCCATCGAGGGCGAGCAGACCCGCAGCAAGTCCGAAATGGCGGAGATTATTTTGCGCGCACTACGCTCGATCGATGGCTGCCCGCGTCAGGGGTTTGAGGTGACGGTGTATGGCGAGCGGCCCTGGAATGCGATGCTACGCATCACGCCGGCCGCGGGTCGCGTCGGCGACGCCCGGATCTGGCGCGACCGCGTCCGCGCCATGGCCTATGTGCTGCGCGGTCAATATGACGTGGTGGAGTAATAATCCAGATCCGCTTTATTTCATGCCGTCGCGGATCATATAGCCGGCGCCGCGGATCGTATGCAGCAGCGGGCGGTCGAAGCCCTTGTCGATCTTGGAGCGCAGCCGCGAGATATGGACGTCGATGACGTTGGTCTGCGGATCGAAGTGATAGTCCCAGACATTTTCCAGCAGCATGGTGCGGGTCACCACCTGGCCGGCGTGCTTCATCAGATATTCGAGCAGCCGGAATTCGCGCGGCTGCAGCGTCAGTTCCTCTGGTCCGCGGTTGACGCGGTGTGACAGCCGGTCAAGTTCGAGATCGCCGACGCGGTAGCTGGTTTCCTCGGCCGGGCCGCCATTGCGCCGCGACAACACCTCGACCCGGGCCAGCAATTCGGCAAAGGCGTAGGGTTTCGGCAAATAGTCGTCGCCGCCGGCCCGCAGGCCCTTGATGCGGTCGTCGACCTGGCCGAGCGCGGACAGGATCAGCGCCGGGGTGTGGTTGCCCTTTTCGC
>NZ_JANXTC010000268.1:0-3286 GCF_025356345.1 Tardiphaga sp.
TTCTATAATCCGAAGCGGCGTCACTCGACCATTGGATATCTGAGCCCTATGGAGTTCGAGCAAAGAGCGGGATTAGTCTAAGCCGGTGTCAACAGAACCGGGTGCAGCTCATCTGCCAGTGATTTATCGAAGCCCCGTCGCTACGCGACCATACGCCAAACGCCCACCCCCCGATGGGTGGCGCCTCCGGTCCTGCGTTTGTTGTACGCCACACGGGCTCACAGAAAGACCTGTGTATGGGGCATGGAGCCGCCACCTTGCCCACCTTGCAATTAGGCGCCGCGCGCCTATCTGGGAATCTCTGACGGTAGAGCCTTCTAAGGCTCCCGGCGCGAAGGCCCTGCCGTCCCCCTCGGCAGGGCCTTTTGCTTATCCATAGGGCTCCGCAGGGCTGTAGGTAGCCCAAAGAAAAAGGCGCCCGGGGGCGCCTTTGGCTTGGAGGATTACGCGGGGGTGCATCCCAGCGAGGTAAAGATCCGTTGCCTCTTTCGGGCACTCGGGAGCCGGAGGGCACCGGCTGAAACGGAAGTGGAACGACCCGGTATGCCCCGGAATGCATTTTGCTGCATTTTATCGCCCTGTAACGGAACGCTGAAAAACGAATTCTGTAACGTTCACAAGCTCATAGTCTATAGAGGATCTGGTCGGTCCAGAAACGCTCGAGGCGGTGCAGCGACTTGTTCAACGTGGCGAATTCCTCGTTGGAAATGCCGCCGACCTGCTCCACCGTCTTGACGTGCTTCTGATACAGCGCGTCGACGATGTGGCGGATTTCCTGGCCCTGCGCGGTCAGGCGAATGCGCACCGAGCGGCGATCGACGCGCGAACGCTGATGATCGAGGAAGCCGAGCTCGACGAGCTTCTTCAGATTGTAGGAGACGTTGGAGCCGAGATAGTAGCCGCGGGTGCGCAGCTCGCCGGCGGTCAATTCCTTGTCGCCGATATTGTACAGCAGCAGCGCCTGTACCGAGTTGATATCAGCGCGGCCGCGGCGATCGAACTCGTCCTTGATGACATCGAGCAGGCGGCGATGCAGACGCTCCACCAGCGTCAAGGCCTCGAGGTAAAGCGGCTGCACCGGTGCCTGTCCCGGAACAAGATCGACGCTTTCTACCGTGGCTACGGCTTTCATCATGACTGACCCCTGTTGTCGTTTTTATCGACTTATTCGACGAAACTTTTGTCCCGTCTGATAGGGCCAACTTAAGGGGCGCGCTTCAACAACCGCTTAAATAAGACAATAAAGAGATCATGAATTTGCGACGGTGAATCGCGTATTAAGCCCATGAATAAAGGGCTTTTTGCAACGTTTGATTCATGCTGCGCGCGGCCCGTTCCAGCTTTGTCCGCGGATTCTGTCGCATTGCGAAACAGCATCGCTCAAATTTGAAAGGTTGGCGTAACACAAGTGACCGCGGCGTTAGGGTGACTCAAACGTTACGATTTCAGACCGCTGGAATAATCCGAAAATTTTACGCAATCGGCGCCGCTTGTCGCCGCAAATCGGGTGCTGCGCGTTTATCATTCGACGCGCGATGGAAATTCAAGTTCTGAAATCCGACGGGTGCATCATGCGCGAGCAAGGACACCCGCATTGCTTGCAGGAAAGCGACCGACGCCTCGCGCTATGGCGGCCGCTCGCGCGCGGCCATCCAGGCCAGCGCCAGATAGGCGGCGAGAAACGCCGCCTGGATGCCGACGACCAACAGGTTGCCGCCATAGATGGTCGGAAACATCAGTTCGATCACCGCCATCGATACCACCGTGGTGAGCCATACCACCGCGCCCCATGGCGTCGCCAGCCACAGCCCGACCGCGCCGACCAGTTCGATCACCGCGAAATAGACGGTGGAGGTCTGCCACGCCATGCTCTGCACTTCGAAGGCTTCGTCCTCGGTGCCGACGAAGCCGGTGACCTGCGCCCAGTGATACAGGCCCTGCCCCATCGACAGCACCGCCATCACGCGCAGGAACAGTACCAGTCGCCTGGTCCAGGCGTTCTCGTCGGATTCGATCCGCTCCGAGGAGATCGCCGCCACCGACATCGCACGGTCGCGCGTCGTCGGATCGCGTGACATGGGCTCAGGCATCGGGGCCACCGGACGAAAAGGAAAGGACATCTCGCTTCATGGGGGTTTTGTGGGCCTTCGGGGCGGCAAAATCAATTGCCCGGACCGTGTGGTCCGCGGTGACGAACCGGGGCTCGGGGTGCTAGGGTTGGAAGGTGTCAAATCTGCGCGGTTTCAGGAGAGACGGTACATGGCGATCAAATTCGGGCGACCCATCGAGATGCGCGATCCCTCCTTGCAACCGTTCACCACCGCCCCGTCGCTCGAGCTGACCGTGCGCCCGCGCCGCAACCGCAAATCCGAATGGGCCCGCCGGCTGGTGCGCGAGAACGTGCTGACCACCGACGACCTGATCTGGCCGCTATTCGTGATCGACGGTCACAATACGCGGGCCGACATCGCCTCGATGCCCGGCGTGCAGCGCCTCAGCGTCGACCAGGCGGTGCGCGACGCCGAGCGCGCCATGAAGCTCGATATCCCCTGCATCGCGCTGTTCCCCTATACCGAGCCGTCGCTGCGCGACGATGTCGGCTCCGAGGCCTGCAATGGCGGCAATCTGGTGTGCCAGTCGGTACGCGCCATCAAGCAGGAATTTCCCGAACTCGGAATCTTGTGCGACGTGGCGCTCGACCCCTTCACCAGCCATGGCCATGACGGGCTGCTGCGCGATGGACGCATCCTCAACGACGAGACCGTCGCCGTCTTGGTGCGCCAGGCGCTGGTGCAGGCGGAGGCCGGCTGCGACGTCATCGCGCCCTCCGACATGATGGACGGCCGCGTCGCCGCGATCCGCGCCGGTCTGGATGCCGCCGGTTTCCTCGACGTGCAGATCATGGCCTATGCCGCGAAATACGCCTCGGCCTTCTACGGCCCGTTCCGCGACGCGATCGGCTCGGCCAAGACGCTGACCGGCGACAAGCGCACCTACCAGATGGATTCGGCCAATTCCGACGAGGCGCTGCGCGAGGTCGAACTCGATCTCGCCGAAGGCGCCGACATGGTGATGGTGAAGCCCGGCATGCCCTATCTCGACATCATCCGCCGCGTGAAGGACAATTTCGCGGTGCCGACCTTCGCCTACCAGGTGTCCGGCGAATACGCGATGATCATGGCCGCCGCCAATAATGGCTGGATCGACGGCGACCGCGCGATGATGGAAAGCCTGCTCGGCTTCAAGCGCGCCGGCGCCGATGGCGTGCTGAGCTATTTTGCCCCGG
>NZ_JANXTC010000292.1:0-16439 GCF_025356345.1 Tardiphaga sp.
GCTCGCGCTCGAATTGTTCGGGGGGCACCAGCCGCCGGTTGTGCGGTCCGTGATTGAAATTCGTCAGCGCATAGAGAAACCGTGGTGCGTCATGGCCATCGATACGTTCCGCGAAAGCGCCGATCGCCGCCGGCAAGAACTGCGCGTCGGAATGCGTCGTCTCGAACCGGGCGATATCGAAGGGTGGCGGCAGGTCATCGGTGAAGAGGCGCGCGCCCATGCCGATCGAGCCGTAGAACGCATCATAATTGAGAAAATTACGCCGGCAACTCGACGCCAGCATGGTCTCGTAGCCGAGCCCCGACAGGGTCTGCGGCAGGCTGTTGCGAAACCGGCCGACGCCGCGGGTGAAGAGATGATAGGCGCTGGAGCCGAAACTCGCGCTGGACAGCCCGGTCAGCACGCTGAATTCCGATTGCCAGGATCCACCGCCAAAAATGTCGACGTTGAGACGGCCGTACAGACCGTTCGGCGGCGACAGAAACGCCTCGACGGTCGGTTCGACCGGCAGGCCGTAGATACGCGGGTCGAAGATCGATTCGTGCTGGATGATGATGATGTCGGGAAACGTGGGCGTGCGCGCTGGCACGGCGGCCAGCAGCGGCAAGGGCTCCCTGGCAATGTCGCTCATCGTCAGGCCTCTGAAGGTCTGCCACGAATGCGGGTCGAGCAGCGAGGCCACGAAGGTCGACAAAAAGCCGCGCCGTCTGGTCACCAGCCGCAGGCAGGAAGCCGCCCCGTCACCGGCCCTGGTCGCCAGCACCAGTCCGATCGAAGCGGACACCAGAATGAGGATGCGCGTTTCCAGCAAAACCGGCGTTCCGCTCGCATAGAGAATAATCGCTCCCCCGGCCAGGACGAGTGCCATGCCTCCGACCACGACGCCCGCGACCGCTAGCGGATATTGCACGAGAAAGAACGGCGTCGTGCCGGCAAACAGCAGCGGCAAGTCGGTGACCAGCAGCTTCAGTCCGCTATGTCCGTATTTGACGTGCGAGGCAGCGAAGATCGCTATCGCCAGTATCACGGCCAGCAAGATGGCGCGTTCCAGATCGGCCACGGCGAGCAGCAGGGCCGCCGCGCCGAAACATAGCGCGGCAATCGCCAACACGAGATGCTCGACGCTGCGCTCGGCCAGCCAGATGACGGCGATGGCGGCCGCGATAATAAGGATCAGGAACATGCGAACCGGTAGGGACAATCTGGACAAGAAAGCCCACCGTTACACCACCAATCGCTGCGAACACAGCGCAATATGCGATGCGGCTTAGGTCGCGTCTCTCTTGAAGGGCGCCCTGCGGGAGCGGTTTCGCAGGCGCGGTGTCAGCGTCCCTTGGCTCCCACCGCCTTGCCGCGATATGTCAGATGCACCGCGCAATTGCAGCCTGGCGGATGCGAGGCGATTTCCCTCGCGGCGATGTCATTGGCCGGCGCCGGGGTCGATACGGGTGGCGCGGTGGCCTCCCGGAGGCGGCGGCCCTGCTCGGACTGGTCCTGGCTCGGAATGTAGTTCAGCACCGGGGCCAGCCAGCGTTCGGTCTCGGTCACGGTCCAGCCCTTACGCGTGGCATAGTCCTCGACCTGGTCGCGCTCGATCTTGCCGACGCCGAAATAATAGCTTTCGGGGTGGCCGAAATACAGGCCCGATACCGACGAGCCCGGCCACATCGCGTAGCTTTCGGTCAGCGTCACGCCGGCGGTGTTCTCGGCATCCAGCAGCCGGAACAACGTCGCCTTCTCGGTGTGATCGGGCTGCGCGGGATAGCCGGGCGCAGGCCGGATGCCCTGGTACTTTTCCAGGATCAAATCGTTGATCGACAGCTTTTCGTCCGGCGCTGTGCCCCACAATTCGGTGCGCACGCGCAGATGCATCCGCTCGGCGAAGGCCTCGGCGAGGCGATCGGCCAGCGCCTTGCACAGGATCGAAGAGTAATCATCATTGGCGTTCTTGAAACGGTCGGCGATGATGTCCTCGCCGATTCCGGCGGTGACCACGAAGGCACCGATGTAATCCGGCACACCTGAAGTGACCGGCGCGATGAAGTCCGACAGCGCGGCGTTGAAGCGACCGTCGCGCTTCACCAGTTGCTGCCGCAGCGTGTGCATGGTCGCGATCGGCGCCATGCGGCTCTCGTCGGCATAGAGCTGGATATCGTCGCCGACCGCATTGGCCGGCCAGAAGCCCACCGTCGCCTTGGCGGTGAACCATTTCTCATCGACGATCTGCTTCAGCATTTTTTGCGCGTCGGCATAAAGCGACGACGCGACCTCTCCAACGACTTTGTCGGTGAGAATGGCGGGGAAACGTCCGGCCAGCTCCCATGTCTGGAAGAATGGGGTCCAGTCGATGTAGTCGGCCAGTTCCTTTAGCGAGTAGTCGCTGAAGCTCTTGATGCCAATGAAGCTCGGCTTCGCGGGTGTTGTCTTGGAAAAATCGATCACAAGCGCATTGGCGCGGGCATCCGACAGCTTCAGCCGCTTCTTGTCGGCCTGGGCGCGGAAATGCGCCGCGGAAATCTTGGCATAGTCGGTACGGATCTCGGCGGCATAGGCGTCGCGGCGATCCGCGGACATCAGCGACGACGCCACGCCGACGGCGCGGCTGGCGTCGTTGACATGTATAACCGGGCCGTTGCGATAATTGGGGTCGATCTTGACCGCGGTATGGACCCGGCTGGTGGTCGCGCCACCGATCAGCAACGGCACGTTCAGGCCCTGGCGTTGCAGTTCGGCTGCGAGGAAGCTCATTTCGTCGAGCGACGGCGTGATCAGGCCGCTGAGCCCGATGATGTCGGCATTCTCGGCCTTCGCGGTCTCGATGATCTTGGCTGCCGGCACCATGACACCGAGATCGATCACTTCGAAGTTGTTGCACTGGAGAACAATGCCGACGATGTTCTTGCCGATGTCGTGGACGTCGCCCTTGACGGTGGCGAGCACGATCTTTCCTGCATTCTTGCGACCGTCACCGGTGATGCCGGCCTTGAGATTGTCAGCCTTCTCCTGCTCCATGAACGGCATCAGCCAGGCTACCGCCTGCTTCATCACGCGCGCCGACTTCACCACCTGCGGCAGGAACATCTTGCCGTCGCCAAACAGGTCGCCGACGATGTTCATACCGTCCATCAGCGGGCCTTCGATGACATGCAGCGGGCGCACCACGGTCAGACGCGCGGCTTCGGTATCCTCATCGATATATTCGGTGATGCCATGCACCAGCGCGTGGGAAAGCCGCTTCTCCACCGGCCATTCGCGCCAGGCGAGGTCCTTTTCCTTGACCTCCTTGCCCTGGCCGCGGAATTTCTCCGCCATTTCCAGCAGCCGCTCGGAGGCGCCTGGATCGCGATTCAGGATCACGTCCTCGCAGACCTGGCGCAGGTCGGGATCGATGTCGTCATAGACGATCATCTGTCCGGCATTGACGATGCCCATGTCCATGCCGGCCTTGATGGCGTGATACAGGAACACCGAATGCATCGCCTCGCGTACCGGCTCGTTGCCGCGGAACGAGAACGAGAGATTCGAGACGCCGCCGGAAATATGCGCATGCGGCAGGTTCTGGCGAATCCAGCGCGTCGCCTCGATGAAATCGACGCCGTAATTGTTGTGCTCTTCCAAGCCGGTCGCGATGGCAAAGATGTTGGGATCGAAGATGATGTCTTCCGGCGGGAAGTCGAGCTGGTCCACCAGAATGTCATAAGCGCGTTTGCAGATCTCGGTCTTGCGCGCAAAGGTGTCGGCCTGACCGACCTCGTCGAATGCCATGACCACGACGGCGGCACCGTGGCGGCGCGCGATCTTTGCCTCGTGGATGAATTTGGCCTCGCCTTCCTTCATCGAGATCGAGTTCACCACCGGCTTGCCCTGCACGCATTTCAGGCCGGCTTCGATCACAGAGAATTTCGAGGAGTCGACCATGACCGGGACGCGGGCGATGTCCGGCTCGGCGGCGACGAGATTCAGAAACGTGACCATCGCGGCTTCGGAGTCGAGCAGACCTTCATCCATGTTGACGTCGATGATTTGGGCGCCGTTCTCGACCTGGTCGCGGGCGACCTGCAGCGCGGCAGTGTAATCGCCTGCGGTGACCAGCTTGCGGAATCTGGCGGAGCCGGTAACGTTGGTGCGCTCGCCTATATTGACGAAAGGGATTGCAGGCGTGAGGTCGAACGGCTCCAGACCGGACAGGCGCAGCCGCGGTTCGATCGTCGGCACGATGCGGGGCCTGTGCGGCGCGACAGCCCTGGCGATCGCAGCGATGTGGTCCGGCGTGGTGCCGCAGCAGCCGCCGACAATGTTGACGAGGCCTGCTTGCGCGAATTCGCCGATCAGCCCGGCCATGAATTCCGGGCTCTCGTCATAGGCGCCGAATTCGTTCGGAAGGCCGGCATTCGGATAGGCGCAGACCAGCGTGTCGGCGACGCGGCCAATGTCGGCGATATGCGCGCGGAGATCTTCGGCGCCGAGCGCGCAGTTGAAGCCGATGGTCGCCGGCTTAGCGTGACACACCGAATTCCAGAACGCTTCCGGCAATTGCCCGGATAGCAGGCGACCGGATTTATCGGTGATGGTGCCGGAGATCATGACGGGCACGTCGATGCCGCGCGCCTCGCAGATTTCCGCGATGGCGTAGAGGCCAGCCTTGGCGTTCAGCGTGTCGAAGATGGTCTCCAGCAGCAGCAGGTCGGCGCCGCCATCGAGCAGGCCGTTGATCTGCTCGCTATACGCAAGGCGCAGGTCGTCGAAGGTGACGGCGCGATAACCGGGCGAAGAGACGTCCGGGGAAATCGAGGCGGTGCGGTTGGTCGGGCCGATGGCGCCGGCGACGAAGCGCGGTCGGCCGTCCTCGGCGGAAACCTTGTTGGCAGCGTTACGCGCCAGGCGGGCGCCCTCAAAACTCATCTCATAGGCGATGGTGGCGAGGTCGTAATCGGCCTGGGCGATCGAGGTCGACGAAAAAGTGTTGGTAGCGACAATGTCGGCGCCGGCGCGCAGATATTCGGCGTGGATGTCCTCGATCGCCCGCGGCTGGGTGAGGATCAAAAGATCGTTGTTGCCGCGCAGGTCGCGGTGAAAATCCTTGTAGCGCTCGCCGCGAAAGGCGGCCTCGTCGAAATTGAGGCCCTGGATCATGGTGCCCATCGCGCCGTCGAGCACGAGGATGCGCTCGGCGGCCGCGGCGAGCAGGGCGGTACGCTTTTCGGAGACGGGAATGGTCATATCAGGCTGCTTTCCGCACGCCGGTCGGCCGGAAGCCAAGCAGATGGCTGATGGCGAAGACGAGGTCGGCGCGGTTCATGGTGTAGAAATGGAAGTCGGTGACGCCGTGCTTGGCGAGTTTCTGCACTTGCCCCGCGGCCACGGTGGCCGCGACCAGCTTGCGGGTCTCGGCGTCATCGTCGAGGCCCTCGAACTTGGCCGAAAGCCAGTCCGGCACAGTCGTGCCGGCACGGGTGACAAAATTACGCGCCTGCTTGAAATTATGCATCGGCATGATGCCGGGCAGGATCGGAATATCGATGCCGCGGGCGCGGACGCGGTCGAGGTAGCGGAAGTACAAATCATTGTCGAAGAACACCTGGGTGATGGCGCGGGTCGCCCCGGCATCGACCTTGGCCTTCAGCACGTCGATATCGGCGTCGAAGTCGGGGCTCTCGGGATGCTTTTCCGGATAGGCCGAAACGGTGACGTCGATGTCCGGATAACGCTGTTTGATCGAGGCGACGAGATCGGCCGAATTCTGGTAGCCGTCCGGATGGGCGGCGTAGGTGGAACCAATCCCGGTGGTTGGATCGCCGCGCAACGCCACGATATGGCGGACGCCGACCTGATGATATTGCGCCACCACATCGTCAACATCGCCCTTCGGCGCGTTGACGCAGGTCAAGTGCGCGGCGGGAACGAGATCGGTCTCCTTGAGAATCCGGGAGATGGTCGAATGGGTGCGCTCGCGGGTGGAGCCGCCGGCACCATAGGTGACGGAGACGAAATTCGGGTTCAGCGGCGCGAGACGCGTGATGGTCTCCCAGAGGCCGCGCTCCATCTCCTCGGTCTTCGGCGGGAAGAACTCGAACGAGATGTTGGGCAGCTTGGTTGGCGGGGCGATCTCACTCATGTTGTCAACTCCACGCGGGCGCCCAAGGGCCGCAACCGGTCAAAGGGCGGGTAACGACCGCCAGTGCACCGCAATAACATAGTCTGGAACAGGTAGCCGAAATAGCCCATCCTGGATCAGATGTGCGTGGGAAGTGGCCCAACAGGTCCAATATTGCTGGAAAATTTATCCTCAGAAATTTCTGATGGGCAGATCGGGGTAGCGTTTGGACCAGCCGTTTAATTCCGTATACGTGCCAAAAACATATAAAATAGATCTAAATGCGGTCACATGATTAATTTTCCTTAAGTGGGCAGGTCTACTATTCTCGGAGAAGTCTGCAGTATCGTCCCATAAGTCCCGCTGTCTCTGTGCCGCCCGTTCGCTCTCCGAAGATCCTTCCGGAGCCTTTGATCCGCGCGCGGGGTTGGCTTAAACCGGTGCCATGATCCCGTTGTCCATTCTCGACCTCTCGGTCGTCACATCCGGCACGCCGCCCGCGGCGGCCCTGCGCAACAGCATCGATCTGGCGGTACACGCCGATCGACTCGGCTTTGTCCGTTACTGGCTGGCCGAGCACCACAACCTCGCCTCGGTCGCGAGCCCGGCACCGGACATCCTGATCGGCCAGATCGCCGCGGTGACGAAGCGCATCCGGGTGGGCTCCGGCGGCGTGATGCTGCCGAACCACGCGCCTTTGATGGTGGCCGAGCGCTTCAAGATGCTGGAGGCGCTGTTTCCCGGCCGCATTGATCTCGGGCTTGGCCGCGCCCCTGGCACAGATGGCGCAACGGCGCATGCGCTGCGGAGCCGGCTCGATACCCGCGACGGCGATGATTTTCTGGAGCGGCTGAGCGAACTGGTGCTGTGGGAAACCCGCGAATTTCCGCCCGGTCATCCCTACAACAAGGTGGTGGCGATGCCGGACGACGTGCCCCTGCCGCCGATCTTTTTGCTCGGTTCCAGTGATTACAGCTCGGAACTGGCCGCGCAGGTCGGGATGGGCTTTGCCTTCGCGCACCATTTTGCATCTTTCGATGCCGCCGACGCGCTGGTGCATTATCGCGCGCGCTTCCAGCCGTCGCGCTGGCGTCGTGCGCCGCTGGGCATTCTGGCGGTGGCGGTGATCACCGCCGATACCGACGCGGAAGCCGAACGGCTCGCGTCATCCGCCGATCTCAACCGACTGCGCCGCGACCGCGGCGAATACGCGCCGCTGCCGAGCGTCGAGGAGGCGCTGGCATATCCCTACACCGAGCGCGAGCGTGTCGCGATCGCCCGCAACCGGGCGCGATTGTTCGTCGGCAGCCCGGCCACGGTGATGCAGAAGCTACAGCCACTGATCACGTCCAGCCAGGCCGACGAGCTGATGGTCATCACCGCGGTGACCGACCATGAAGCGCGCAAGAAGTCGTATTCGCTGCTGGCGGACGCGTTTCAATTGCATCACGTGGCGGCGTAGCGCGGGCGCATTCCCCGGCTCCGCGTAGCAGCGTGGAGTGCGTTACGGCGCGTCCGGGAGAATCAAAACTACTCCGGCGCCTCGCCATAGCTGGCGCGGAAGGGATGGCCGGGATAGACGCCGACGATGCGGAATTCGCGCGAGAAGAATTTCAGCTCGTCCAGCGCGAAGGCCAGGTTGCGGTCATCGGGATGGCCGTCGACATCGGCATAGAACTGCGTGGCGAAGAAGTTGCCGTCGACCATGTAGCTTTCCAGCTTGGTCATGTTGACGCCATTGGTGGCAAAGCCGCCCAACGCCTTGTACAAAGCGGCCGGCAAATTGCGCACCCGGAACACAAATGTGGTGACCAGCGGGCCGGAGTCCTGCGCCGCCCATTTTGCTTCTTTCGCCAGCACCACGAAGCGGGTGGTGTTGTAGGTTTCGTCCTCGACATCCTCGGCGAGGATATCGAGGCCGTAGATTTCCGCGGCAAGCCGCGAGGCGATCGCAGCGGCGTGCTGGTCACCGCGCTCGGCGACGGCGCGCGCGGAGCCGGCGGTGTCGGCCGCGACGATCGGCTTGATGCCGAGCTTGCGGATGATGCGGCGGCACTGGCCCAGCGCGTGGACGTGGCTCTCGACGGTCTTGATATCGGCCAGCTTGGCGCCGCGCGGCGCCATCAGCTGGTGGCGGATCGGCAGGAACCACTCGCCGATAATGAACAGGCCGGAGCCCGGCAGCAGATGGTGGATATCGGCGACGCGTCCGGCGATCGAGTTCTCGATCGGGATCATGCCGAGTTCGGCCTCGCCCGAAGAGATCGCGGCCAGCGCATCCTCGAAAGTGGCGCAGGGCAGCGGCTCGGCGTCGGGAAAGGCCTCGACGATGGCGATATGGGAATTGGCGCCGGGCTCGCCCTGGAATGCTATTTTCATGGTCGTGGTCTCTGTGGTCGGTCGCTCAGGAATGGTTCAGGATCTGACGGGCCGTTTCCAGATCGGCCGGCGTATCAACGCCGCGCGGCACGGTATCGACCAGGCCGACATCGATCCGCATGCCGGCTTCGAGCGCGCGCAGCTGTTCCAGTCGCTCGCGCTGCTCGAGCGGCGAGGGGGGGAGGCTGACAAAGCGCTGCAGCGCCGGGCGGCGATAGGCATACAGCCCGATGTGGTGGTAGCGCGGCCCGTCGCCCCAGGGTGCCGTAGCGCGCGTAAAATACAGCGCCCGCAGCCTGTGCGCGGAGAGCGGAGACCCGATCACCTTCACGACGTTGGGGTTGGTGCTCTCTTCCTCGGTGTGGATCTCGGCCGCCAGCGTCGCGATATCCACGGCCCGATCGGTCAATGGCGCCAGCACGGCGCGAATATTGTCGGTCGAGATGGTCGGGAAATCGCCCTGCAAATTGATCACGGTCTCGACGCGGCCTTCGGGATCAAGATTCGTCAGCGCCTCGAAGATGCGGTCGGATCCGGATGGATGGTCGGCGCGGGTCATCACCACTTCGCCGCCATGGGCGCGCACCGCTTCGGCAATCTCCGGCCCGTCAGTGGCCACGGCGACCCTGCCGATCCCCGCGGCCTCGGCCCGGCGCAGCACATGGACGATCATCGGCAGGCCGGCAATGTCCAGCAGCGGCTTGCCGGGTAGGCGGGTGGCCGCCATCCGGGCGGGGATCAGCACAAGGGTACGGGAGTTGGTCATGGCAATGCGGTCTGAACCAGCTGAAACGGCAGCAAATGGCGGGGGTTGCCCGGAAGTTGCGGCGTTTATACGGGTTGCCAGAGCAGGGGCAAACCGTTATCTCAAGCCGGCAGCACATGCGGCTGTGAAGACATGATTCCAGGCCTATCATGGCCGTCCTGGCGGCTTTGCAATCGATATTTCCGGCGCGGAGCCTGACCGACTATGGACTCCTTCGAACTCAATAAAGTCATGGGCGCCGTACTCGGCACCTGCCTGGTGTTGATGGTGACGAATTTCACCGCCCAGGCGGTGTTTTCGCCGAAGCACATGGAAAAGCCCGGCTACGATATCGCGGTCAAGGAAGTGGCGGCCGGTGGCGCCAAGGAAGCTGCCGCGCCATCCGAGCCGATTGAAAAGCTGCTGCAGACCGCGTCGGTCGAAAAGGGCATGGGCGCCGCCAAGAAGTGCGCGGCTTGCCACACCTTCGAGAAGGGTGGACCCAACCGCGTTGGTCCGAACCTGTACGACACCGTCAATGAGGCGATCGGACAGGGCAAGAACGGCTTCAACTTCTCCGCGGCCATGAAGGGCAAGGGCGGCGAATGGACGTTCGATGCGCTCAACAAATTCATCGCCAGCCCGAAGGGCTATGTCCCGGGCACCGCGATGGGCTTTGCGGGTATCCAGAAGGACAGCGAGCGCGCCGATGTGATCGCCTATTTGGCCTCGCTGGCCGATAAGCCGGTGCCGCTGCCGACGGCGGCCAAATAAGGCCGGTTCCGTTTCAACCCATCCCCGATCGAACGGCCAGGTCTTGCCTGGCCGTTTTCGTATGGGCATTACCAAAGCTTAAGCGGGACGTTTGGCCGCAACGGGTTACGGTACCGGGCTGGTATCCTTCGGCAAACCCGGCATAATCGGTCGAACCCTCGCCGCATATGGCGGCTTTAATCGACGCTTCGGTTCACAGGAATTCTGATCTTGGCCATTTCCCGACGACGTCTTCTGCAGACCAGCGCCTTTGCGGCGCTTGTGCCCGCGCTGGGTGCCACCGCGCTCTCCGCCACCCCTGCCGCTGCGCAGTCCGAGCCGGCTTGGCGGCACGGGCTGTCGCTGTTCGGTGACATCAAATATCCCGCCGGCTTCAAGCGTTTCGACTATGTCAATCCGGAAGCCCCGAAGGGCGGCGTGGTCCGTCAGATCGCGGTCGGCACCTTCGACAATTTCAACATTGCAGTAGCTGGCGTGAAGGGCAACATCGCTGGCGCGGTCGCGCTGATCTATGAATCGCTGACCACCGCCTCGCTCGACGAGGTCTCCACCGAATACGGCCTGCTCGCCGAAGCCGTTAGCCATCCCGAGGATTTTTCCTCGGTCACCTACCGGTTGCGCGCGGAAGCGAAGTGGCACGACGGCAAACCGGTGACGCCCGAAGACGTGATTTTCTCGCTGGACGCTTTTAAGAAATATCATCCGCAATATTCGGCTTATTATCGCCACGTCGTCAAAGCCGAGAAGCAAAGCGAGCGCGACATCAAGTTCACCTTCGACATGCCCGGTAATCGCGAACTGCCGCAGATCGTCGGCCAGTTGGTCGTGTTGCCGAAGCACTGGTGGGAAGGCAGCACGCCCGCCGGCGTCAAGCGCGATATCGGCGCCACCTCGCTGGAGCCGCCGCTTGGCAGCAGCGCCTACAAGATCAAGGAATTCGTGCCCGGCCGCTCGATCTCGGTGGAGCGCGTCAAGGATTATTGGGGCCGCGACCTCAACGTCAATATCGGCCGGCATAATTTCGACGAGCTGCGCTACGAATATTTCCGCGACGGCACCGTGGCGCTGGAGGCCTTCAAGGGCGACCAGGTCGACTGGCGCACCGAGAACAGCGCCAAGAACTGGGCCACGGCCTATGATTTCCCGGCGGTCGCCGACAAGCGCGTGGTGCTCGAGGAATTCCTCAACCGCTCGTCCGGCATCATGCAGGGCTTCGCGATGAACCTGCGTCGCGACAAGTTCAAGGACGCCCGCGTTCGCCGCGCGCTGAACTATGCGTTCGATTTCGAGGAGATGAACAAGCAGATCTTTTTCAATCAGTACAAGCGCATCGGCAGCTATTTCGAGGGCACCGAGCTGGCCTCGTCCGGCCTGCCGGAAGGCAAGGAGCTGGAGATTCTCGAGACGGTGCGCGCCGAGGTGCCGCCGGAAGTGTTCACCAAGGCATACACCAATCCGGTCGGCGGCAATGCCGAGGCGGTGCGCGACAATCTGCGCGAGGCACTCAAGCTGCTGAAGGAAGCCGGCTACGAAATCCGCGAGCGCAAGCTGGTCAATGCCAAGACCGGTGCGCCGTTCGAGCTGGAATTGCTCGGCGAGGATCCGAGCTTCGAACGCGTGATGCTGTTCTTCAAGCCGTCGCTGGAACGCCTCGGCATCGCCGTCTCGGTCCGCACCATCGACCCCACGCAATATGAGAACCGGCTGCGCACCTGGGACTTTGATATCGTGGTGTCGTCGTGGCCGGAATCGCTGTCGCCCGGCAACGAGCAGCGCGAATTCTGGGGCTCGCAGGCGGCCGACATGGCCGGCTCGCGCAACGTCGTCGGCATCAAGAATCCGGCGATCGACAAGCTCATCGAACGCGTCATCTTCACCAGGGATCGCGCCGATCTGGTCGCCGCGACCAAGGCGCTGGACCGCGTGTTGCTGTGGAACCATTTCGTGGTGCCGCAATGGACCTATAACAAGGTGCGCACCGCGCGCTGGGATCGCTTCGGCCGTCCCGGCGAGCCACCGAAATATGGCCAGTCGGGCTTTCCCTTCATCTGGTGGTATGACGCCGAGCGCGCCGCCAAGCTTGGCAAGCGATCTTGAGCGACACGTCACGCAGGCTGAGATTGAACCGCCGGCATGTGCTGGGTCTCGGGATCGGCGCCGTGGCTGCGGCGCGATTCTCGCCGGCGCTGGCGGAAGGCGAAGCCGGGGTGCACGGTATCTCGGCGTTTGGCGATCTCAAATATCCCGCGGATTTTCCGAACTTCGACTATGCCAACGTCAAGGCGCCCAAGGGCGGCGTGTTCTCGACGGTGCCAACCAGCCGCGCCTTCAACCAGTCGTTCCAGACCTTCAACTCGCTCAACGCCTATATCCTGAAAGGCGACGGCGCCCAGGGCATGGGGTCGACCTTTGCCCCGCTGATGGTGCGTGCCGCCGATGAACCCGATGCGATGTATGGGCTGGTCGCCAAGTCGGTACGGATATCGCCGGATGGCCTGACCTATCGCTTCACGCTGCGGCCGGAAGCGCGCTTTCACGATGGCAGCCGGCTCACCGCGCGCGATGCGGCGTTTTCGCTGAACATTCTGAAGAGCAAGGGCCATCCGCTGATCAGCCAGCAGCTGCGCGACATGGCCGGCGCCGCGGCGACGGACGACGCGACGCTGGTGGTCAGCTTCGCCGCCAAGCGCGGGCGCGATGTGCCGCTTCTGGTCGCGGGCCTGCCGATCTTTTCACAGGCCTATTACACCGCCCACCCCTTCGATGAATCGTCGCTCGACATTCCACTTGGCAGCGGGCCGTACAAGGTCGGTCGCTTCGAGGTTGGTCGCTACATCGAACTGGATCGGGTCAAGGACTGGTGGGGCGCCGAGCTGCCGGTCAGCCGTGGCTTCTATAATTTCGATACTCTGCGGTTTGATTTCTACCGCGACCGCGACGTCGCCTTCGAAGGGTTTACCGGTCGCAATTACCTGTACCGCGAGGAGTTCACCTCCCGAACCTGGAATACGCGCTACGATTTCCCCGCCGTGCTGGACGGACGCGTCAAGCGCGAGACGCTGCCGGACGAGACGCCGTCCGGCGCGCAGGGCTGGTTCCTGAATACGCGGCGCGATAAATTCAAGGATGCCCGCGTCCGCGAGGCGCTCGGTTGCGCCTTCGATTTCGAATGGACCAACAAGACCATCATGTATGGCGCCTATGTGCGCACGGTGTCGCCGTTCCAGAATTCCGACATGATGGCGAGCGGGCCGCCATCGCCGGAAGAGCTGGTGCTGCTGGAGCCGTTCCGCGGCAAGGTGTCGGCGGAAGTGTTTGCCGCGCCATTCGTGCCGCCGACCTCCGACGGCTCCGGCCAGGACCGCGCCTTGCTGCGCCGGGCCATCCAGCTGTTGAATGATGCCGGCTATGTCATGAAGGACGGCAAGCGGGTCACGCCGCAGGGCGAGCCGTTCCGGATCGAGTTTCTGCTCGATGAGCCGACCTTCCAGCCGCATCACATGCCCTACATCAAGAATCTGGGCACGCTGGGCATCGATGCCACGCTGCGCGTGGTCGATCCGGTGCAGGCGCGGGCCCGCCGCGACGATTTCGATTTCGACATCATGATCGAGCGCTTCAGCTTTTCCACTGTGCCGGGAGACTCGCTGCGCTCGTTCTTCTCGATGCAGTCGGCCGCCACCAAGGGATCGAATAACCTTGCCGGCATCGCCGATCCCGTCGTCGACGCCTTGATGAACGAGGTGATTGCCGCCGATACCCGTGCCAGACTGGTGTTCGCGGCGCGCGCGCTCGACCGCGTCATTCGCGCCGGCCGCTACTGGGTACCGCAATGGTACGCCAACACGCACCGGCTGGCCTATTGGGACGTGTTCGGGCATCCTGCCAATCTGCCGAAATATATCGGCGTCGGCGCGCCCGATCTATGGTGGACGGCGGCGAAGACGTCCGCCACCGAACCAACGAAATAGAACATGAGCGCCTATATCGCCCGTCGAATTCTGCTGATGTTCCCCACACTGCTGGGCATCCTGTTCGTGTCCTTTGTCGTGGTGCAGTTTGCGCCCGGCGGTCCCGTCGAGCGCGTCATCGCGCAGCTCAGCGGCGCCGATACCGGCGCGTCGCGGGTCTCCGGCGCGTCTGGTGGTGATTTCGGCAATCGCGGCCAGGCCGGCGCTTCCGGCGACGCGGTCAATTCGAAGTATCGCGGAGCTCAGGGGCTTGATCCGGATTTCGTCAAGAGCCTGGAGAAGCAGTTCGGCTTCGATAAGCCGGCGCCGGAACGCTTCGCGCTGATGCTGTGGAATTTCGCCCGCTTCGATTTCGGCAAGAGCTATTTTCGCGATACCAGCGTGCTGCAACTGATCAAGGAAAAGCTGCCGGTGTCGATGTCGCTGGGCATCTGGATGATGCTCCTGACCTATCTGATCTCGATTCCGCTCGGCATCCGCAAGGCGGTCAAGGACGGCTCCAGATTCGATACCTGGACGTCGGCCGTGATCATCGTCGGTTTTGCCATCCCTGGCTTCCTGTTCGCCATCCTCCTGATCATCCTGTTTTCCGGTGGCTCGTTCTGGAGTATCTTTCCGCTGCGCGGCCTCACTTCGGACGGCTGGGACCAGTTCCCGTGGTACTGGAAGATTATCGATTATTTCTGGCACATGACGCTGCCGCTGGTTTCGATGGTGCTTGGCGCCTTCGCCACCATGACGCTGCTGACCAAGAATTCGTTCCTTGACGAGATCCGCAAGCAATATGTCATGACCGCGCGCGCCAAGGGCTGCAACGAGCGCCAGGTGCTCTACAATCACATCTTCCGCAATGCGATGCTGATCGTCATCGCCGGCTTCCCCGGCGCCTTCATCCATGCGTTTTTCTCCGGCTCGCTGTTGATCGAGACCATCTTCTCGCTCGACGGCCTCGGCCTGCTGGGTTTCGAAAGCGTGTTGAACCGTGACTATCCGGTGGTGTTCGGCACGCTGTTCATCTTTTCGCTGGTCGGGCTGGTGGTGAACCTGCTGTCCGATATGGCCTATATGTGGATCGATCCGCGGATCGATTTCGAGGCGCGGGAAGTCTGATGACCGTTACAGCTCCCGCCATCGAGACCACCACGCAAACGCCACTCGGCGAGGCCGTGCCGGCGTCCCGCCATCGGTTCAGCCCGTCGCCGCTGAACCGCCGGCGCTGGCAGAATTTCAAGTCCAATCGCCGCGGCTACTGGTCGTTGTGGCTGTTCCTGATCCTGTTCTTCATCACGCTGTTTGCCGAACTGATCGCCAATGACCGGCCGTTCTTCATCAAATTCGACGGCAAGGCGTATTTCCCGGCCTTCATCAGCTATTCGGAAACCACCTTCGGCGGTGATTTCGAGACAGCGGCGGATTACCGCGATCCCTTTCTGCAAAAACTGATCGCCGACAAGAATGGCTTCATCCTCTGGCCGCTGGTGCGCTACTCTTACGACACCCACAATCTCGATCTGCCGACGCCCGCGCCCTCGAAGCCGACCTGGATGCTGACCGAGGCGCAATGTAAGCCGGTGGTCGAGAAGAAGGGCCTCTCGAGCTGCCGCGACCTCGAATATAACTGGCTCGGCACCGACGATCAGGGTCGCGACGTGGTCGCCCGGCTGATCTACGGTTTCCGCATTTCGGTGCTGTTCGGTCTAGCGCTGACCATCGTCTCTTCAGTGATCGGCATCGCCGCCGGCGGCGTGCAGGGCTATTTCGGCGGCTGGGTCGATCTGGTCTTCCAGCGTTTCATCGAGGTGTGGAGCGCGATCCCCTCGTTGTACCTGCTGCTGATCCTGTCCTCGGTGCTGGTGCCCGGCTTCTTCGTGCTGCTTGGCATCCTGCTGCTGTTCTCCTGGGTCTCGCTGGTCGGCCTGGTGCGCGCCGAATTCTTGCGCGGCCGCAACTTCGAATACATCATGGCCGCGCGGGCGCTCGGCGTCTCCAACGCCAAGATCATGACCCGGCATCTGCTGCCCAACGCCATGGTCGCGACCATGACCTTCCTGCCCTTCATCGTCTCGTCTTCGGTGATGACGCTGACCGCGCTGGATTTCCTCGGCTTCGGCCTGCCACCCGGCTCGCCGTCGCTCGGCGAGTTGCTGTCGCAGGGCAAGGCCAATGTACAGGCGCCTTGGCTCGGCTTCACCGGCTTTTTTGCGGTCGCGATCATGCTGTCGCTGCTGATCTTCATCGGCGAGGGCGTGCGCGACGCGTTCGACCCGCGTAAGACGTTCCGTTGAAGATATGGTAGCTTGGGCTAGGAAGGAGCAGTCCAATGAATAAAATCGTAAGGCACTATCCTGTCCATCAGTTGCCCGCCGACCTGCGCGCGGATCTACCGGTAAACGGTCTGGTGAAGATCGAATTCGAATTGGAGGCAGAGTCGCTTAAGCGACGTCCGATCGCGCATCTGGTCGGCAGTGGCCCCAAT
>NZ_JANXTC010000336.1:0-6893 GCF_025356345.1 Tardiphaga sp.
GTTTTTGAAGAACTTCGAGATCTTGAACAGAAAGTTTCACCATATGTGGAAGCGTTCCGAAGTATCAGTTGCGCGAGATCGTTAGTGTACCAAGGACTATCAACGATTATATTAGAAATGGAACTATCTCTTGTCACCAATACTATTTCTATTATTTCGATAGCTAAGTAAGCCAGCGGGCAGACAAGTTGTATGCACTCGCGCTAGCAAATCATGTATATATGGCGTCGAGCGGCACGCTGACGCGATGCAAAGCAGCCTGGCAGGAACTATCGCTGACATCTGGACTTGCACTTCCATGATCGATGGCACGCCTGAATTTACTTACATAAATACCATGCGTCGGATCGGCGCGCAGCCGGTCGCGATAACCGCGGTCGTCGTCGTGGCGCTGCTGATCGGCATCGGTTCGGTCGTTGCCTGGCGTGGCTATACGGGAGCGGCCCCTGAACAGGAGCGCGTCACCACCGCGCGGGTCAACCAAGCGCGGGTCGCGCAGGCCTCTGAACGACTGGTCGAAAAAACCAAGGGTCTGGAAGAATCGCAGCAGCAATCGATCGATCAATTGCAGGTGGTGCAGGACCAGCTACAGGTGATGACCAAGCTCCTCGCCTCGCAGCAGGTCGAAACCCGAAAGCTGTCCGAGCAGGTCGGCAGTATTTCCGGTACGCTGGATGCGCTGCGGCAATCCTTTGCGAGCGTCCCGCCCGTGGCCGAACCGGTACCGGCCGCGCGCACCCGGGCGCGCCACTCCCGGGCGCGCGTCACGGTCGTCCGCGCCCGTCCAAAGGCGGTGGTGCAACGCACGCGTGGCAAATCGCGCGGCTGACCGATCACTCCGCGTGAGTTGATCGGGGAAGTACTTGCTGCACCGGCCGCACGGCGCTTAGTCTGTTCGGGCTGGACGCAACCGGTCCTGTTCAAGGGGCCAGGTCATGCGATTTCTCCGGCCTGGAGCGAAACATGAAACATGCCCTCGACGAGCGTAACAAGGACGATGAAATCAGCCACAAGCATGGCGATGTTACCCTGGCCATCTGGCGCAAGATCTACGGCAAATTCTTTGCCGCCGGTCATCCGGACACGGCGACGCTGAGCGATATCGTGCACAAGCTCAACGAGACCTCGCTGAGCCAGCTACACCGCGACTACGAGACCGGGCATCTGGCCAAGAAGATCCGGAAAGCGACAGCCTAGCGTGATCATAACAACTTGAACCGAGCCGCGCTTGTCCCGGATGCGATGCATCACAAGGCGCTGCTTCGCAAAGCCGGGACCTTCGCCAGCGGCGGCGTTTGGCAGGATCCCGGCTCCGCGGTGCACGACGCGTTTCGCGGAGATGCGCGGCACCGCCTCCGGGAGATGTTTCGCGCAAGCTGAATCCGGCTCTGGACCGAGCTGGTCAGCGACGGCGGGCCACGGCAACGCCGAGTAGAAAGGCGACCAGCAGTGAACCCAGCGGCGCCTCGCGCGCAATATTGGCCAGAATGCTGAGCGGCATGCCGGGCTTCTTGCCGGATTCGATGGCGTCGCCGATGCGGTGCACGGTCTCCTTCACGGTCCCGGATACTTCCGAGAGCGTCTCGGTCAGGGTCGATTTTTGCTCCGGCACGGGATCAACGCCTTCATAAATAAAAGGCGGGGTTTGGGCGTCGTCGGTCATGGTTGGTCTCGCAGCTGTGAGGTTCGGCAGCCCAATCGGCCGGAGCCAGAATAGTTCCAGGATCACCGGATGGGCCGATACCGCTCCGCCAAGAGTCGCTCTATACCGCGCACGGAGGCCGCTATAGTTCTCGGGCATGAACCCGCTCGAATCGCTTCCGACCGTCATCGGTATCGCCGCCGTCGCGCCCGCTTTGCTGGTGCTGTGGCTGGTCATTGCCGCCGAGGAGCGCCCCGGCCCGCCCGGCCTGGTCTGGGCCGCCTTCGGGCTCGGCGCCGCCAGCATCTCGCTGCTCGGCTATGCCCGCGCGCTGTTTGCAAGCATCCCGGGCCTGACCAACGATCCAATCCTGGCGATGCTGCTGCATTCGCTGTTCGGCATCGCCGCGCCCGAGGAAATCGTCAAGATTCTCGTCATCCTCGCGGTATCCACGCAGCGCGCCCGCTCTGCCGATCCAATGGACACCGTGGTCTACGGCGCCGCCGCCGGCCTTGGCTTCGCAGCCTACGAGAACCTTGTCTATCTGCTGCAAAATCCCGACATGTGGCGCTCGCTCGCGGTGCTGCGCAGCGTTCTGACGGTGCCGCTGCACGGCGCGCTCGGCGTGATCGCGGGTGCCTATATCGCCATTGCCCGCTTCGGCCGGGCGCTCGGCACGCGGCGGCGCGACGGCCTCGCCTTCATCCGCACCCCGCTGCTGATCGTGCTGGCGCCGGTGGCGCTGCACGCCGCCTTCGACCTGCCGCTGCTGACGCTGCAGCTTCATCCCGAGATCGTCGGCCTGACGCGACGGCTGCTGGAACTATCGGGCCTGCTGATCGGTTTCGGCACGATCGCGCTCGCCGCCCGGCTGGTGCGCCGGATCGGCGCGCATCATGCGCGGGACACCGCCATTTCACGCGAGCGACGCAGCGCCCTGCGCGGCATGTGGGCGCTGCTGGTCGCTGGCGGTGGTGCCAGCTTCGCCGGCACCGCCTTTGTGCTGTCTAGCCTCCGGCACTGGTTCAGCGATCCCGAACACAATGTGACGACGATTTTGATTCCGCTCGGCGTCGTCTCGATCGCCATCGGCATCGTGCTGTTGGTCCTGACCAGCACCGCCTACATTCTCGGTCGCAACCGGCTGCGCACCGCGTCACAGGCCGGCTCCACCCTGGCCGGAGCGGACTGACAACAAACTTTGCCGGACGACACGCCCCATCGCTATGATGCGGGCTCCGCCGCCGTAGCTCTGCCCGTAACAGGAATTTTGTCCATGACGCTTCCGAACGACCTCTCCGCCCTGCAAAGCAAAATGAGCGAAGCCGTGCGGGCACACTGGAAGGCCTTTCTGTTCGAGGGCATCGTGCTCGTTATTCTCGGCCTCGCCGCGATCCTGGTGCCGCCGATCGCCGGCATCGCCATCACCGTGATGCTGGGCTGGATGTTCCTGATTTCCGGCGCCGCCGGCCTCGCGATGACGTTCTGGGCCAGGCAGTCGCCGGGCTTCTGGTGGTCGCTGATCTCGGCCGTGCTCGGCATCGGCGCCGGCATCATCCTGCTGACGCGGCCGACGCAGGGCCTGTTCACGCTGACCCTGGTGGTCGGCGCCTACTTCCTGGCCGAAGGCGTCGCCAGCATCATGTACGCGCTGCAACACCGCAAGGAACTATCCGATCGCTGGAGCTGGATGGCGTTCTCCGGCCTGATGGACATCCTGATCGCGTTCTTTATCATCTCCGGTCTGCCCGGCTCGGCGGAATGGGCGATCGGCCTGCTGGTCGGCATCAATCTGGTGATCGGCGGCTCGTCGCTGATCGGCATGGCACTGGCGGCCCGCAACAAGGGGTAAGGCGAAGCGCACGCGATCAAGCCGTTGCCCCGGACGCGATGCAGTACGAAGTATTGCTTCGCTGAGACGGGGCCGTCAGGAACATCGGCGCTTGCAATGGTCCCGGCTCCGCGGAGCGGCATGGCGGCGATGCAAGGGCATCGCCTAAGAATGCCGCACCGCGTCCGGGACACGGATCAGGCCGCCTCAGCAGCCCTTGCAGATTCCCTTGATCATGCGATCGAGGTCACGGTCCTGGGCATCGATGCGGCCGGGATCGCTGCCCCTGGTTTCGGACGGAACGTCGCCCGGACGTGGCTGGCGATGGCCTACCGGCGCGACGGGGGTATTGTCCGGCCGGGCTGTCGGCTGACGCTGCGACTTCGGCGGCAGGTTGCGCGACGACGGGTCCTGGGCCCGTGCCATCGAACTGCCCAGCAACATCAGGCAGGCCATGGCTGCGATTGTTTTCTTCACGGTGTTTCTCCAGATTTCTTGAAGCGCGCGCCGCCGACCCTCACGGCTTCGGCGGATACAGATGAACATCCCCACAATAGTCGGTAACACGATAACCGAATTCCGGTTTCGCTCCACCGTCGGCCGCGTGCGCGACGGACGAATTCCCGGACAAATATTCGGGGCCGATCGGCGACTTGCCGAAGCCGCCCGGGATGTCCAGGACATAGTCCGGCTGACACAGGCCGGAGACGCGTCCGCGCAGCGCGCGCATCAAGGCCTGGCCTTCCGCGATGCTGGTGCGCAGATGCGCGGTGCCTGGCGCCAGGTCGCCCTGGTGCAGGTAATATGGCTTGATCCGGCATTCGACGAACACCCGCATCAATTGCTCCAGCGTCGCGGCATTGTCATTGACGCCGCGCAAAAGCACCGACTGGCTGACCATCGGGATGCCGGCATCGACCATCAGGGCGCAGGCGGCGCGCGCGGCGGGTGTCAGTTCGCGCGGATGGTTGGCATGCAGCGCCACCCAGGTGGTAGCACCCGTCACTTTCAGCGCCGCCACCATTTCGGCGCTGATCCGCGCGGGATCGGCGACCGGCACGCGCGTATGCAACCGGATGATCCTGACGTGTTCGATGGCAGCGAGATCGGTCATGATCTCGGCCAGTCTACGCGGCGACAGCATCAGCGGATCTCCGCCGGTGAGGATGACTTCCCATATCTCGGAGTGATCGCGGATGTAACCCAGCGCGGCGGCATAGGCCTCGCGCGACAGCGCGGTCTCCTTGCCGGGACCGACCATCTCGCGACGAAAACAAAATCGGCAATAGACCGCACAGACATGCACCAGCTTGAACAACACGCGGTCGGGATAGCGATGTACGATGCCGTCGACCGGCGAATGGCTGTGATCGCCGATCGGATCAGCGCTTTCGCCTGGCTGTGCATAGAGTTCGGAAATGCTGGGAATGTATTGCCGCGCGATCGGATCGTCGGGATCATCAATATCGATCAATCCGGCCACCGCCGGCGTCACCGCGACGGCGTAACGCGCCGCCACTTTTTCTAATTCGTCCAATGCCGCCGCCGGCACCAGACCATGCGCGACCAGCTCGGCCGGCTGCCGCAGCGTCGCGGCGATCTTCAGCGCTGCGGTCATCGCGCGCCCGCCGGCGGCGTCCACACCACCTGATCGATGCGCGTCGCGCCCGAGGCCAGCATCACCAGCCGGTCGAAGCCGAGCGCCACGCCGGAGGCGTCGGGCATCGCCGCCACCGCTTCGAGAAATTCCTCGTCGAGCGGGTAGCGCTCGCCATAGCGGCGCGCCTTCTCATCCATGGCTTCCTCGAAGCGGCGCCGCTGCTCGTTGGCATCGGTCAATTCGCCATAGCCGTTGGCGAGTTCGACGCCGCAGGCATAGACTTCGAAGCGTTCGGCGACGCGCGGATCATGCCCGGTTGGGCGGGCCAGGGCGGCTTCCGGAGACGGATATTCGAACAATACGGTCAACCGGCCCTGGCCGAGATTCGGCTCGACATGCTCGACCAGCAGCTTGCTGAAAATATCCGACCAGCTGTCGTCCTCCGCGATCCGGATTTTGCCGGTCGCGGCCGCCGCGAGGGCGGCGCGATCACCGAGATCACCGTCGATGGTCGCCAGCAGGTCGATATCGGCAAAGCGCTTGAATGCCGTCGCCACGGTCAGCATTTCCGCTTCGGCAAACGGGTCGGCGGTGCGGCCGCGAAACGAAAACTGCTTGGTGCCGGTGGCCTGCGCGGCGTGCGCGATCACCACGATGCAGTCGGTGATGACCGCCTCGTAACCGGCATCGGCGCGGTACCATTCCAGCATGGTGAATTCGGGCAGATGCAGGTTGCCACGCTCGCGGTCGCGAAACACGCGGGCGAACTCAAAGATCGACTCTTCCCCGGCCGCCAGCAGCTTCTTACAGGCGAATTCCGGCGAGGTCCGCAGATACCGTGTCAGACGCGCGCCATCGCCGTCGATCAACTCGGTCTTCGGCGCATGCAGATGGGTCTCGTTGCCGGGCGACCGCTGCAGGATGCCCGTCTCGACCTCGACGAAGCCCTGGGCGTCGAACCACGCCCGGGTGGCCCGGGTGACGGCGCCGCGCGCCAGCAGGAAGCCACGGCGGTCCTGGTGCCGTCCGGGGCTCCACCACGGCGACAAATCAGCGGTCGGAGCCATCAGCGCTGTGCCTTTCGGGGGCGCAAAACGCTGGCATCACGGGGCAAAATGCGTATGTTGCGCGCAGACAACGCTTCGCTGGCCACAGGACACCCTCGTCCGGATCGGTCCCGGGCCTGAAATCTAGGAAACACACCTGTGAAAGTCATCGCCAGTTCTATCCGCAAGGGCAACGTGATCGAGCAAGACGGCAAGCTCTACGTGGTTCTGACCGCCGAGAACATCCACCCCGGCAAGGGAACCCCGGTCAGCCAGATCGAAATGCGCCGAATCAGCGACGGCGTGAAGATCTCGGAGCGCTACAAGACCACGGACGCGGTGGAAAAGGCGACCATCGAGGACCAGAACTTCAATTACCTCTACAAGGACGCCGACGGCTTCCACTTCATGAACAACGACAATTACGACCAGGTTGCCGTGCAGAAGGACGTGATCGGCGATGCCGAGGCCTATCTGACCGAGAACATGACCGTGAAGCTGTCGCTGCATGGCCTGCTGCCGGTGTCCATCACCATGCCGCAGCGCGCCATCGTCGAAGTGGTCGACACCGAGCCGGTCACCAAGGGCCAGACCGCGTCCTCGTCCTACAAGCCGGCGATGCTGGCTAACGGCATCCGTACCCTGGTGCCGCCGCACATCGGCACCGGCACCCGCATCGTGGTGATGACCGAAGACAATTCCTACGTCGAACGCGCCAAGGATTGATGGGCGTCACGCACTGAAACGTTCCCCGGACGCGGAGCGGCATACTTA
>NZ_JANXTC010000337.1:0-15604 GCF_025356345.1 Tardiphaga sp.
CGTGGTCGCGGTGGGCCGCCGCATCCTGCCCAAGGCGGAGCTGGTCGACGAGGCCTCTCAGTGCCTGCGGCTGCTGTCCGGCCGAAACCATCGCGTCTATACGGCGATCTGCATCGTCACCCCCAAGGAGAGCTTCCGGCAGCGCCTGATCGAGACCAAGGTCCGCTTCAAGCGGCTCAGCGAGGAAGATATCCAGACCTATATCGGCTCCGGCGAGTGGCGCGGCAAAGCCGGCGGCTACGCGGTGCAGGGCATCGCCGGCACCTTCGTGGTCAAGATGGTCGGCTCCTACACCAATATCGTCGGCCTGCCGCTGTACGAGACGATATCGCTGCTGGGGGGCGAAGGTTTCCCGATTCGCTTTGGCTGGTTGAATGCCAGTTAAGCCGCCAGCCCCCGTGACCGCGAAGCCGAGGCCGTGTCCGATCTGCGACAAGCCCTCGGTCGCCGAATCAAAACCGTTCTGTTCGGAACGCTGCCGCGACGTCGACCTGAACCGCTGGCTGTCGAATTCCTATTCGATTCCCGGCAAACCTACCGACGATGAAGACGCCGAATAGGAAATCTGCGCCGGATGCGGTCCGCGAACGGGGGGCATCCCGCCTGAAAAGCCGTGGATTCCCATTGTTTTGCGAGAAAAATTCGCGGTCCCATCTATCTGCATCGGGCGGGTGGACAGCGCCGGCCAGCGTGACTATAAACCGGCGCTCCCCGGACTTTATCCGGGGCGATGCCCAGGTAGCTCAGTTGGTAGAGCATGCGACTGAAAATCGCAGTGTCGGTGGTTCGATCCCGCCCCTGGGCACCATTTTATTGAAGATGCTTTCCCCTCAATAAGTTAAACCCCGTCAGCGCGTGGCTCGCGATCATCGGACGACTATGCCGCGTTCAATCCAGCCGAGCGCACGCTGGAACAGCTTGATGCATGAGCGATGCAGCCGTTCGCCGGTCGCGGGGGCAGCCAGGCCTGCGCAGGCGCGCGCATAGGTGCCTTCCAGGATCAGCCCCAGCTTGTAGCAGGCGAGCACGCCGTACCAGGGCAGTTGTGAGCAATCGCGCGACGAATTCGCCGCGTAATGCGACATCAGCTCTTCGATGCGAGGGAAGTCGTTCCACGGACTGATGCCAATCTCCGACGTGGTGTGACCGTGTTCGTCCGGCCAGGTCGCCATGATCCAGCCCATGTCCAGCAAAGGGTCGCCGATCGTGCATAATTCCCAATCGACGATGGCGGCGAGTTCGGCGCTGTCGGGGCGGTACATCACATTGGCAAGGTGATAGTCGCCATGCAGAATGCCGGGCTGCAGGAGCTTTGGCCGGTTCTCTGTCAGCCAGTTCGCCACCACATCAATGCCGGGGATTGCCGACGGCCCCGGCCACTCCTTGTAGTCATGATAGCTTTCCAGCAAGGCGTGCCAGCGCGACACCTGGCGCTCGAGGAAGCCATCGCTCTTGCCAAAATCCGCCAGGCCGACCGCGATGTGATCGACCCGCGACAAAGCGAGCGCCCCGTCGACCAGCGCAAAGCCCATGCGGCCACGGATCGCGGCGTCGCTCGCGTGACGTGCCGGCAGCGCCACGGTCGCATTGAAGCCGTCGATGGTCTCCATCAGGTAGAACGCGGCGCCGATCACGTCGGTGTCGCTGCATGCGGCGATCAGCTGCGGATGTGGCACGTTCGTCGATGCCAGCGCGCCCAGCACCCGCGCCTCGCGCCGGTTGGTGGCGTTGCCATCCCCGCGCGGATGCGCCGGCGAACGCCGCAACACATAGGCCCGACCGTCGCGCACAAAGCGCAGCAATACGTTCTGCGTTCCGCCCGCCAGCGGCGTGACAGCTTCGAGCGCGCCGTGGCCGAGCGACTGTCCATCCATCCATTGCCGCAACGCGTCGAGATCGACGAGCGACTGCCATGCTTCCTCGCTCATGCCGGCGCCTCAATCCGCGTCGTGGCCCGGCACGATGTCCGGATAACGCTCGCGCGCCCGCTCGCGGACCCGCGGCAGGTGATAGGCCGGGAACAGCGCATCGGTCGGTCGATAGCCACGCAGCACCTGCTTGGCGACGGTAACCTTGTGCACCTCGGTCGGGCCATCGGCGAGCCCTAGAAAATAAGAATCGATCACCTGCTGCGCGAATGGCATTTCGCGCGACAGCCCGATCGAGCCGTGCAGATGCAGCGCGCGCCCGGCGATGTTGTGCAGCACCATCGGCATCGCCGCCTTCACCGCCGCGATGTCCTTCAACACCTTCTTGTAGTCCTGATGCTTGTCGATCAGCCACGCCGTGCGCAGTACCAGCAGGCGAAACTGCTCCAGCTCGATCCAGGAATCCGCGATCTTTTCCTGCACGGTCTGCTTCTCGGCAAGGACTTCGCCCTTGGTTCGTCGCGACAGCACGCGCTCGCACATCGCGTCGAAGGCCGACCGCGCCGAGGCGATGGTGCGCATGGCATGATGGACACGGCCGCCGCCGAGACGCACCTGCGAGACCAGGAATCCGCCGCCTTCCTCACCCAGCATCGCATCCGTCGCCACTTCGACATTCTCGAAACGCATATAAGCGTGGGAATCGATGTGGTCGCCATAGCCGGCGTTGCGCAGGATCGACAATCCCGGCGCGCCGGCCGGCACGATGAACATCGAGCACCGCGATGCCAGTGGCGCTTCCGGATCGGTCACAACCATCACGATGAAGAATGCCGCATAGCGCGCATTGGAGGCGAACCACTTCTCACCGTCGATCCGCCAGCCGGTGGCTGTCCGCGTCGCGCGCGTCGTGAACACGCCGGGATCGGCCCCGCCCTGCGGTTCGGTCATCGCGAAACACGACACGATCTCATTGTTCAGGAGTGGCCGTAGATACTGCTTCTTCTGCGCTTCGGTACCATATTGCGCGAGGATCTCGGCATTGCCGGAATCCGGTGCCTGGCAACCGAACACGGTGGGTCCGTAGACCGAACGGCCGATGATTTCGTTGAGCAGCGCGAGCTTGACCTGCCCGTAGCCTTGCCCGCCGAGTTCCGGCCCGAGATGGCAGGCCCATAATTTCTGCGCCTTGACCCTGGCCTGCAGCGGACGCACCGCCTTGTTGCGGGCATCATCCCCGGTGTCGTAGGGACTGCCGAGCAGATGGTCGAGCGGCAGCACCTCGGCCGCGATGAAATGCGCCACCCAATCGAGCTGCTTCTGATAGTCCGGATCGGTTTCAAAATCCCAGGCCATGGCGGTTCTCGCTCTGTTGATGCGACAAGGAATGATTAGAGGATCAGCCCGCCATCGACGATGATGCTTTGCCCGACGATGTAGGACGCCAGCGGTGACGCCAGAAACAGCGCAGCGCCAGCCATGTCGGCGGGCGTGCCGAGGCGCCTCAGCGGAATGTTCGCGATGGCCGCGTCCAGCCGCTTGGGATTGTTCGTCGTCACCCTGGTGAGCTTGGTATCGACCAGACCCGGCGCGATGCCGTTGACGCGGATGCCATCCTCGGCCCAGGCTTCGCCGAGCGTGCGGACCAGGCCCACGGCGCCGGTCTTCGACGCGTTGTAGGACGGATTTCCCTTGGTCGAATGGAACGCCGCCGTTGACGACACGATGATGAAGGAGCCGGCGCTGGCCTTGAGCATCGGATGAAACTTGATGCCGCACGCCATCAGGCTCATCAGGTTCACCTCCATGACCTGACGGAATCCTTCCATCGCGAATTCGGCGCGCTTGTAGAGTACGGTGCCTTGCGCCAGCACCAGAATATCAAGCGTTTCGAACGCCGGCTCAAGCGCCTCGATCTCGGCAGAGTTGCTCACATCGAGCCTGGCGTAATGCAGATCCGTCAGGTCAGAGCCTTCCTGGCTATTGTAGTCCGCCGCGGATGCCCTGGTGCCATAGACATGAACATTGGCACCCTTGCGATGAAAGGCGCGGGCAATACCGTTGCCGATCCCGCTCGATCCACCGATGACGAGCACGGTCTTGCCGCCAAAATCCAGTTCACTCACTGGCGCTCTCCCTGACATTGCGAAATTAGGTCATTCGCTTAAAGCATTTGACCTAACTTGGACTCCGTGACAGGTTTGTCAATATGGCGGATGCAAGCACAAGAGACCTGCTGAAAATCGCAGCGCGGCGATTGTTTGCGCATCGCGGCTATGACGGCGTGAGCGTGCGCGACATTGTGCTTGCCGCAAAGCAGCGTAACTCGGGCTCGCTGCATTACTATTTCGGCACCAAGGACGAGTTGGCGCGCGAACTCGTCGCAGACGGTGCGCGGCTGATCGACGATCGTCGCAATCGCGCCCTGGACGAGATTGAAGCGCGCGGCGGCCCGCGCCACCTGCGCCAGATCATTGAATGCCTGGTGTGGCCGTCCACCGATCTCGCAGGCGACGGCAAGCATCCGCCGAAGGAGGATACCTATATCCGCTTCATTACCATGCTGCAGATGAGCCATCGGCGGATGTTTCTGGATGCGCTGGAAGGCAAGTGGGCATCCGGGTACGAGCGTGCGCTAGGGCATATTCGCCGGTTTCTGCAGGATATCGATCCTGAACTGGTCAATCAGCGGCTTATGCTGATGTCGATGTATCTGCGGGTTGCGATGTCGTCGCGTGAAGCTGCCCTCGAAGGCGGCAAGCCGCATCGCGTCTGGAGCGCGGAAGCGACGATGGAGAATCTCATCGATACCATTGAAGGCATGCTGAAGCCTAAGCCGTCGAAGGCGACCATGGATGCGCTGGCACGACATAAGCCAAACGGCAGGTTGGCCCGCCGCGCCAAGATGGCGGGCTACCGGGAGGATCTGCAAGCGATCTGAATTTTCTGCAACGGCACGCAACACAGAGTGCGGCCATATCAAATCAAAGGGGAGTTACGCCATGACCACTCGTCACGCACTCGCCGCTGCCGGCGCCTTGATGCTGGTCGCGAGCCATTCCGCCGACGCGCAGAAGCAATACGGCCCCGGCGCGAGCGACACCGAAGTCAAGATTGGTCAGACGATGCCCTATAGCGGGCCAGCCTCGGCCTATGGCACGCAGGGACGGATCGAGGAAGCCTATTACGCGATGATCAATGCCAAAGGCGGCGTCAACGGCCGGAAGATCACCATGATCTCGTTGGACGACGCGTATTCTCCGCCCAAGACCGTCGAGCAGACCCGGCGCCTCGTCGAACAGGATGAGGTTCTGGCCATCGTCGGCACCATCGGGACGCCGACCAACTCTGCCACGCAGAAATATCTCAACCTGAAAAAGGTGCCGCAGCTGTTCATCTCGACCGGCGCGGCGAAATGGGATGATCCAAAGAATTTTCCATGGACCACGCAGCTTTACCCACCCTACCAGATGGAGGGCATGATTTTTGCGAAATATCTGCTGAAAAACAGACCTAACGCCAGACTTGGCGTTTTTTCGCAGAATGACGATGCAGGAAAGGACTATGTCAAAGGGCTGAAGGACGGTCTCGGCGAGAGCGCGAGGACCATGATCGTCAAGGAAGTGACCTATGAGGTCTCAGAGCCCACGATCGATTCGCAGATTGTTACACTCAAGGCCGCGGGCGTTGACACGCTGTTCACCATGGCGACGCCGAAATTTGGCGCGCAGGCGATACGCAAGGTCCATGAACTTGGCTGGAAGCCGCTGAACTTCGTCGTCAGCGTCTCGTCATCCATCAAGGGGGTGATGGAGCCCGCCGGACTCGAAGCGTCGAAGGACGTGCTCACCGCGCTGGCCTTCAAAGTGCCGACTGACCCGAACTGGGAGAGCGCGGCCGATGTCAAGGAATTCAAGGAGTTCCTTGCAAAATGGTATCCGCGCGGCGACATCGCCGATGGCAGCAATGTCACCGGTTATATCTCAGCCTATATGACCGCGAAGATCATCGAGATGTGCGGCGACAATCTCAGCCGCGACAACCTGCTGAAGCAGGCAACCACCTTGAACAAGGTGGTCGCACCTCTGTTGCTGCCCGGCATCTCGATCTCCACGCGTCCGGATCGCTATGCGCCCTATACTCAAATGCAGATCGCGAAGTTCGACGGCCGGAGCTGGGTGCCTGAGGGGCCAATCTTTAATACGGAAGCTCCTGGAGAATGAGTGGCGCCGGAGCGCTTCTGGTCGCCAGGCCGGCGATACGTCACTGATTTGGCTAATTCCGTCTCAGTCAATGCCCTTTATCTTTCGGCAGGATGTTGAGGTGTTCGACGACATCCGGATGACTCCGGATATGGACCTCGTTGATGCCAGCTCCTTGCGGGTCAGGAAGCGCAACGTGGCGCGCGGGTAGTTATTGCAGAATTGCGAAAGCGTTGCCGCCGTGGCCGACAGGCTATCCTGCTTCGGAGACACGGCAATGCCGCCATCCCTGAGAATATAGGCGTCCTTGACATTCGCCATGCTGGAGGTCGCCATGCAGGTCTTGAACAATTGCTCGTAGGCCTGTGGTGGCATCGGCAAATCCCCCGCCAGGCCGCCGAGGAGATACTCGCGGCTTTTCGCGCAGTTCTCGGCCTGCGCGGTACCGCTCATCAGCACTACGAGCAGCAGCGCGGACAAAGCATATCTCATGCGGTGATCTTCATGGTTTCATCCAGTGGACGGACTGCCCTGTGGTTAACGGCTTCGCGGGGAAGCCCATAGGTCTCGGCCGCACAGCGTTCCCATGAAAGGGCGCGTGCGTGTGTGGTGGCTCCTGCTGCGAGCACTTCCCGCATTCTTGTATCTTGCGCGAGTTTCGTGATCGCTTCTGCAATGGCGATGACATTTGGGGCCACCAGCAAGCCACTGGAATCAGCGATAACGGCGTCGGGCACGCCGCCAATCTCCGTGGCGACGCAGGGAAGTCCACAGGCCGCGGCTTCCAGATAGACCAGGCCGAAGCCTTCGACACGTCCCGATGGATCCGGAGCGGCGGTCAGGCAGAAAAAGTCGGCGGCGTTGTAGATGTCGCGGATCGCCTCGTCAGGAAGCGCGCCAAGCAGGCGCACATCGCAATCCGTTACGCCGACGATGCTTCGCAGCGCGTTGACATAGTCGGCTTCGCCGTCCGGACCGATGACCAGCCAGGTGATGCGCTTGCGCAGCTCCTCGGGGAGAGTATTGAGCGCGGCGAGGGTCAGATGGTGGCCCTTTCGTCGCGTGATCCGTGCCACGCTCACGATGATGATGCGTTCCTCGGCGATGCCAAGCACCCTGCGGGTTTCGGCGCGGAGCCGGCCTTTGCGGAACCAAAAATCGGCGACCCCCAGGGATACCGCCTTGGTCCGTCGTGACTGGGCGGGGAAATTCCGGGTAAACAGATCCCGTGTGTAGCTGCTGTTAGCGACGATTTCGGTTCGCCCGGCGAATGCGCCGGACGTCCAGATGGCGAGACGCTTGAGAGGGGTCTGCACCTCATTGATTTCCGTGCCGTGCACCGTCATCAGCAGTCGCGCGCTCGTCAGTCCCCGCGCCAGTGCCACGGGGATGAAAAACGGCCAATCGGCACTATGGATTATGTCGTATTTTCCCGCACGGATCATCTCTCGCGCCAACGCGATCTTGGCCGGAACGTCCCGCGACGAATGCAGGCCTCCATGGAAGCGCCGAACCGGGAACGGCAATGTGTCATCGTCGTTCGCGGCGTTCGCCATATAGGCCGGCGCCGCCACGGTGACATTGGCGCCGAGAGCCGTCGCGGCGGTGGCCATCTCACGCGCATAGGTGCCGATTCCTCCCTGCGCAGGGGAGAACTCACTGGTCAGCATCAGAATGTTCAATGGGTACCTCTAGGCCTGGGAAGCAGCGATCATGAAGCGCGAGTTCTGGATGTCCTTGTGATAGCGATAGACGCGGGCCAGCTGCGTGTTCGGCGTAAAGTCTGAGATCGATTCCGCGATCACCTCGGGCGTCATACGACTCGCTTTGATGTCGTCGCGAACCTCGATGAATCGCTGAGCGAGCGCTTCAGCGATATCGTCGGTAGTACCATGTCGGGGTACGAGGAAGCCGCTGACCCCATCATGGATCACAGGCACCAGCTGCGGCAGATGAACCGCCACCACCGGACGTCCGACTGCCAGAATCTCAAGGACGCAACGTGGCATGCCCTCGAACTCCGACGTCAGAATGCCGGCGTGGGCTGATGCGAGGGTCGCGGCCATGCCGGCCGCGTCCTTGAAACCGTGCCGGACGGTGATGTCTTCGATGGCGGCGAATTCGGCGAAGCGGTGCGGATCGCTGGTGCCTATGTAATGAAACTCGACCTCTCCGTTCAGGCGAGCCCGCAGCCGTGCGATCGCCTTGAACATCAGCGGCGGGTCCTTGAACTCATCGAGCCGTCCGGCGAACACGATTCGAAACGGCTCAGCCATGGCGGGGAACGACTTCGGTTTGAAAATATCGGTGTTGACCCACGTCCACAGCGTGTCGATCTTCTGTTTGTTGCCTGGATAGGTCTTCTGCAGTCGCTCTGTGATGAACGGATTAACGCAGAGAAATCGCTCGCTCATGGAGACGGCAAAGCGCTCCCCCATATTGTGAACAAACGAGTATTTTCGCAGCAGCGAGTCCATCTGCATCTTCGGCGCGCCCTCGCCGTGCAGCATCTGGACGAATGGCAGTCGCAACAATGTTGGAAGCCACGAAAATTCGACGCGACGCAGATCAATCGAGCAGCGACGGCGGCGGATGATCCTGGCGATCGGCCCGAAATAGCGAAGCAATGCGACAAAGAACTGGCCGGTCAGCGAGGATCGGATGGTCCGCGCGGCTTCGCGCGCCTGATCATCCGAATATTGCAGGATCGGAAGAAAATCGAAGGTCCTGCCGCGGAATGTGAGCTTGTGAATTTTGCCAAGCGGCAGGTCGCCCACCGAATCAACGCCGATGAACAGCAAATCGGTGTCGGCGGGATGGAAGGTAATGAAGTCCCGGATGTAGGTCTCCAGACCTCCCACCTTTTCGCCGCGCGGGTCGAAAGGATGAATGAGGCAGATCTGATATCGTTCTGGAGCGTGGCTGATATTTCGCGCGCGTTGCGCCAGCGTCAAGGTGGAGATCATGCTGCCTTCCTCATCCGGGCGTCGAGTATCTGTGGCATGCTGCGCGCAACCAGCTGCGGCACGGTTCCGATACACCGCGCATAGCGCGGTCCGAGCCGCCTCGGGCTCTTCATCATGCGCCACGCCCATTCGAGTCCGTAGCGCTGCGAAAATCCCGGTGCGCGCGTCTGCGTGCCGGCAATGAAATCGAGCGCCGCGCCGATGCACAGCATGCCGGTGCCGGTGAGTTCGTCCAGGCAGCGGGCCGCGAACAGTTCCTGCCGAGGCGCGCCCAGCGCCACAAAACATATCTTCGCGCCGGATCGACGAATACGGTCGATGGCGATATCGGCTTCGCCGGAATAGGGTTCGAAGTGCTGTCCCGGGGCGAGGCAGCCGACGATGTCCAGCGATTTATATCGACGACGCAGGCGTTGCGACGCCATCGTGAGCGTCGATTCGTTCGAGCCGAGCAGAAACACGGGCAGTCCATTGTTGCCAGCTTCCCGGCACACCGGTTCTACCAGATCCGCGCCGGTCGTCCTGTCGATATGTGAGCCAACCAGACGACTGAGCGCAACGATCGGAAAGCCGTCGGCTGTCACAAACCGCGCGCGGCGATAGGCATTCAAAAATTCGGGGTGGTGTTGAAGCTTGTCGACATGGTCCAGATTTAGCGTGCAGACACTGAAATTATCGCCATGCTGCGCGGCGTCAACGATGGACGAGACGGCTTCCGGAAGCGAATGAACGTTGATCGCAATTCCATCAACCGTGAGGTCAGGTGATAGCGTGTGGTGCGTTTTCAATGTCGATCTCCGATATCATGTGATCGAGTGTGCTGAATGAAATCCAGCAATAGTTCCATTGTGGCGGACGCGAAGGCGTTGCTGATGAATCGGTAGCAACTTCGCCATCAAATCGATCTATTGCGACGCAACGATGGTGATCTCATCACAGCGATGCCGCAATGCACTAACAGATCGGATTCAGCGATGAAGAGATTTTCACGAAGAGCAGCGCTTGCGATACTTGTGGGAACGGCGGCTGCATCTGGAACTCGCGCAATCGCTGCACCAGCGCGGAGCCTCGGCGCGATAGCAGCTTCAAATGGTGTGGTATTTGGTGCCGCGGCCGGGCCGGTGATCGACAAGGACGTCGCCTATCGCGAGCTGTACACGACGCACGCACGAATTGTTACAACTGACATTGCGCTGAAGATCGGTACGATCGCCGGACAGCCGGGTCCGAAACGTTTTGATAGTGCTGACCGGTTGCTAAAATTCTGTGCAGCAAACAACATTCCGATGCGTGGCCACTGCCTGATCTGGAATGAATGGGTTCCACAATGGATCAGGAGCATGAGCACCTCGGAGCGACAAATATTCTTCGATCGCTATATCGACGATGTTGTCGGACGCTATGCAGGGCAGTTGCATTCCTGGGATATTGTCAACGAGCCGTTCTGGCCGGGACATAAGGCGCCTGGGGGCTATCGGCTTGGTCCCTGGTATGACGCCTTTGGCCCCGGCTACGTTCAGCGCGCTTTCGCGCGGGCGGCAATGGCCGACAGTAAAACGAAATTCGTCCTCAACGAGGCGCAGACCGAGCGCGATGACGAGGTCGGGCTCGCGGTGCGCGCGGGGATGCTGCGACTCGTCGACGAGCTGCAGCACGCTGGCGTGCCGCTGCATGCGGTCGGGCTGCAGGGCCATCTGCAACCGCGCTACCCACACAATCCCGAGCGCTTTGCCGAATTTGTTCACGCCCTCGCCGAGCGCAAGGTCGAGATCTACATCACCGAATTCGACGTCCGCGACGACACATTTCCCGACGATATCGCAGCACGCGATGCCATGGTGGCGGACACAGCCGAAAAATTCCTCGACAACGTCCTGCGAATTCCGGCGGTGAAGACGGTAATCGCTTGGCAGTTGGCCGACAATTATTCGTTTTATACGGATGCCGCCCGAAAGAAGGATCCGTTGGCCCAGCGTCTGCCACGGCCGCTGCCGTTCGACTCGGAGATGCAGAAGAAGCCACTGTGGTCGGCCATGGCCCGTGCATTCCAGAATGTGAAGAAGGCATGACCAGGCCCGGTCTTCACGTCGCTGGCGTTGTCATCCGGGATCGAATCATTCGGGTCAGCGTTCGCGCATAGAGCAGACCCAGTACCCCGATATACAGCGCGCCCCCGGCCGCGATATGCATCGCAAGCCCAAGCGACGACCGGGCTTCGGGGAATTCGTAAAGCAGGCCGGCCATCGCCAGATTTGCCACGGCGATTCGCAGCAGATGCCCGATCGGCAGCGTCAGGCCAAATTTGGCGAAGCCAATCGAGAAGCTTACGGCTGCCGCGGCCGCTGCCGACAGTGCGGTGGCGCCAGCCGCGCCGATCAGGCCCCAATAGCGAATGCAGACGACGCTGAGCAATACCGTCATGGTGGCGTCGATGGCAGCAATGATAATCATCAGTCGGGTGCGGCTGTGCAGCAGGAAGACCTGATCGCCGAAATGGGCACGCAGATTGCGGATCGAGCCCGCCAGCATCGAGAGCGGCAGTACGGCCAGCGTCACCGCCTGGAACGGCACCGCGATCAGCAGGTGGACGATTTCGGCGCGAAGCATGAAGATGCCCAGGATGCTGGGGGCGAGAATGGCGATCAACAGGGCACTATTGTCGGCAAGCTGGCGCATCGCGGCCTTGCTGCCACCCTGTTCCATATGCTTCACCGCGAGCGGAAAAGCGGCCGCTGTCACCAGCATGGCCGCAACGGCCGCGGCCCGCTGGCCGAGACCGTAACCGACCGCGAACAGGCCGGCGGCGGCGACGCCCTGAAGATGGTTGACGATGAAGCGTGACGCGTTGAGGCCGACCCAGCCGAGCGCTCCGCCGATGATCAGCGGAATGCCGTACCGCAAGGCATGGTCGATGATCTCGCGATCGACCGGCCAGAACTTCCGTCCATGGCCGATCACCGGCAGAACGACCAGCGCTGCGACCAGCTGGGCAATGGCATAGCCCGCGAGCGGCCATGCTGCGGATGCGCCGAACGTCTTGATGAAGACGAGGCCGACCAAAAAGCCCACGGCTGGCCCAAGGATCTGCTGGATGGAATAGACGCCGATCTGCTGGCGGACGCGGGCGCGCTCGCCGATATACAGGTTGAGCGACCGCGTGACGACGTAAGCCAGAGTGGCGACAAGCAACCAGGCGTCCGCATCCGGCGCAATCACCAGCTGCAGCACGCCGATCATGAAGATGCTTTGCAGGATGACGGACAGCAGCAGGATGGTGTTTTCGGTGCGGTAGAAGCGCGCGGCGCTGTGCGAATCCTGGTAGCGACCAAAGAACCGCAATGCATATTGCGACCACCAGGCCAGGAAGCCGATCTGCAACAATTCATGCGTGGCGGTGACCAGCGTGATGATGCCAAGCGTGTGTTCGTCGACCACATGGGTCCAGACGACCATGGCGACCAGTTGGAACAGTGGCCCGATAATCTGTGCCGGTAAATAGAGAAGGGTCTGTCGAAGCAGCATGGTCAGGCTCCGAGCCATTGGGCGAGTCGAAACGGGGCATACTTCCGGACGGCCATTAACGCAGCGATGCTGATCGCTATCGTCACAGTTGCGGTGATCGCGGCATCCGCGAGCGCACCAAAATGCCAAAAAGCGAGGTGATCGCGCAGCACCATCACGATGAAGATGTGCCAGAGATAGATGAAGTAGCTCCCCGATCCCAGCGTGGCGAACCATGGCGACTGGACGTTGATGGCGAATAATACGGAACAGAGCAACGCGGCATAGAAGAAGAAGGCGATGGAATCATAGGCTGCTGCATCCCCGATCTGGAAGTATCGTGCCGCCGCATAGGCCACGTAGAACAACAGCATGGCAGCGGCCAGTGGTGCTCGCATCGATGTCAGCGCAGCCCGGACGCCGGGCATCGCCACCAGACCGCCGAAGGCTGCAAAGCCGAACCAGAACGGAATGTCGCGCAGGCGGAATTCTTCGACCAGCGAGACGGAAACACCAAAATTGAACAGCAGGGGATCGAGATAGCTTCCAACCATGAGGCCGACCATCATCGCCAGTGTCAGGCGCATGGCAAGTCGGGCCTGCGACGGCGGTATGCCATCGCGAGAAGGCCGTAACACGAGCCACAGCAGAGCCGTGCAGCCGGCATAGACGAAGACATAATAATACACGAACACGTAAGCCAGAATGAACCGCGCGCCGGTCGCCATGAGACGGTGATCCATCGCCGGATTATGCTGCGCCATATAGAAATAGGCCGCAACAAACGCGATGGCATAGGGAATCAGAATGGCCTTGAATCGCCGTGCCAGGGGCACGCGGCCGGATAGCACCGAGAGATATCCGGAAACGAACAGGAAGATGGGCACGCAGGGACGCAGCGCGGCGTCGACCGAGATTTCCCAGGACGCCATTAGCGGCTGATGCAGCGAGTGGATGCCGATCACCATCAGAATCGCAATACCACGCATGGTGTCGATGACGCTGTCGCGCCCTACGACCGTGGCGCTGGAATTCGCGAGCTGCGCCGGTGAAATCTCCGCGGTCATTGTCATCGCCGGGATTCCGTCGTAGCTGCGACAGCGGCGACCTTTGGTCCTCCGAGATGGCGATCATAGAGATCATTCAGGTAGCGCCGCATCGGCGTTTCGAACCAGCGCAGCGAAAGCTGGCTTGCGACGGCTAGCAGCACGATCGCTACGGGGACGAGCGCCATCCGACCACCCGGCAGGTGTGGCGCAAGGTAACGCGCGCCGAAGGTCAGAACGACGGTCGCGATGGGGATGTGCAGCATGTAACAGGAATAGGTCAGCGAAGACCAGCGGTCGAAACGCAGCCTCGTCAAGACGGTGCCGCGGCACGCGCAGTCGCACTGGATGGCTGCGGCGGCAATGACGTAGATGACGAGCAGGTTCAACATTTCCGGAAGCCAGGATCCCAGTAAAACGAAGGCGCCGAGCATCGTCACTAGGGCGCCTGGGACCACCGGCCAGCGTGCGATGTAATCGCGAAACAGGTAGCAGGCGATGCCGAGATTGAACGCCGGGAGCGCGCGGAATGCGCCGCCTTGGTTGATCCAGTCCGCCCATGAACCGTTGCCGGTGAGATAGGCGTAAAGGCTGTTGCCGAGCGCTGGGAGAACCACGAGTGCGAGAACGACGGCTCTGTTCTTTGTCGCGGCCACGGCCACAAGGGGGAACAGCAGATAGCAGAACATTTCCGCCGATAGTGACCAGCTCGGGAAATTGAAGGTCAGACGCGCGCCGTCAAAGGCGTGCAGCAGCAGCAACTGCACAGGCAGGTCGGAGAGCGGATAGCGCGCCGGATTATCGGTTCTGGCGACGTCGAAATACAACGCCAGCGCGATGACGACGTAGAATGCGAGCGTCGCCAGATGCAGCGGATAGATTCGCGCCAGGCGGCGCCAGACGAAACGACGAACCGAGAGGAAATCCCTGACCTTGCCGAGATATTGGCTGGCGATAACGAAGCCGGACACCACAAAGAACAGGTCGACGAACAGGTTGAAATGCCAGCTGTGGTCAACCAGCCAGTGCCCGGCCGGCTCGTCTTTCAGGTAATCCGAATAATGCAGCACCACGACGGCGCAGGCGGCGATGATCCGCAGCGCGTCGAGGTTTGGCGTGGTGTTGGCTCTGTCCTGCAAGCATTTGTCCCGGCTGGAATTCTGGTGGGTCGACTATCGAATTGACGTCTGCGCTACGGCATGTCGCTCCGGCAAGATGGCGTGGCCGACGGATGGCGGCCGGAAAGCCTGGCGATCAGCTCGATCACGGCGGCGCGGTCCGAGGCCGCGAGCCGGTTCCAGCGCCGCAGATTGTCGGCGGCCAGCGATACAAATCGCTGGCGCCACCCCGCGGATGACAGGGCGGCCACGGTCTGCTCGGCGGCGCGGGGCGGATCTGTCGGCGTGATGAAGAGTCCGGACTCGCCCAGCACTTCATGGAATACCGGCGCGTCCGGCGCGATGATCGGCAAGCCACCATATTGTGCTTCAAGGAGCGGCAGGCCGAGGCCTTCGTCATGCGACGTGCAGATGAAGAAATCCGCGGCGTCGAGTATGGCCCGAACCTGCCCGGCCGGCTGATAGCCGTGCAGGGTGACGCCGTGGCTGCCTTGAAGCTGCTGCCAGTGGCCCCCCCAGCCCTGTCGTCCGAGGATGTCGAGGGTCGCGTCGGGGAAGCCCCGACTATGAAGGGATGCAAGAATGCTTGCCGCTGCCACGAAATTCTTCCGCGGCTCGACTGTTCCGAGCGCGACAAGCCGCAGGGGGCGCGGTCGCGCGTCGCGCCCGGCGCGCCGTGCGGACCCGAGATCGAATACATTGCGGATGGGCGGTCGATACAGCGTGATCTCGGCGTCAGGGCGGCAGTGTACGGATAATTTGCGCCGTGTGTCGCTGGAATTCGTCAGGAACCGCGGATAGTTCCGCAGCACCTGTTTAAATGGAGCGGCCATATAAAGTCGCGCGCGCGCGTTGAGATCAGCCCGGCGCGACAACAGGAAGTCGTCATGGATGTAAGGCAGC
>NZ_JANXTC010000343.1:0-10783 GCF_025356345.1 Tardiphaga sp.
CGCCAGAAACGCCGTCGCCTGATGCGGTCCCGGCTCCGCGGAGCGGCATGGCGGCGATGCAAGGGCATCGCCTGAGAATGCCGCACCGCGTCCGGGACACGAGCGCTATCTTTCATATCTCAGGATCGGCGAAAAAAGGCTGGTGCCGACCTCGCAATGACGGGGGATGGGACACCTATTCATTTTTGGGGCTTCTTGCTCTAGCCATCCACCGCCAGCATCAGCGTTGCCTTCTCGAGCCGCTTTTTCAGCGCCGCGAGCTGGTCGGTGATGTCGCGCAGCGCGCGGTCGTCGAATTCGGCAAACACGAACTGGCTCAGCCCCTCGCGCCGCGACGTCAGCGTCGCGATCTGCTTGCGGGCCTTGTCGGACAGCGACATCAGCACCACCCTGGCGTCCTCGCTCGACGGAACCCGTCGCATGAAACCGTTCTTCTCCAGCATCTTGGACTGGGTGGTGACGAAGGACGGATCGACATGCAGCATCGCCGAGACGTCCTTGACCGCGACACCCTTGCCGCCGTCGAGGTCGCCGATCGCCATCAGGATCATCCATTGCGGACCGCTGATGCCGAGCTCCCGGGCCCAGAACTGACGGATTTCCTCCAGGTGAACGTTGATCGAGGCGATGTCCCAGACGAATTGACGAATGATCTCCTGATTCTTGCCGCCGACCTGTTTGGCCGGCGGTCTGTCAGCGTCCTTGCCCTCTCCCGCGCGTCTGGAAGGGGTTGGTCGTTCGGCCATTTCGATATCCCGGAGATTTGCAAAATACATAATTGGATCAAGTGATTGGATAGGGCAACCGCCAATTTGTCGCTGTTGCCAAGAAAGCACACCGCGTCGCGATAAAATTACATGATCTGATAAAGTATTTTGCTTCTAGAAATTACAAAGGCATTGTCGATCACGGCGATGGGGCAACCCGTGATCGTCCCGTGAAGTAGTTCGCTTGAGTGCCTCGCGTAATGCGGGTGTTTCCGAAAAGCGCGAAGTACTTGGCGGTTAGTTTGGGGACTAGGGAACTAATCTTCGGGTTGTCAGCCCACGGATCCGAACCTTCCCTTCAGAAACAACTTGGAGGCTAACATGACGATGATTAAGAGCCTTGTTCTCGGCTCGACCGCGGGTCTGATCGCACTGAGCGGAGCTCAGGCCGCCGACCTTCCGGTCAAGGCCAAAGCAGTCGAATATGTGAGGATCTGCTCGCTGTACGGCGCCGGCTTCAACTACATCCCGGGTACCGACACGTGCATCAAGATCGGCGGCGCGATCCGCCTGGATACCACCTTCAACGGCGCCATCTACGATGCTCCTTATTGGCAGGGCGGCGCCGGCGGTGCGAACTCCTACAATAAAAACAACTTCGCCACGCGCGAGCGCGTGAACGCCACCCTCGATACACGCACCGCCACTGAATACGGCGTGGTCCGCACCTATTCGAACTTGCAGTTCGACTTCACCCAGGGCGTCTCCAATATCGCCGGCGGCGCGATTGCCGAGGTCGATTTCGCATTCATCCAGTTCGCCGGGTTCACCTTCGGTAAGGCGGTGTCGCAGTTCGATCCGCAGTGGGCGCTGTCCAAGCCCTACATCACGTCGGGCTTCCTGGCCGGCTCGAACAATGCCACCGGTATTCCGCAGTTGGCTTACACGGCCTCTTTCGGTAATGGAATTTCCGCCACCATCTCCGTTGAAGACTCGCAGCCCTACCGCACGGCTGGTGTTGTCAATGCCTCGACCGGTTTCCTTGGACCGTTCGGTGCCAATGTCGGTGGCGCCACTGTCATCAACAACCTGTCGCCCTATGCCGCGAACTCCTTTATCGGTAACGCCGCGGGCGGCGACCAGATTCCGGATATCGTTGGTAACGTCCGTCTCGATCAAGCCTGGGGTTCCATGCACTTCGGCGCAGCGGCACATCAGGTTCATGGTACCTGGTACCCAAATACGGCGATTTCGGGCGCGTCGGGTAACCCGGGCACCCCGAACCAGCCCAATGGCCATCCCGATGACACATGGGGCTATGCCGTGACCGGCGCCATCGAGCTAAAGAATCTGCCGACGGGCGTGGGAGATAGCTTCAAGCTGGAATCTACCTTCGGACATGGTGCGGCGAAATATGTGTTCGGCGGTACGTTCGACAGTACGGGCGCAGGCCGCTTCGCCAAGCTCGGTGGCAATGGCACCATGGGATTTGGATATGTGCTGGACGGCGTTTACAGCGGGTTGGGCGCTGGCGGTGGTGCCACTGCCACGGGTATCCAGCTGAGCAATGCGTGGGACGTCAGCGCATTCTATGAACATTACTGGAATCCTGCCTGGCGTACGTCGGTGTTCGCATCGTATAGCGCCATCACCTACGGTGCCGGCGCCAACGCCGCTCTGCGTGCCGTTGCAAACTCAACGGTTCCCGGTGCGGGCTTCATCAACAGCACTGTGATCCCCCAGACTACACTGACCGCCACCGTGCCGACAGGCTCGGTTTCGACAGGCTCGTTCAACGGTACCAATACTGGCAATTTCGATATCTCGTTTGTCCAGGTTGGAACGAAGACCGCATGGACTCCGGTCAAGGATCTGACACTGTCGGCTGAGTTTATCTATACTAAGCTGTATCAGAACCAGAATGGCGTCTACACCTCGAACGGCGCTGTGATCGCGGGTCAAGGCACTGCAGCGACCTACACGATGTCGAACCAGAGTTTCTACAACGGTTCGGTTCAGATCCTGCGCTCCTTCTGATCCTGATCGTCTGACGATCTGTCTCTGAAACGAAAATCTCCGGCAGGCAACTGCCGGGGGTTTTTGCATTTGCGGACGCGTTGCCCGCGGGGTTCTCGACGTCGCGAGGTCGGGCAGCTATACCGACGGCACCTTGGCTTTCCTCCAAACCGCAACCTCGCAAGCCGAAATCCAGTCCCATGGCGTCCGCAGCAGAACTCTTCCAGGGCGCCTTTGCCGCGTTTCAGCAGGGCCGGCTCGATGTCGCCGAGCGCGACTTCCGGAAAATCCTGCGCAAGGATCCGAAAAACATCGGCGCGCTGAACCTGCTGGCCATCATCCTGTTGTCGCGCCAGCAACATTCGGAGGCCGAACCGCATCTCAAGGCGGCGTTGCGGCTCGACACCAAATCCGACGCGACCTTCTATAATTACGGGCTGGTGCTGAAGGCGCTGGGTCGGCCGGATGAGGCGCTGCAGCGTTTTTCGCAGGCACTGGCGATCAATCCTGCTCACGCCGAAAGCTGGAACAATCGCGGCACCGTCCATAATGAGTTGCGCGACTACGCCGCGGCGATGGCCGATTTCGACCGCGCGCTGGCGCTCAATCCGCGCTATGCCGGCGCGCTGTTCAACAAGGCCAAGTCGCTGGCCGAACTTCGGCGCCATGACGAGGCGCTGGCCGCCTGCGATGCGGCGCTGGCGCTGGCGCCCGATCTCGCCGAAGCCTGGTTCGGCCGTGGCTTCATTCTCTCGCGGATGCGCCGTCCCGCCGAGGCGGTGCCGGCCTTCGGCCGCGCCATCCAGCTCAATCCCGATCTGCCGCTGCTGAAAGGCAGCCTGCTGCACCAGAAGATGCTGGCCTGCGACTGGCAGGGCACGGCCGCGTTGATCGCCGCGATCGAGAACGATCTGGCCGCCGGTCGTCTGTCCGCCGAGCCGTTCGGCTGGCAGGGCATCGCCACCACGGAACGCAGCCTGCAGCGCTGCGCCGTGCTCTATAACGCCGCGCGCTATCCGGCGATCGCCGCGCCGGCCGTAGCCGCCACGCCGATCGCCGCCGGCAAGATCCGGATCGGCTATCTCGCCGGCGAGTTCCGCCAGCAGGCGACGTCGCTGCTACTGGTCGGCGTGCTGGAGCAGCACGACACATCGCAATTCGAGATCACCGCCTTCGACAACGGCTTTGATGACGGCAGCGATACGCGACGGCGTATTCGCGCCGCCGTGCATGACATCGTTGACATCGCCGGACTTAGCGACCCCGCCGCGATTGCCGCGATCCGCGCCCGCCGCATCGACGTGCTGGTCAATCTCAACGGTTATTTCGGCGAACACCGCACCGGCGTGTTCGCGCGCCGCGCGGCGCCGTTGCAGGTCAATTATCTCGGCTTCCCCGGCACGCTGGGCGCCAGCTACATGGATTACATCATCGCCGACCGCCACGTGCTGCCGGAGTCGCGTCGCGCCTTCTATTCGGAGAAAGTGGCCTGGTTGCCGGATTTCTATCAGGCCAATGATGATCGCAAGGTCATCGCCACGGCCACGCCGAGCCGCGCGCAAGGCGGGCTGCCGGAGCAGGGCTTTGTGTTCTGCTGCTTCAACAATGCCTACAAGATCACGCCCGAGATGTTCGATAGCTGGATGCGGATCCTGGCGGCTGTCGAGGGCAGCGTGCTGTGGCTGCTGGAAGACAGCGCCGAGGCGGTGGCCAATCTGCGGCGCGAGGCCGCGGCCCGCGGCGTCGATCCGGTTCGCCTGGTGTTCGCGGCGCGACTGCCGGTGCCGGAGCATCTGGCGCGGCATCGCTGCGCCGACCTGTTTCTCGACACGCTGCCCTACAACGCCCACACCACCGCCAGCGACGCGCTGTGGGCCGGCCTGCCGCTACTGACCTGTCAGGGCGAAACCTTCGCCGGCCGCGTCGCCGCCAGCCTGCTGTACAATCTCGATCTGCCTGAACTGGTGACGACGACCATCGCGGCCTATGAGCGCGAGGCGGTCGCGCTGGCGACCGATCCGGAGCGGCTGGGGAGGCTCCGGCGGCGACTGGCTGATCGCTCGGCCAAGCCGGCGTTTAACACCCGGGCCTTCACCCGGCATCTGGAGGCGGTATTTCACGCCATGGTTGAACGGCAGCGCGCCGGCCTCGCGCCGGGGCATTTGTCGATCCCGCGCCAGGCCGAGTCCATGGCGATCTGATTTAAGCTGACTAAATCAGCTATTGTAATCAGCCATCAGACTCATGTATCGTGCGATGGCGCAGCCGGCAAATCCTTTGACGGCCCTGTCTTCAAGGAGACACGCGAACTCTAATGTAAACCTCCGAAACCACCGGCAATGCCCTGCCGGTGGTTTTTCGGTTTTTGGGCCGCGATTCGTGGTGCTGAACCGCCCTGATCGCAGCTCCTGTCGCTATGGCTAACAGGGCTGGTAAAATTCGGCGATGCAGCCGAGTCAGTGCGAAAATCGCCGAATTGACTGGATTCGCCGTGAATTAGTGCCCTCGGGACCGGCAGCGGCGACGCGAAATGCGGGCATCGGTACTATAGATAGCGCTGGCAGGTAGTCGTTGCATATCAGGCCTGACGTGCTATCTGGCCGAAATTGCTACAGATTTCTTGCTTTGCAGCACGGTTGTGGCTAAAAGCCGCTCATCGTGGAGAGTATGAATAATGGCGCATAACTACGCAATCAACGACGACGTCCATCACCAGCTGCAGGGACCGCAGGGTCGCTCGATGGTCAAGGAACGCAGCGTCTACACCATCACTTCCTGCCTGCCCATCGAAGCTGATGGCCGTCCGCGCTACCGCATCAAGAGCAAGACCGAGAACGTCGAGCGCGTTGTCACCGAAGAGCAGATCAGCCGCCTGGGTTGATTGTCTGTCGCGCGGCGACGTGTCGTGAGCGCGAACCGATCCTGCGTGTGATCTGAGCCTTTTGCGCGGCTCCCTGTCCACCTCCCGAGCCGTGGCCGTTTGCCGCGGCTCACTCGTAGGTGAAGCGTTTTCATCTTGCCCGCGGTCGGGCATGGCGTTGGTGCCCCCGGATCACCCTCGTGGTTGCAGCTTCGCGCATCCGCGACATATGCTCGCGCAGGGCGGCCAACACCATACGCGCGATGATCGCGTCGCGCCGCCGTTACGACGATGTGGTCCAAGCGAGGCGTGTCTTGATCGATAAACTTGAACTGCTGCTGTCGCTCGCCAAGGAGCGGCACTTCGGCCGTGCCGCCGAAGCCTGTGGTGTGACCCAGCCCACGATGTCCACCAGCCTGAAGCAGCTCGAGGACATGCTGGGCGTGATGCTGGTGCAGCGCGGATCGCGCTTCCAGGGCTTCACGCCGGAGGGAGAGCGCGCGCTGGACTGGGCGCGCCGCATCGTCGGCGATACCCGCGCCATGAAGCAGGAGATCAACGGCCTCAAGGACAGCCTGTCCGGCGAGATCCGCATCGCCGCGATTCCGACCGTGCTTGGTATGGTGGCGGCGCTGACCACGCCATTCCGCGCCCGCCATCCCGACGTCCGCTTTCGCGTGGTGTCGTGTACGTCCGCTGCCGTCCTCGGCTTGCTTGAAAACCTCGAAGTCGATGCCGGCCTCACCTATATCGAGAACGAGCCGCTCGGAAAGGTCCGCTCGATCCCGCTCTACAAGGAGAGCTACCGGTTGCTGACCTCGCCCGAGGGGCTGTTCGGCGACCGCGATCAGGTCACCTGGAAGGAAGTCGGTCAGGTGCCACTGTGCCTGCTGACGCCCGACATGCAGAATCGCCGTATCATCGATCGCGCGCTGAAATCGGTCGGCGCCGAGGCGATGCCGATGCTGACCTCTAATTCGATCATCGTGCTCTACACCCACGTCAAGACCGGGCGCTGGGCCAGCGTGATGCCCGCCAAGCTGGCGGAGACGCTGGGCCTGACCTCGAACAATTCGGTGCGGATGATCCCGATCGTCGATCCCGTGGTCACCTATGGCGTCGGCCTGGTAGTGCCGGCGCGCGACCCGATGACGCCGCTGGTGGCAACCCTGGTGCAGATCGCCCGCGAAGTGGCGCCGTCGCTGGAGGTGTGAGCGGCGGCGCCGCCCGTTCGCCGTCCTTGCGAGGAGCGACTTGTCCGCCGTAGCTCAAAGAGCGAAGGCGGAAGCGACGCGGCAATCCAGAATGGCACAAGCGAAGCAAGACTGGATTGCCTCGTCGCAAACGCTCCTAGGAAGAAAGGGCACTTGTCCCGGACGCGGCGCAATGCGCCTCCGCGGGAGGCGTCATGCGCCGCTGAGCCGGGACCGCTAGAAACGCCGTCGCCTGATGCGGTCCCGGCTCCGCGGAGCGGCATGGCGGCGATGCAAGGGCATCGCCTGAGAATGCCGCACCGCGTCCGGGACACGAGCCCTATCTTTCATATCTAAGGATCGGCCGAAAAAGGCCGGTTCCGAACTCGCCATGACGGCCGCGGTGCCGGCGGTTGAAATTGTTGCGCCGCACTCCGGCTAACCCCATCAAATCGATCGCTTTCACCATTCGCTCGATACGGTTTCCGTATCGCAGCATGAGACTGCTTTATTGATCTTTGGATCGATTCCAATTCTGATCGGCTCTCCTGTCATGAGGTCGATCGAGTATCCGATGCACGCAGCCTATGAACCCTGGGACGCCGTCCGCGGCGCGGAAATCATCGCCGGCCTTGCCGATGTCGAGGGTGGCACGCTGGTCGTGCTGCATGCGCTGCAGGAGGCCTTCGGCTATGTCCCGGAGCCGGCGATCCCGATGATCGCCGAGGCGCGCAACCTGTCGCGTGCCGAAGTTCATGGCGTGTTTACCTTCTACCATGATTACCGCCATGAGCCGGCCGGCAAGCATGTGCTGAAATTGTGCCGCGCCGAGGCCTGCCAGGCCGCCGGCGGCGATGCGCTGGCGGCGCGCGCGGAAGCCGCGCTGGGGATCAAGCTCGGCAAGACCACACCTGACCAGCTGGTGACGCTGGAGCCGATCTATTGCCTCGGACTGTGCGCCACCGCGCCGTCGGCGATGCTGGATGGCCGGCTGGTTGGCCGTCTCGATGAGAAGCGCCTCGACGCGCTGGTTGCGGAGGCACAGCGATGATCAAGATTTTCATTCCCCTCGATGCCGGAGCGGTCGCCGTCGGCGCCGATGAAGTCACCGCGGCCTTTGCCGCCGCTGCGACTGCGCGCCAGATCGAAATCGAGATCGTGCGAACCGGGTCGCGCGGCCTGTACTGGCTGGAGCCGATGGTCGAGTTCGCCGCGCCGGAAGGCCGCGTCGCCTTCGGCCCGGTGACCGAGGACGACGTCGCCTCGGTGCTCGACGCGATGACCGGCGACAGCGCCCATGCGCTGCGGCTCGGTGTCGCCGACGAGATTCCCTGGCTGAAGCGGCAGACCCGCCTGACCTTTGCGCGCTGTGGCGTGGTCGATCCCCGCTCGGTCGAGGATTACCGCGCCCATGACGGCTACAAGGGCCTCGAGCGCGCGCTGACATTGGGCTCCGCCGGCATCCTCGCCGATGTCACCGCCTCCGGCCTGCGCGGCCGCGGCGGCGCCGGCTTCCCGACCGGCATCAAGTGGAAGACCGTCGCCGACACCGCCGCCGACCGCAAATTCATCGTCTGCAACGCCGATGAGGGCGACAGCGGCACCTTTGCCGATCGCATGATCATGGAAGGCGATCCCTTCGTGGTGATCGAGGGCATGACCATCGCCGGCATCACCGTCGGCGCCACCAAGGGCTATGTCTACATCCGCTCGGAATATCCGCATGCCATCATCGCGATCGAAGAGGGCATCAAGGCGGCGCGGCGCGCCGGCTACCTCGGCGCCGGCATCCGCGGCTCGGCGTATGATTTCGACATCGAGGTCCGCGTCGGCGCCGGCGCCTATGTCTGCGGCGAGGAGACCTCGCTGCTGGAGAGTCTGGAAGGCCGTCGCGGCATCGTCCGGGCCAAGCCGCCGCTGCCGGCGCACAAGGGCCTGTTCGGCAAGCCGACGGTGATCAACAATGTGCTGTCGTTCGCGGCGATCCCCTTCATCCTCAATGACGGCGCCCAGGCCTATGCGGATTTCGGCATGGGCCGCTCGCGCGGCACGATGCCGATCCAGCTCGCCGGCAACATCAAGTTCGGCGGGTTGTTCGAAGTCGCGTTCGGCATCACGCTCGGCGAATTGATCGACGATGTCGGCGGCGGCACGTTTACCGGCCGGCCGGTGCGCGCGGTGCAGGTCGGCGGTCCGTTGGGCGCCTATTTCCCGCGCGAAATGTTCGACACGCCGTTCGACTATGAGGCCTTCGCCAAGCGCGACGGGCTGATCGGCCATGGCGGCATCGTGGTGTTCGACGATAGCGTCGACATGTCGAAGCAGGCGCGCTTTGCGATGGAATTCTGCGCGATCGAATCCTGCGGCAAGTGCACGCCGTGCCGGATCGGCTCGACGCGCGGCGTCGAGACCATCGACAAGATCCGAGCGGGTGACCGCGTGGCCGAGAACATCGCCGTGCTGGAAGACCTCGGTAACACCATGAAGTTCGGGTCGCTGTGCGCGCTGGGCGGCTTCACGCCGTATCCGGTGATGAGCGCGCTGAAATATTTCCGTGAAGATTTCGGGCCGACGCCGGCCCGCCTGCAAGCCGCAGAATAGAGGAGCCACAGATGTCGCTCGTTCAAGAAATCGATTTTGGTACGCCGCGCTCGAAGTCCGAAAAGATGGTCACGCTGACCATCGACGGTCAGAGCATTTCGGTGCCCGAGGGCACCTCGATCATGCGCGCCGCCATGGAGATGGGCACGCAAATTCCAAAGCTGTGCGCCACCGACATGGTCGATGCGTTCGGCTCCTGCCGGCTCTGTCTGGTCGAGATCGAGGGCCGCGCCGGCACGCCGGCGTCCTGCACCACGCCGGCGATGGAAGGCCTCGTCGTTCACACCCAGAACGAACGGCTGAAGAAGCTGCGCAAGGGCGTGATGGAGCTGTACATCTCCGACCATCCGCTGGACTGCCTGACCTGCGCCGCCAATGGCGACTGCGAATTGCAGGACATGGCCGGCGCGGTCGGCCTGCGCGACGTGCGCTATGGCTATGACGGCGAGAACCACGTCTTCGCCAAGACCAAGAACGGCCATTCGCACGATCACTCGCCCGAAAGCTGCGAGAACGACCACTGGATGGCGAAGGACGAGAGCAATCCGTACTTCACCTATGATCCGTCGAAATGCATCGTCTGCTCGCGCTGCGTGCGCGCCTGCGAGGAAGTGCAGGGCACCTTCGCGCTGACGATTTCCGGCCGCGGCTTCGAGAGCCGGGTGTCGCCCGGCATGAATGAATCCTTCCTCGGCTCGGAATGCGTGTCCTGCGGCGCCTGCGTGCAGGCCTGCCCGACCGCGACCCTGACCGAGAAGGCGGTGATCGAGATCGGCCAGCCCGAACATTCCGTCGTTACTACCTGCGCCTATTGCGGCGTCGGCTGCACCTTCAAGGCGGAAATGCGCGGCGAGGAAGTGGTGCGCATGGTGCCGTACAAGGACGGCAAGGCCAATCGCGGCCATTCCTGCGTCAAGGGCCGCTTCGCCTGGGGCTATGCCAACCACAAGGAGCGCATCCTCAACCCGATGATCCGCGAGAACATCACCGATCCATGGCAGGAAGTGTCGTGGGACGAGGCGTTCAATTTCGCGGCGAAAAAGTTTACTGGCATTCAGGCGAAGCATGGCCGCGACTCCATCGGCGGCATCACCTCGTCACGCTGCACCAATGAAGAAGTCTATGTGGTGCAGAAACTGATCCGCGCCGGTTTCGGCAACAACAACGTCGATACCTGCGCCCGCGTCTGCCATTCGCCGACCGGTTACGGCCTAAAGCAAACGCTGGGCGAATCGGCCGGAACCCAAACCTTTGATTCGGTGATGAAGTCGGATGTGATCATGATCATCGGCGCTAATCCCGCTGCTGCGCATCCGGTGTTTGCCTCGCAAATGAAGCGCCGTCTGCGTCAGGGAGCTAAGCTTATCGTGATTGATCCGCGCAGTACCGAAATGGTGAAATCGCCG
>NZ_JANXTC010000345.1:0-15199 GCF_025356345.1 Tardiphaga sp.
TCCCAGGCGCGGGCGGTGCCGAATCCGCGCGCGGCGGCGCCCCCTAAAGCGGCGGCGCGGTCAGGCTTGTAGGCGGGCGGCGTATACATGGCGGTCTCCTTGGAATGAGGAGCCGTCGGATCGGAACGCGCTTGTTGTGCAAAGGACTGCCGCGGACCGGATCCGGCGGCAGTGGGACGATCCTAAACGCGAGTGTCCACAGCTGCCGCGAGAATGCGGCGGCGGCGGGCAATGATGCTGGTCGCGACGTTGATCATGGGCGCGGTGATAGGGCCACCACCAAATTTCGTCAAGACGTTCACATCACCGGGCTCCACGGCGCCGGCATCAGCCGATAGCCGTTGCCGTCCTTCTCCACGAAGCCGTTGGCGGGGAATGGATAGTGAAAGCCCTGCACCCGCATCTTCTCGGCCACCAGCATGTCATAGACCTTGTGGCGCGTCGCCTGGGCCTGCGCCGGGTCCTGATCGTACATCACGTGCCAGTCCGGATTAGTGGCGAACAGCGCCGGCAGGTTGGTGACGTCGGACTGAACGAACAACGTGTCCGATCCCGACGACAGCACATAGGAGGTGTGGCCCGGCGTATGGCCGATCGATGCGACCGCGAGCAGACCCGGCACCACGTCCTTGTCCCATTCGTACGGCGTGACCTTTTTCTTCAACCCGGCCTCGAAGACGCGGCGATTATTTTTGAAAAGACCGGTCATGCGGTCGCCTGAGGCCCGGCTCATCTCCGCGTCATCCATCCAGAACTTCCATTCCGCCGCCGGCACCAGCACCTCGGCGTTGGGAAACGCCGGCGTGCCATCCGCGAGCAGCAGACCGTTCACATGGTCGCCATGGAAATGCGAGATCACCACCGTGTCGATCGCCTTCGGATCAAGCCCCGCGGCCACCATGTTGGTGGTGAACTGACCGACATTGCCCTTGCTCGACGCAAAGGCGCCCTGCCCGTTGCCGGTATCGATCAAGACCAGTTTGCCACCAATGTTGAGCACCAGCGGCGCATAGAAAGTCGTGATCCTGTCCTTCGGCAGGAACGCCCTTGCCAGCGCGGCGTTGATCTCGTCTTTTTTGGCGTTGGCGATGTAGGCGTCCGTCAGCGGAAAACTGCCCGCGCCATCCGAAATGGCATTCACCTGGATGTCGCCGACCCGGTAGCGATAAAAACCAGGGGCCTGTTTGTCGGCCAGCGGCGCGACTGCCCTCGCTGGAACATTGAGGATGAACGGCGACGCGGCGAGCGCGGCGGCGCCGGCCAAAGCGTGACGGCGTGACAGCTCCATGATGCCTTCTCCTGGTGAGAGGTTATCAGCAGCCACTTTATCGCGCCTGGGTCATCACGTCACGGATAGTTCGTCGTCCCGGCGCGGGATTCCAACCGCGCCGCGACGACATCGCCTGCCTTAGATCACCGGGCTCCATGGCGCCGGCACCAGCCGGTAGCCATTGCCATCCTTCTCGACAAACCCGTTGGCCGGGAACGGATAGTGGAAGCCCTGCACCCGCATCCGGTCAGCGACCAGCATGTCATAGACTTTGCGCCGCGTAGTCTCGGCCTGCGCCGGGTCCTGATCGAACATCAGGTGCCAGCCCGGATTGACCGCGAACAGCGCCGGATGATTGGTGACATCGGACTGGATGAAAAGCTTGTCACTGCCGGACGACAGCACATAGGAGGTGTGGCCAGGCGTGTGGCCGATCGATTCCACCGCCAGCAGGCCCGGTGCGACGTCCTTGCCCCATTCATAGGGCGTGACCTTCTTCTTCAGGCCGGCATCGAAGATGCGACGGATGTTCTTGAACTGGTCGGCCATGCGCCCCGCCGGTGCGCGGCTCATCTCGCCGTCGTCCATCCAGTATTTCCATTCCACCGCCGGTACCAGAACCTCGGCATTGGGGAACGTCGCCGCGCCATCGGCCGTCAACAGGCCGTTGATGTGATCGCCGTGGAAATGCGAGATCACCACCGTGTCCACCGCCTTGGGATCGAAGCCCGCCGCCGTCATGTTGCTGGTAAACTGTCCGACATTGCCCTTGCTGGACGCGAAGGCGCCGGGACCGTTGCCGGTATCGATCACCACCAGCTTGCCACCGGTGTTGATCACCAGCGGCGCGAAGTGGATGGTCATCTTGTCCTTCGGCATGAAGGCCCTCTCGAGCGCCGCGTTGACCTCGTCCTTCTTGACGTTGAGCACGAGGCTGTCGGGCAACGGAAACGTGCTGGCACCGTCTGAAATGGCGTTCACCTGGGCGTCGCCGATCTTGTAGCGGTAGAAGCTCGGCGCCTGCTTGTCGGCGAGCGGCACGGCGGCACGGGCCGGCGCGGCCGAGATCAACGGCGAAGCGGCGAGAGCGGCAGCACCCGCCAATGCGTGACGTCGTGAAAATTCCATGGGGACATCCTCCGTTAGAGCCGGACTTCGCGAACTCATACTCGCGACGGCGCGACAAATATCAGCGTTTCATGACCGGTGCCAGATGCGACCGCCAGAACACTCTCCGCACCAACACCTCGTCCTGACAATTATTCCAGCCGCTATCGCAGCGTCCAGAGCCATTCCACCGCGTGCGACAGCCCGTCGCCGAACAGCAGCAGCACCGCCGACCAGATCATTGCGGACAGGAAATTGGCCACCTGAAAGCGCCAATACGGCATTTCGAAAATGCCGGCGGCGAGCGGCACCGAGGCCCGCAACGGTCCGAAAAACCGGCCGATGTAGAGGCTCGGCACGCCCCACTTCCGGACAAAGGCCTCGCCGCGTGGCAGCAATTCGGGGAATTTTGATAGCGGCCACATCTGCGACACGCGGTCCTTGTATTTAAAGCCGAACCAGTAGGACAGCCAGTCGCCCAGCGCAGCGCCAACCGCCCCCGCGATCCACACCGGCCAAAAGCTGATGCCGCTAGCCCCGATCAGCGCGCCGATCGCCACCAGCGCGCCCCAGGCCGGGATCAGGAGCGAAATAAAGGCCAGCGATTCCCCGAACGCCAACAGTAAAACGATCGGGGCAGCCCAGTGCTGGTGCAGGCGCACGAAATCGATCAATCCGTGCATCCAGCCTTCCATGTCGGAATTGTCCTTCCGCGAAAGCCAGATATTTGGCGGTATCGCTGAACCTGCCTTGAGGTGATTGTCTTGAGCCAGACGTAGACCGGCCGCACCGCTCACAGCAAGTCACAACACGATCAGGGGTTGCGGCCATCCGCGCCAACCGGCCGGCTGGCGCAAGCCCGCCGGTCACATTGCCAACGTAACCGTGGCATAGTCAGGGAAATCGATTCGCGAATTTTGCGCACAACACATAAAGAACCATGTCGAAGCCATTGAAATCGAACGCTAAATCTGATCTTTTTGCGGGAGCCGCGGCCAAGCCCGCGCCGACCGCCAAAGCGGCGCCTCGCGCCGCCACGGCGGAGGATGGTTATACCGCCGCGGACATCGAGGTCCTTGAAGGCCTGGAGCCGGTCCGGCGACGGCCCGGCATGTATATCGGCGGCACCGACGAAAAAGCGCTGCATCATCTGTTTGCCGAAGTCATCGACAACTCGATGGATGAGGCACTGGCCGGCCACGCCTCCTTTATTGAAGTCGAATTGAATGCCGACGGCTACCTGACCGTCTCCGACAATGGTCGCGGCATCCCGATCGATCCGCATCCGAAATTCCCGAAAAAGTCGGCGCTGGAAGTCATTATGTGTACGCTGCACGCCGGCGGCAAGTTCGATTCCAAGGTCTATGAGACCTCCGGCGGCCTGCATGGTGTCGGCGTTTCCGTCGTCAACGCGCTGTCCTCCCTGCTCGAGGTCGAGGTTGCCCGCAACCAGCAACTCTACAAGATGACCTTTGCCCGCGGCATCCCGCAGGGCAAGCTGGTCGATCTCGGCAAGGTACATAACCGCCGCGGTACCCGGATTCGCTTCAAGCCGGATACCGATATTTTTGGCGCCAAGGCGGCATTCAAGCCGCAGCGGCTGTTCAAGATGGCGCGCTCCAAGGCCTATCTGTTCGGCGGCGTAAAAATTCGCTGGAAATGCGATCCAGAACTGCTGAAGGGCATCGAGGGCGTCCCGGCCGAGGACGAGTTTCACTTTCCCGGCGGCCTCAAGGACTTTCTCGGCGCGGCCATTCACGCCGACACGCTGGTGCATCCCGACGTGTTCTCCGGCAAGTCCGGTCGCAACGGCGCCCATGGCGCCTGCGAATGGGCGGTGGCCTGGACCGCGGATGCTGACGGCTTCATGTCGTCTTATACCAACACGGTTCCGACCCCTGACGGCGGCACCCACGAGGCCGGCATGCGCAGCGCGCTGCTGCGCGGCCTCAAGGATCACGCCGAGCGCGTCGGCCAGGGCAAGCGCTCCAGTTCGATCACCTCGGAAGACGTCATGGTCGGCGCCGCGGTGATGCTGAGCGTGTTCGTGCGCGAGCCGGAATTCCAGGGCCAGACCAAGGACCGCCTCGCGACCGCGGAGGCCCAGCGCATCGTCGAACAGGCGATTAAGGACCCGTTCGACCACTGGCTATCCGGCAACCCGCTGCAGGCCAACAAGCTGCTGGACTTCGTGCTGGAGCGGGCCGACGAGCGGTTGCGGCGCCGCGCCGAGAAGGAAATCTCGCGCAAGACCGCGGTGAAGAAACTGCGCCTGCCCGGCAAGCTCGCCGACTGCACCAATACGGCTGCCGAAGGCTCCGAACTGTTCATTGTCGAGGGCGACTCGGCCGGTGGCAGCGCCAAGCAGGCGCGTGACCGCAAGACCCAGGCCATCCTCCCGCTGCGCGGCAAGATCCTCAACGTCGCCTCCGCCACCAAGGAGAAGTTGACCGCCAATGCGCAGCTCTCCGACCTGATGCAGGCGATCGGCTGCGGCATCGGTCCGCAGTACCGCGAAGAGGATTTGCGCTACTCCAAGATCATCATCATGACCGACGCCGACGTCGACGGCGCGCATATCGCCTCGTTGCTGATCACCTTCTTCTACCGCCAGACCCCGCGACTGATCGACGAAGGTCATCTCTATCTGGCGGTGCCGCCGCTGTACCGCATGACGCATGGTTCCAAGACCGTGTACGCCCGCGACGATGCGCATAAGGAGCAGTTGCTCAAAAGCGAGTTCAACGCCAATGCCAAGGTTGATGTCGGCCGCTTCAAAGGCCTTGGCGAGATGATGCCCGCGCAGCTGAAGGAGACCACGATGGACCCGTCGAAGCGCACCATGCTGCGGGTCGTGCTGCTGGCCGACGACCGCGAAGGTACCGCGGATTCGGTCGAACGCCTGATGGGCACCAAGGCCGAAGCGCGATTTGCCTTCATCTCGGACAAGGCTGAATTCGCCAGCGAAGATCTGCTCGACGTCTAGTGTCGGGCGGCAAATCGCTGGCTGGTCCACATGTAGTCCGGACGATTTCCGACCCGCCGGAACTCAAATCATCATGGAGTATTGGAATGCCGAAACGCGATAAAGGCATTCCAGCATGGCCAGGAAAACCACCGGCTTTGTCGGCAAGGCGAAGATTCACGACCAGACTTTGCAGCGCGGCGAAGGCGGCGAGCTGAATCAGCACGCCAATTCCAGTACCCGTCTGCTGACGACTGCCCACGGTTGCCCCTCGCCGACGGCCAGAATTCCGCCGCGCTGACCTTCGAACTCAGCAAGGTAAAGATTCCGGCGATCCGCGAGCGGATGGTGTCGCATTTGCCCAATATCGAGGAAGGGCTCGCCAACAGGGTGGCGACCCTGCTCGGCATCAAGAAGATGCCAAAACCGGCCGACGCCGCGATCGCGACGCGGCAGGACCTTGCGCCCTCGCCCGATTTGATCATCGTCGAGCGAGGCTCGAACAGCTTCAAGGGACGCCAACTCGGCATTGTGGTCAACGATGGCACCGACGCCGAGGTGCTTATTTCCCTGCAGTCGGCGCTGGCCAAGAAAGGCGCCGTGTGCGAGATCATCGCGCCAAAGGTCGGCGACGTCGAGGCCAGCGATGGCAGCTGGATCGAAGCCGATCAAATGATTGATGGCGGACCTTCGGTCCTGTACGACGCGGTTGCCTTGTTGCCGTCGGCGGCGGGCATCGACGATCTGCTCGCGGAATCCACGGCGCGGAATTTTGTCGCCGACGCGTTTGCGCATCGCAGATTCATCGGCTACGCCGTGGCCGCCACACCATTCTTCGCCAAGGCCGGCATCTACGATTCGCTCGATGAGGGTGTGATTGCTCTTAACGGCCCCAACGACATCGCGGCTTTCGTGGATCAACTCGGCCAGTTCCGCCTGTGGTGCCGCGAACCGAGCGTGAAGGCGCGCTGATCACCGCACTCCGGCCTCGGCCATCATGGTCGAGTCCGGATTGAAACCTGACATCTAGAAACCCGTACCTGTCCTATGCGCATCCCCTTCCTGACCCTCGGTCTTCTCGCTTTCGCCATTGGCCTGCTCTGGATTGGCCAGGGCACCGGTCTGGTGGGCTGGCCCCGTTCCAGCTTCATGATCAGCCAGATGCAGTGGGCCTATTATGGCGCCGGGCTCGCCGCCGTTGGACTTGTGCTGATGTGGCTCAGCCGCCGCTGAGCTCCGCCCCTTCCATCGCCCTCCTCGTCTTGCGATGGTCCATCCCGTGCCTGTGACTATCAGGCTGCCATTCAACGGGACGGAATTCATGACCAAACTGTTCGACCTCACCGGCCGCGTTGCGATCGTCACCGGCGGCAATGGCGGCATCGGCCTTGGCATGGCGCGCGGGTTGGCAGCGGCCGGCGCCTCCATCGTGGTGGTCGGACGCAACACAGCCAAGTCGGAGGCGGCCGTCGCCGAATTGATGCAGGCAAGATGCAAGGCGATCAGCCTCACCGCAGATGTCACCGACCCGGTCGCCGTTGAAGCGATAATGGCACGAACCGAGAGCAAATTTGGCCGCGTCGACATCCTCGTCAACAATGCCGGCATGAGCATCCGTAAGCCACCGCACGAACTTGCGCTCGACGAATGGAACATGGTGTTGACCACCAACCTGACCAGCGCCTTCCTGTGCTCGCAGGCGGCGCACGCGGCGATGAAGCGCGCGGGCGGTGGCAAGATCATCAATATCGGCTCGATGATGTCGATCTTCGGCACCAGCTTCGCACCGGCCTACGCCGCCAGCAAGGGCGGCATCGTGCAGTTCACCCGCTCCTGCGCGGTGGCCTGGGCGCCTGACAACATCCAGTGCAACGCCATCCTGCCTGGCTGGATCGATACCGAGCTGACGCAGACTGCGCGGCGACAAGTCGATGGTCTGCACGACAAGGTGCTGGCGCGCACGCCGGCGGCGCGCTGGGGCGCGGCGGAGGATTTCGCGGGCATCGCGGTATTTCTCGGCTCAGCCGCGTCGGATTTTGTCACCGGCACCGCGATCCCCGTCGATGGCGGCTTTTCGGTGCAGGGATAGGCCTTTCGCCAAGGCTTCTTTCACACGCGAAAAAGCCCAAAGCGACCCTTCAGGTTACACGACAGGAAGCTTGCATCCTTGAACCTCACACAGGCAGCTTAAGAACCCGAGCCGCGTAACCACGACTGCGCGCTTCGGAAGCCGCGCTATCGTGCCTCCGGCAATGCCGATCCCGATGGCGATCGCACATGCTCGGGGCGTATGCCCATGCCGATCAAACGGCCGAATAGTCGCTGCAGAAGCGGCATGGTATTGAGCAGCCGGATGATGGTCGGTGGTCGCAACTCAGCCTGCAGCGCACGGCGGATAATCCGGTTCTGGATCTGGACCTGCGCCGCCTGAATGACCGTGGCCGGAAACAGCCGGCGCTGCCGCACGGCCTCCAGGTCGTCGTCGGTGACAGCGTTGCGTCGCAGCTTGTCCGCCAGAATATTGGCCGTCGCCACCGCATCCTGGATCGCGAGATTGATGCCGACGCCGCCGACCGGTGACATCGCATGCGCGGCGTCGCCGATACACAGCAGACCACCGGTCGACCATTTGCGCAGGCGATCGATGGTGACGGTCAGCAGCTTGACGTCGTCCCAACTGGTAACGTCGTCAATATGGTCGGCCAGCGCCGGCACCATCTCGACCACGGCGTCGCGAAACGCCGGCAGGCCGCGGGCTTTCAACGCATCGACCTGGCCCTTCGCAATGATGTAGGCGCATTGCCAGTAATCGCCGCGATCAATGGTCACCATCAGGCGGCCCATCGCGGCATGGAGGAAGGCCGGATCGCCAGCCCCGGTCCTGGCGATGCGAAACCACAGCACGTCAATCGGCGCGCCGATATCCTCGACCATGAGCCCCGCGAGATCGCGCAGCCGCGAATGCCGGCCATCGCAGCCAATGGTCAAATCGGCGGCAATATGAATGTCACCGTCCTGGGTACGCGCCACTACGCCGGTGACACGCCCCTCACTTCGAAGGAGATCCACGGCTTCGGTATTTCGCATGATGGCGAGGCTAGGAAAGGCTGAACCTTGCGCCGCCATGAAATCGAGAAATTCCCATTGCGGCATGAAAGCAATGTAAGGCGCCGGGGCGTTCACCCGCGTCAGATCGGCGATCCGAAACATGGCGCCTCCGAACTCGCCGCTGAGCCGATCAACCTTCTGGTGCGGTCGCTTGAGAAAGTCCGGCAGCAGGCCGACTTCGTGCATCACCATCATGGTCGACGGGTGCACGGTATCACCACGAAAATCGCGCAGGAAGTCGGCGTGTTTTTCCAGCACCAGCGTATCGATGCCGGCGCGCCCCAGCAGGTAGCCCAGCATCATTCCCGCCGGGCCGCCGCCAACGATACAGCAACGGGTGGTCAGGCGACGGGGCGGTTTCGGATCAGGCTCGTGGACTTCCATGACAGGTCTCATGCTTTGCCACCTTCATCGCCGGAATTCGAAATCCGGATACGCTACCAGCGCTGAAAAAGAGTTCAATGACTACGGATTTGGTCGCGTTGCGCGGCGATATCGGCCCTATATGCGGAAGCTCCCGGCCCCGGCTCTCACCCTGAAGTGATCGAAGCGGTTTCTGACAATTTGGATTTTGCATCCGTAACCGGCAATAGAGTTTGCCATGAACGCGCGACATCGCGCGATTCGGAATACGGGAGCCTAATTGTGAGAACACTGTTCCGAGCATCCGCCGCGCTGTTGATGACGACGGTCATCGCCGCGGCCCAGGCCCCCGTCGCCGCCCCCGAATCGGCCAGTGAAAGCGCGCCGCCTGCCCGCGGCGCCGCAGCCGTGCGCAAGCCAGCGGCCATACGGCCAGCTGCGGTGGCCACCCGTCCGCTTGCCGCCTTGGAGATCACCCAGATAGTCGGCATCCGGCAGGTCGATCCCACCACCTACGAAATCGACGCCAAGACCCAGACCGGCGCGGCCGTGAACCTGCGCATGAACGTGTTCGTCATGCAGGACCTCGGCCGCCAGCTCGGCACCTACGGCAAGTAACACGACCGGCGGGCTCTCGTTCCGACACGACAGGCGGCGGCCGGAATCGTTCATGCTCGCCATCTCCACGTCATCCCTTCATAGAAGCGACCTGAGATGAGAAAGACCATCGTGATCGCCGCGTTGCTTTGTGCGGCACCTGTCCTTGCGCAAACCACCGCTCCGATGGGGGGGCGCACGCCGGCCGCCATCCATGACGGCTTGCTGGCCTGCCTTCGCATCGCGGACGGGACCAGCGGCCGCCTGAGCTGCTATGATACGCTGATCGCCTCGACACCGAAGGACAGACCGCCCTCGGCACGGGACGTCGCGAGCTGCCGGTTCTATACGGAGCAGGACGAGAGGCTGTCCTGTTTCAATGATTTTGCCGAGAGCATCCCTCGTTAATACCGCCGATGAGGGCCATCTGCGCCGGCGACGACCATAACCGAGCTTCACCCGCTCGCGTCAACTTAGCGTTTGACGCGTTTCGGCGGCCATTCCCCGAAATCATTAGGCTTTTTCGTGCCCATCGGGGTTTACGCATTGACTTTGCAGGTTTCCCCCCTATCTTCCGCCTCGACGCGGCCCGGTATCGAAACGCGATACCTCGAGTAAGCCGCCTGTCTGCGCCCTGAGATCCCCGTGCAATCTAGCTTGCCGCTCCGGGGTTGAGCGCGACAGTGTTTTCCGTGAATCCAAGCGGCGGTTTCTTCCAGAGGCATGGTCCCGAAAAGTGGTCTTTCCGGTTTTCGGCCGAGATCATGCCCGCATAACAGAGGCTCAATGTCCTTCTCCAATCTCGGCCTGTCCGACAAGGTGCTCGCTGCCGTCGCAGCCACCGGCTACACTACTCCCACTCCGATCCAGGAACAGGCGATTCCCCATGTGCTGGCGCGCCGCGACGTGCTCGGCATCGCCCAGACCGGCACCGGCAAGACCGCTGCCTTCGTCCTTCCGATGATGACCATGCTGGAAAAGGGCCGCGCCCGCGCCCGCATGCCGCGCACCCTGATCCTCGAACCGACCCGCGAACTCGCGGCCCAGGTCAAGGAGCAGTTCGACAAATACGGCGTCGGACAAAAGCTCAATGTGGCGCTGCTGATCGGCGGCGTCTCGTTCGGCGACCAGGATAGCAAGCTGACCCGTGGCGTCGATGTGCTGATCGCCACCCCCGGCCGCCTGCTCGACCATACCGAGCGCGGCGGACTGCTCCTCACCGGCGTCGAATTGCTGGTGATCGACGAAGCCGACCGCATGCTCGACATGGGCTTCATTCCGGATATCGAACGGATCTGCAAGCTGGTACCGTTCACCCGCCAGACGCTGTTATTCACCGCGACGATGCCCACCGAAATCCGCCGCATCACCGAAACCTTCCTGCACAATCCGGTGAAAATCGAAGTCTCCAAGCCCGCCTCTACGGCGATCACCGTGACGCAGTCGCAGGTCGCCGTCGGCCGCGAGCCGCACGAGAAACGCGAGGCACTGCGCGCCTTGATGCGCGATGCCACCGACCTCAACAATGCGATCATCTTCTGCAACCGTAAGCGGGAAGTAGCGCTGCTGGCCAAGTCGCTCGAGAAGCACGGCTTCAGCGTCGGCGCCTTGCACGGCGACATGGAGCAGTCGGCCCGCACCGCGGCGCTCGACCAGTTCCGCAAGGGCGAGCTGCCGATCCTGGTGGCGTCCGACGTCGCCGCCCGCGGCCTCGATATTCCCGCCGTCAGCCACGTCTTCAATTTCGACGTGCCGCATCATCCCGATGACTACGTCCATCGGATCGGCCGCACCGGTCGCGCCGGACGCCTGGGCACCGCGATCTCGCTGGTGGCTCCGTCCGACGTCAAATCCATGGCGGCGATCGAGAAACTGATCGGTCAGGCGATTCCGAAAGCCGAGAGCGGCGTTTCCGTGGTCGAGGCCGTTGAGGGTGACGCCGCCCCCGCCGCGGACAACAGCACCGAGCGGCCGCGCCAATCGCGTCACCGCACCGGCAACCGCGAAGCCAATGCGGAACAGCCGCGCGGTGGTGGCCGCGGTCGCGAGAGTTCACGCGGCGGTGGTGGCCGTGGCGAAGGTTCCGGCGATCGCAAGCCGCGCCGCGAGCGCGAACCACGCCGCGCCGACGTTGAGGCCGCTCCACAACCCCAGGCTTCGCAGCCCAGAAGCCCGCAGCCCAGAAGCCCGCAGCCAAAGGCCGCGGAAGCCGCGTTCACACCGCCCGCGGCGCCTCCGGTCTCCCGCACCCCGTCGATCGGGCGGGCCGAGACGCCGCGCCCACGCCGCGAGGAAGCCTCGGAGCCGGCTGATCATTCGCACCTGCCAGCGTTCCTGCTGAGACCGGTGCGCGCACGCATCTAATTGGAGCAATGTCCTTTACCGGTCATTCATCAACGTCCGTTAGTCTAAGCTCGATATTAATTTAACGAATTTCGCGCAAGTTGGCAGAGCTGCCAGCAAGGACACAGAACGTGACCGGAATCGTCGACGAACACGAACGAACCTTGGCCTTCGCCGAGGTCGCGTTGGGCCAGATCAGGTCGCTTCGCCACACCGCGATTCCGCGCAATTACGAGATCTGGTACATCTACGCTACCGGCTACAATTCCGCGCTGAACAAGGTCGTCAACGAGACGCTGGCCCGTAACGGCCGGCTGACCGATGCCGACCTTGATCTGATCTACGAAACCTATCTGTCGCAGCTCCGAACCACGGATCGAATCGACAAGGTTGGCGCTCGCGTTATCGGCGAGATCGATGATGTGATGGCCTTGATTACCGATGCGCTTGGCATGACCGCTACGTTTGGCAACTCGCTGCAAGGCGTCAGCCAAAGCCTGGCGCTCGCAAACAGCCGCGAGCAGGTCAAGCTGGTGATCGAAAGCCTCGTCAAATCGACCCGCGAAGCGCACGACACCAACTCCGCCCTCGAGGCGCGCCTCATCACTTCGAAAAGTGAAATCAATCATCTACAGCAAAGTCTCGAGGCGATCCGCGTCGAAAGCCTGACCGATCCGCTGACGGCACTCGGCAACCGCAAATATTTCGACCGCGCGTTGATCGGCGCCATCAGCGCTGCTTTGAAGCAGGGCGAGCCGCTGTCGCTGCTGATGCTCGACATCGACCATTTCAAATCCTTCAACGACAATTATGGCCATCTGACCGGCGACCAGGTGCTGCGCCTCGTTGGGCAATCGTTGAAACAGACGATCAAGGGACAGGATATCACGGCCCGCTATGGCGGAGAGGAATTCGCCGTGGTGCTGCCGGACACGTCGCTACGACAGGCGCTGACCGTCGCCGATCATCTGCGCCGCGCGGTGATGTCAAAAGAGCTGAAGAAGAAGTCAACCGGCGAAATCCTTGGCCGCGTCACCATCTCGATCGGGGTCTCGGTGCTGAAGCCCGACGACGACATGGACTCGCTGATCGGCCGCGCCGATGCCTGCCTCTACGCCGCCAAGCGCAACGGCCGTAACCGCGTGATCTGCGAAGCCGATCCGGAATATTCCGCCGAGTTGCAGATCCAGGTGGCGTGAAGGCCTTCGCTGGTAGGATCGGTTGAGCGTCTTCGCGAAACCCATCACCCGCTGCCGATGGGTTTCGCAAGCACTCAACCCATCCTACGAACCGCGGCTTTTCTCTTCGTCACCTTCTTCGCCTTGCTCCGCTTCGCCAGCATTGCGCGCTCAGCCGCGGCAAACGCCGCCCGCGCCCACTCCGCCATTTCGTCGGGATCGTCATACAGCCGGTCAGGTAACTGCCAGTACGAGCCCATCACCCGCGGCTTGCCCTTCATCTCATATTGAAACGGCCTGGAGCCCTCGCTTTCGAAGCGAGCAATCGTCGTGGCATCGACGCGCAGATAGACCGCGCCGCGCAACACCAGGGAAAAGTTGACGCCGTCCGCCGCGACGCCATAGCCGGAGAACATCCGGCGGATCGTTACCGGCCCAAAGCCGCCAAACAGTTCGATGAGAAAATCGCGGTCCATGTGGAAGCGTAAGACGGGATCGGCGTGGGCGGAAGCTTCACGCTTGCCGCGGAAGCGATGCAATAAGAGGCATGCTTTCGCGGATCCGGGACCGCCAGTGGCACCGGCGCTCGATAAGGTCGCGGCTCAGCGGCCCGCCATGAAGAATGCCACACCGCGTCCGGGACACGACAGCTAATCCCGCTTGGCGGCCGTCAGTTGCACCGACTCACCACAGCCGCAGGCGCCGGTCTGGTTGGGATTATTGAAGATGAACTGCGACTGCATCTTGTCAGCCTTGTAGTCCATCTCGGTGCCGAGCAGGAACAGCACCGCCTTCGGCTCCACCAGGATTTTGACACCCTTGTCCTCGACCACTTCGTCGGTCGGACGGACATCATGGGCATATTCGACGGTGTAGGACTGGCCGGCGCAGCCGCCGTTCTTGATACCGACGCGCAGACCAACAATCTCGGAATCGGCACGACGGGTCAGTTCCTGGATCCGTGACGCAGCGGCGTCGGTCAGCCGCATCACTTGCGGACGCGGACGGGGCTTCGGCTTTGCATTCGGTGTGGCGGGTGTGATCTCAGTCATGTGTCCAGTCCTTGCGGCCATTCAAGGCCGGCGTTGCTGCCTCGACCAATCCGACGCAGCCTCACCACATATTCAGGACGAGGCGGGCCTCGTCCGTCATCCGGTCCGGCGTCCAGGTCGGCTCCCAGACGATGTTGACCGTCACCACGCCGACGCCCGGCACGCTGGCCACGGCATTCTCGACCATCATCGGCATTTCTTCCGCGGCCGGACAGTTCGGCGTCGTCAGCGTCATCTCGACACCGACGCTGCGATCATCCTTGATATCAACCTTGTAGATCAGGCCGAGCTCGTAGATATCCGCCGGAATTTCCGGATCAAACACCGTTTTCAGCGCGGCGACGATCTCGGTACCGAGGCGTTCGGTCTCATCGACCGACAGCGCCGAGATGGTTTGCATCTGGCTGGCCTTTACGTCGGAGACGTCCGCCGATTTGGCTTCGACCGTATGGCTCATGAAAACAACTCCTGCGCCTTGATCAGCGCCTTGGCGAGGTGGTCAACTTCCTCACGGGTATTATACATCCCGAACGACGCGCGGCACGTTGCCGTAACGTTGAATCGTTCCATCAGCGGCATGGTACAATGCGTGCCTGCCCGCACAGCTACGCCCTGGCGATCGATCACCGTGGCGATATCATGCGCGTGCGCGCCCTGCATCTCGAATGAAATCACCGGGCCCTTGTTCTTGGCCGAGCCGATGATGCGCAGCGAATTGATCTCGCGCAGTTTATCCTGGGCGTAGGTCAACAGATCATGCTCGTGTGCCGCGATGCGCTCCTTGCCGATCGAATTGACGTAGTCGATGGCGGCACCGAGCCCGATCGCCTCGACGATCATCGGGGTTCCGGCCTCGAACTTGTGCGGCGGATCGCCATAGGTAACCCAGCCCTGCGCGACGTCACGGATCATTTCGCCGCCACCGGCATAGGGCCGCATCGCCACCAGATGATCGTACTTGGCGTAGAGCACGCCGATGCCGGTCGGGCCATACAGCTTGTGCCCGGTGAAGATGTAGAAGTCGGCGTCGATGTCCTGCACGTCGACGGTCATGTGCACGACGGCCTGGCTGCCGTCGACCAGCACCGGGATGCCGCGGGCATGGGCGATCTTGACGACCTCCTTGACCGGCACCAGCGTGCCGAGCGCGTTCGACATGTGCGTGATGGCGACGATCTTGGTGCGATCGGTGAGCAGCTTCTCGAACTCGTCGATC
>NZ_JANXTC010000370.1:0-6676 GCF_025356345.1 Tardiphaga sp.
GCGAGGATCGCGGGGAGATAGTAGCTGGAAGCCCAGGCCAGGGTCTGTGTGGTACCGAGCGCGAGGATGAGGGGAAGCTGGCGCGGGGTCATTGTGACGTTATTCTCGAATTCCAGGACGATCAGTTTGACAGCTAAATCATATATCGGTAATTCTGGATATATGGAATCCGAAAACGCCATTCTCGCTTTCGCCGCGCTGGCGCAATCGACCCGGCTCGACGTGTTTCGCCTGCTGGTGAAACACGAGCCGGAAGGTCTCGCCGCAGGTGAAATCGCCCGGGCGCTGGCGGTGCCGCAGAACACAATGTCATCGCATCTCGCGGTTCTGGCACGTGCCAAACTGGTGGTCGCCACTCGCCAGGGTCGATCAATCATCTATCGAGCCGGCCTCAAGCAACTCGACGGTGTGGTTCAGTTCCTGATGGAAGACTGCTGTGGCGGCCGTGCCGACCGGTGCGAGCCGGCGAAGAAGAAGCGTTCCCGTGCTGCGATTTGATATGCCACGACGTCTCGCGGCGGAAGCGCTCGGCACGATGCTGCTGGTCGCCACGGTCGTCGGCTCCGGCATCATGGCTGAACGCCTGACCGGGGATATCGCACTCGCGCTGCTCGGCAATACCATCGCCACCGGCGCGATGCTGGTGGTGCTGATCAGCATATTCGGACCGATCTCCGGCGCGCATCTCAATCCGCTGGTGACGGCGGCGTTCGCACTTAAAGGCGAAACCTCGCTGCGCGAAGCCGCGCTTTACATCGCGGTGCAAATTGCAGGGGCCATTCTTGGCACCTTGATCGCGCATGCCATGTTTGAATTGCCGCTGCTGCAGCTTTCTCTCAAAGCCCGGAGCGGCCAGGCACAATGGTTGTCCGAAGCCGTCGCTACTTTTGGCCTGCTCGCGACCATTCTGGCGGGGCGACGCTTCGCCAGCGCATCGTTGCCCGTGCTCGTCGGTCTTTATATCACCGCGGCCTACTGGTTAACCGCATCGACCTCTTTCGCCAATCCTGCGGTGACCATCGCGCGTGCGCTGAGCAACAGCTTTTCCGGCATCCGTCCGCAGGACGTTGCGGCCTTCGTCGCCGCGCAGTGCTGCGGCGCACTGATCGCACTGATGTTGGTGGGCTGGCTACTGCACGAGGATATCGCGCTCAACAAGGATATTCCGTCATGACCGTCACGATCTATCACAACCCCGCTTGCGGCACCTCGCGCAACACGCTGGCGATCATCGAGGCGTCAGGCGAAACGCCGGCGGTGATCGAATATCTCAAGGCGCCGCCGGACCGCGCGCGGCTGCGCGAACTCGTCGCGGCGATGGGCATTTCCGTGCGCGCCCTGCTGCGTGAAAAAGGCACGCCCTATGCCGAACTCGGCCTCGGAGATCCAAAATGGAGCGATGACGAACTGATCGACGTCATGCTCGCGCATCCGATCCTGATCAACCGGCCGATCGTGGAAACGGCCAAGGGCACCCGGCTGTGCCGCCCCTCCGAACGGGTGTTCGAGCTGCTCGAGCATCCGGTCGAATCCTTCGTCAAGGAAGACGGCGAGATCATTGCCGGGACGCTTTCGCATGCCTGATTTGCCGAATATCGACCGCGGCTGTTTTGCGATACCGGGAATCGACACGCTGCGACCGCCGCTGTCGGAGCATCGGCCACGTATTCTTCTGATGTACGGGTCGCTGCGCGAGCGATCCTTCAGCCGATTATTGATCGAGGAAGCGGCGCGGCTGCTCGAAGCGCTTGGCGCCGAGACGAGGACCTTCAATCCGTCCGGCCTGCCGCTGCCCGATGATGCGCCCGCGGACCATCCGAAAGTGCGGGAGCTGCGCGCTTTGTCGGAATGGTCCGAAGGCCAGGTGTGGTGCAGCCCCGAGCGACATGGCGCGATGACCGCGATCATGAAGGCACAGATCGACTGGATCCCGCTTGCGATTGGCGCTGTCCGTCCCACCCAGGGCAAAACGCTGGCGATCATGCAGGTCAGCGGCGGGTCGCAGTCGTTCAACGCGCTCAACCAGCTTCGCGTACTCGGCCGGTGGATGCGGATGATTACCATTCCGAACCAGTCCTCGGTGGCTAGGGCCTACGAGCAGTTCGACGATCATGATCGCATGAAGCCATCCGCCTATTATGACCGCGTCGTCGACGTGATGGAGGAGCTGGTCAAATTCACGCTGCTGACCCGCGACGTTTCAACCTGTCTCACTGACCGCTACAGCGAGCGCAAGGAAGATGCGGCCCAGGCCTCGGCACGGGTTGCGCTGCGGGCGCATTAGACTTTCATCAACAGGTGGCCGGATCAGCGCGGCCGCGCGCCACGCCCTTGCCGAACCCGCCGGTCATCTCTACCTCTGCGAGGGCCGAAGCAGAGGACGCCATGATATTCACCGCCGCCGCCAAGGCGCTTGCCCAGATCCTGTCGCCGCCGATGCGCGGCATCTTGTGGAAGTCGATTGGTCTCGCGCTGGTGCTGATTGTCGTGCTGGGTATCGGCCTGCAGCGCGCGCTGAGCTGGATGGCCACCTCGGGCGAGGTGTGGGCCGAGGCGTTGCTGGGTCCGGGCTTTCATACCACGCTGGACGTGCTGGCTTGGATGCTGTCGATCGCCGCGGGGCTGGGCGTGCTCGCCGGCGCGATCTTCCTGATGCCCGCGATCACCTCGCTGGTGGCCAGCGTGTTCGTCGACGACGTCGCCGACATCGTCGAGCTCGAGCACTATCCGGCCGAGCGTCCCGGCACCGCGCTGCCGTTCGGCGTGGCCATCACCGAGGGCGTCAAGACCGCGCTGCTGACGATTGCCGTCTATCTCGTCGCGCTGCCCTTCGTGTTTTTCGCCGGCGCCGGCTTCATCGCGTTCTTCATCGCCACCGCCTGGCTGCTCGGCCGCGAATATTTTGAACTGGCGGCGATGCGGTTTCGTTCGCCGGCCGAGGCCAAGCTGATGCGTCAGCGGCACGGCATGACGGTGTTCAGCGCCGGCCTCGTCATCGCCGGCTTTGTCTCGATCCCGATCGTCAACCTCGCGACGCCGTTGTTCGGCATGGCGCTGATGGTGCATCTGCACAAGCGCCTGAGCGGGCCACGGCCCGAGCTGATCGAGCCGGCGCGAATGCCGGTGGCGTAAGGCTCGGACCTCTCCCCGTCATTGCGAGAAACCCTTGCGACGAAGCAATCCAGTTCTTTCGGCGCGTGCTGCCTTCTGGATTGCCGCGTCGCTTCGCTCCTCGCAATGACGTTGATAGGACGGCGCGTTACGCCTGCACCGTCTTCTCCGGCCAGCGGCACAGATCGTTGATCAGGCAAACCTCGCAGCGCGGCTTGCGCGCCAGGCAGGTATAGCGCCCGTGCAGAATCAGCCAGTGATGCGCGTGCATCATGAACTCCGCCGGAATTAGGCGCATCAGCTCCAGTTCGACGTCGAGCACGTTCTTGCCGGGCGCCAGGTTGGTGCGATTGCCGACGCGAAAGACATGCGTATCGACCGCCATCGTGTGCTCGCCGAATGCCATGTTGAGCACCACATTGGCGGTCTTGCGGCCGGCGCCGGGCAGAGACTCCAGCTCGGCGCGGGTGCGCGGCACCACGCCGCCGAATTCGGCGATCAGCTTCTCCGACAGCGCGATGACGTTCTTCGCCTTGGTGCGGTACAGGCCGATGGTCTTGATGTAGTTGCGAACTTCTTCCTCGCCGAGATCGAGCATTTTCCGCGGCGTGTCGGCGATGGCGAACAGCGCGCGCGTTGCCTTGTTGACACCGGAATCGGTAGCTTGCGCCGAGAGCACAACGGCCACCAGCAACGTGTAGGGATTGACGTGTTCGAGCTCGCCCTTCGGCTCCGGGTTGGCGGTCCGGAATCTTGAAAAAGCCGCATGAATTTCGGCCGCCGTCCAGGGCTTCAACTTCTTGGGTTTGCTGGCTTTTTTTGCCGGCGCCCGGTTGGGCGCGGCGGCCTGCCGCGATTTCGCCGCAAGGCTCGACGTTGTCGTGCGGGATGTTGCAGGGAGCTTGCGGGTGATTTTTGGCATCAACGCTGTATACTGATGCCCGATGACCCCAGGCAACGACTTTCACGCCAACGCCGAACCGGAACTGTTCTCGGCGTTGCTGCGGCCCCATCGCGCGCTGAGCCGCACCGGCTTTTTCGTGCTGATGGGCTTTGTCTGCGCGGTCAGCTTCGCCGCCGGACTGACCTTCCTGATGATGGGCGCCTGGCCGGTGCTCGGTTTCTTTGGCCTCGACGTTCTGGCGATCTACTGGGCGTTTCGCGTCAACTATCGCCGTGGCGACGCCACCGAGCAGATTACCGTCACCGCGTCTGAGATCCGGGTGCGGCGGGTCAGCCATCGCGGCCATGTGGTGCAATGGGCGCTCAATCCGCTGTGGGTGCAGCTCGAACAGATCAGCCACGCCGAATTCGGCATCGAGCAGCTGTTCCTGGTCTCGCGCGGTCGCCGGGTGTCGATCGCCCGCTTCCTCGGGCCGGAGGAGAAGGCCAGTTTCGTCAAGGCGCTGATCGCCGCGCTGCAGGCCGCCAAGCGCGGTCCGATCTACAATCCGCTGACCTGATGCAGAATCGGGAATCGGGTGGTGGGCGCAAGCCCGCGGCGCTACACCGGATGGATGATGACCCTGGCAAAAAATCTCGCGATCCAAGATCCGCGGCTGACCCGACCGGGCGCGCAGGATGCCGCGTTGCGCGACTATGATTCGGTGCGCTGGGCGATCGGCTACATCTCCGAGCATTGGCGCGCGCAGCCGACCATCGAATCGATCGCGGAAGCCGCCTCTGTCACCCCCGATGAATTGCACCATCTGTTCCGGCGCTGGGCCGGACTGACGCCAAAAGCCTTCGTGCAGGCGCTGACGCTCGACCACGCCAAGACCCTGCTGCGCGGTTCCGCCAGCGTGCTCGATGCCGCGCTCGATTCCGGCCTGTCCGGACCGGGCCGGCTGCATGATCTGTTCGTCACCCATGAGGCGATGTCGCCGGGCGAATGGAAGACCGGCGGCGCCGGCATGGAATTGCGCTATGGCTTTCATCCCTGCCCGTTCGGCAGCGCGATCGTGATTTCCAGCGAGCGCGGCCTCGCCGGTCTGGCTTTCGCCGATCCCGGCGAGGAGCAGCCGGCGTTCGACGACATGGCGCGGCGCTGGCCGCGCGCCACGTTCATCGCCGACACGGCCGGCACCGCCGCGATGGCGCGGCGCATCTTCGATGCCAGCCTGTGGAAACCGGAGCAGCCGCTGCGCGTGCTGCTGATCGGCACCGATTTCGAAGTCCGGGTGTGGGAGACGCTGCTGAAGATCCCGATGGGCCGCGCCGTCTGCTACTCGGACATCGCGACCAAGATCGAGCGCCCGAAGGCATCGCGCGCCGTCGGCGCCGCGGTCGGCAAGAACCCGATCTCCTTCGTGGTGCCGTGCCACCGCGCGCTCGGCAAGTCCGGCGCGCTGACCGGCTATCATTGGGGCATCACGCGAAAACAGGCGATGATCGGCTGGGAGGCGGGTCAGGTGGGAGCGGGGTAACTCTCGTTTCCCGGACGCGACGCGGCGCGGCGCGCCGCATCCGGGGAACGAAACTACCCCGCCAGATCGAGCTTCGAGGCCACCGTCGAATCGGCGTTGAGGCGGTAGATCACCGGCACGCCGGTCCCCAGCTCACGCGCCAGAATGCCTTCCGGCGTCAGCTTTTCCAGCACCATGATCAGCGCGCGCAGCGAGTTGCCATGCGCCGCCACCAGCGTGCGTTCGCCGCGCAGCACGCCCGGCAAAATCTCCTGCACGTAATATGGCAGCGTACGCGCCAGCGTGTCCTTCAGGCTTTCGCCGCCGGGCGGCGGGATGTCGTAGGAGCGGCGCCATTGATGCACCTGCTCCTCGCCCCATTTTTCACGGGCATCATCCTTGTTGAGACCGGCGAGATCACCATAGTCGCGCTCGTTCAGCGCCTGGTCGCGGGTGATCGGCAGGCCGGTCTGGCCCATCTCCTCCAGCGCCAGATCCAGCGTCTTTTGCGCGCGGCTGAGCGCCGACGTGAAGGCGACGTCGAAGGTCAGGCCCTGCGCCTTCAGCTTGCGGCCAGCTTCCCGGGCCTCGCCGATGCCCTTCTCGGTAAGCGCGGGGTCCCTCCAGCCGGTGAACAGATTTTTCAGATTCCATTCGCTCTGGCCGTGGCGCACGAGCACGAGAAGACGTTCGTTCATCAGGGAATTCCGTTGTTGCTAGATATCGCCGACGCCGAGCACGTCGGCCATCGAATAATGTCCGGGCTGCTTGCCATGCGCCCACATCGCCGCCTTCAGCGCGCCATGGGCGAAGATCATGCGATCCTCCGCCTTGTGCGAGATCTCGATGCGCTCATAGGGGCCGGCGAAGATCACGGTGTGATCGCCGGTGACGGTGCCGCCGCGCAGGCTGGCAAAGCCGATATCGCCGGTCCGGCGCGCGCCGGTGACGCCATCGCGGCCACGCGCGGAATTCTCCGCCAGCGCGATGCCGCGCCCGGCCGCGGCGGCTTCGCCAAGCATGAAGGCGGTGCCGGACGGCGCATCGATCTTGGCGCGATGATGCATTTCGAGAATCTCGATGTCGAAACCCGCATCGAGCGATTGCGCCACGCGCTTCACCAGCGCCGCCAGCAGATTGACGCCGAGGCTCATATTGCC
>NZ_JANXTC010000372.1:0-4638 GCF_025356345.1 Tardiphaga sp.
ACCCAGGCCAGTTTTTGCGCGGAGGTTTCGACCACCGCGTAATAAGTGACGGCATGGCTGGCGCCCTCGTCGCCATGCTGGGCGACGCGCATGATGGTGTCTTCCTCGTTCTCTTCCTTGGCGAGATAGGTCGAGATCCGGCCCTGCTTCGGCTTCGGCACGCCGGCGACCAGCGCCCAGTAGATCTTGCGCGCCGAGCGTTCGCGGAACGAGCCGGTGAGTTTGGTCGCGGCGAAGCGCGTCTTGGCGATCAAGAGGCAGCCGGCGGTGTCCTTGTCGAGGCGATGCACCAGCCGTGGCTTCTGACCCTTGGCATCGCGCATCACTTCCAGCATGCCGTCGACATGGCGCATGGTGCCGGAGCCGCCCTGCACGGCGAGGCCGGCCGGCTTGTTCAGCACCATGACGTCGGCGTCCTCGAAGATGATCATCTCCTTGAGCGCTTCCAGCGTCTTCTGCGCCGCTTCCGACAGTTCGCCACCGCCGACCTTGGGCGCGTCGAGTTTCAACGGCGGAATGCGGACGGTCTGGCCCTCTTCCAGCCGGTCCTTGCTATCGGCCCGCTTGCCGTTGATGCGCAGCTCGCCTTTGCGGACGATGCGCTGGATGTGGGAAAACGACAGGCCCTCGAAGCGCGCTTCGAGGAAGCGGTCGACGCGCATGCCGGCCTCGTCGGCGGTGACGACGGCCATCTCGACCGCGGTCGGCAGCGGCGCCTTTGGCACCACGATCTTGGGCTCCGGCACGAAGGTGTCGGGATCATAGGGCGGGCGTTCGTGCTTGGGCTCGCGCGGCGCCGAGCTGCGCGCCGGCGGCCGGCCGCCACGCGACATCGGGCGGTCATTGCCGGGCCGCTCGCTGCCAAAACGCTCGGTTCGCTGCGGGCGCTCGGTTCGTTCGGGACGGCTGCCGGCACGCTCGGGGCGCGCATCGCGGGCCGGACGCTCGCCGCGCTCCGGGCTCTCGAAACGGGTATCGCGCGGCTCGCTCGGGCCCCATTCGTGGCGATCCAGCGCGGCATCGATGCGGTTGCGCGACGGACGCGCGGAGGTCGGGCGATCGCCAAAGCTGCGCTCGGATTTGCCGCGCTCGGCGGCGTGTTCGGTTCGCGGACGAAACGCCGGCCGCACGGATCGTTCCGGACGCTCGGCCCGCTCGGGGCGACCAGCCGGGCGCTCGCGCACTGGCCGCGCGCTCTGCGGACGCTCGCCATAACCGCGCTCGGGAGATCGCTCGGCGCGCTCCGGACGCTCGGCACGCTGCGGCCGTTCCGACCGCTCGAATCGCTCCGGGCGCTCGCCGGCGCGCTCGCGCGGCGGTCGGGCACTCATCGGCCGATCGCTCTTGATGCGCCCGGCCTTGCCGAAGGACGGCCGCTCATTGTCCGAACGGGCCGCCTTGGCACCGGCAGCCTTCGTACTGGCAGACTTAGTACTGGCAGACTTGGGACGCCCCGGCTTGGGACCGCTCGTCGTCGTGCCGGCCGTTTTCGGCCGCCCGCCCTTGCCGCGCGGACCGGCGGGTCCACGGGATTTGACCAAAGGTTTCTTGTCGCGACGGCTCATGGGGTAGCTCCGGGAGAATGGCTTTGCGTAGCGCATAAGTGATCGGGGGTCACGGTGTAATCGCCTTTTCGGGCAACCGTTTACGTTCCCGCGGCGGCGAAGGCCCGGGTTTTGCCGGTATTCCGCCCCTCGACCCATGAGGGGTGGTGGCGCGCCTTCGAGGCGCGATGGGGTAGCGTGGGTCGCGATCCGCTTCGCCGTTGCCGGCGAGCTGCAATCGCGTCGCCTCTCGGCGCGCCACCGCGGCGTCTTTCAGGCTCCGGGGCCGTACTTCCGGGCCAGCCCGTGGCTTGCGCCACTCCGGCGGGATTTCCCCGCCTTTCGCTGTCCGCGTCCAGCCATTCAAGGCAGGCCCCCTTAGTAGGGCCGGACGGCCACCCGGGCCTCCCGAGTGCGTGGGGATACGTCCTCCCCCCGCCCGCGGGCGCCGCCTCCCGCCCCACTCCAAGACGCCTCATGAAGCGCCCCTCATGGACAGGACAGGTTTAGATTATAGTCTTGTAGGATTTTTGTCAATATGGAAATTGAAGCGTTGGATGGGTTGAGCCCTTGCGAAACCCATCACGTCAATGCCAGGCAATGATGGGTTTCGCTGCGCTTTACCCATCCTACGCCCTTACGTCAGCGTTGATCGCGCGGCGGAATTCCCGAAGCCCTGGCACCGGCGGATGCAGCCTATCGGATCAGGCGATCGTAGTCGGCATGGCTGCCGATCCAGAACCAGAGGTAGCCGCCCTCCACTTCGATGGCGAAAGCCCGATGGCGCAATCCGATGCGGGCCGACCAGAAGCGGCCGACCTTCTTGAACTGCAGCGATGCATGGCGCGGATCGGTCTTGAGCAGCGCGTAGTTGGCGTCTGGGTGACGCCTGACCGTCGACGGCAAGGCGTCATAAGCCGCCCAGAAACGCGGCGAAGCGTGATGTTTCACAGCTCGCGGGACTGGCCCGCCTGATGCGCGGCAAGCGCTTCCTCGGCCAGCGCATCCAGCCTGCCTGTAACCGCGTCCCGGGCGACAGCGGCATCGAAATGCCCGGCATCGAAGGCCGCGAACCAGGCACGGAACCGCGCCAGCTCTGGCGCGGCCAGCCGTTCAACGGCTTTTTCGATGTCTTCAGCAGTGGTCATGACGACAATCATTCTATCAGTGGGCTGCCCGGCTGTCAGCAGCGGCTTGTCACCGTCGAAACTGACGTCAAGCGCGGCTCGAAAAACACCGCGCTTTGATAATGGCTGCGGCTCATTCAATGGGGCACGTCGCTTGAAATATCCACGAGCTGATAGCACAGACCGTAAATCGGCTGCTATCCTCGGACTTCACCGACAAGGAACGCTCGGCAGTGAACGGCATCGGACTCATCGCCCTCGACCTTGGCCTGCGCGGCGCCGCCGCCGGGCTGTTCCTGATGACCGTAGTGGTGCTGCTGCGCGTTCGGCCGTCGGATCAGCTCAAACTGCTCGGCGCGGCGATGGCTACCGGCGGCGCGGCCTATGCCATCGCCACCGCGCCATTCGTGCCCAAGGCCACGCAGATCTGGACCGTGCCGTTCCTCGCCACCAATCCGGTGATCTTCTGGCTGTGGGCGCGGGCAGCTATCGATGATGAGTTCGAATTGCGGCGCTGGCACGGTCTGCTGTGGCTGGCCGTTGTGGCGCTCGGGTTCTCGGTGTTCCTGACATGGACCATCTGGCCGATCTTCGCCAAGGCCGCCGCACGGTCGCTGTCGGTGATCGCGCTGGTGATGTCGTTCGCCGCCGCGGTCCAGACGGTGCGGACATGGAGCACCGACCTGGTCGGTGGCCGACGCCAGCTACGCGCCGCGGTCCTGATCCTGTCGCTGATGTTGATCGTCCCGATCACCGCTACGGACCTGATGTCTGTTTCGGTCGCGAGCTATGGGATTCCCGGCAGCCTGCTCAGCGCTGCCAGCCTGGCGGCATTGGCCGCTCTGGCGGGAGCCAGTCTGTTCTATCCGCGGCCGGCCAGCCCGATGGTCGCCGCGGCAGCCGCCTCTCGCCATGCCGGTCGGCTGGCCCGCATCGAGCCCCGCACAGATAACGGTAACAGTCAGGTCGCGCCGCACCTGTTGCGCCGCCTCGACCATCTGATGATTGTCGAGCGGGTCTACCGGCAGGACGGCGTCACCATCGCCTCGCTGGCGGCACAACTCGACCTACCGGACTACCGGCTGCGCCAGATCATCAACGAAGGGATGGGCTACCGCAACTTCAATGCGTTCCTGAACCGCTACCGGCTCGACGATGCCAAGGGCGCATTGTCCGACCCGAGCCAGCGCGAGGTGCCGGTGCTGACCATCGCGCTGGATGCCGGCTTCCAGTCGATCGGTCCCTTCAACCGCGCCTTCAAGGCCGATACCGGCATCACGCCGACCGAATTCCGGCGTGACGCCCTCGCCAGATTGCAAGCCATCAGATCGGAAGGCGACGATCTAAAGATCGGCCAGTCGGGCTGAGAAATCGGTTAGCCGAATTCTGGATCGGGCAAGAAGGGAGTTGCACGGTGTTGCATATTGCAACGACCACCCGATTCCTTCGTCCCAGTCCTGAGGCTTCCATGGCGAATGTCGAGCAAGCACCGGAGCGGCTGCACGCCCTGGACGCGGTCAGGGGCTTTGCCCTGCTGCTCGGCATTGTCCTGCACGCGACGCTGTCGTTCATGCCGACCGGACCATCTCGGGTCTGGATCATCCAGGATATTCATCCCAGCATCACGCTGGGCGTGCTGTTCTTTGCCATCCACGTGTTCCGGATGACGACCTTTTTCCTGATCGCCGGCTTCTTCGCGCATTTGAGTTTCCATCGCCGCGGCGCCTCGGGCTTCATCAAGGACCGGTTGCAGCGCATTGCGCTACCCCTCGTGATCGGCTGGCCCATCCTGTTCGCCGCGATGGCGGCGGTCACCTTCTGGGCCGCCAACTTTCCCAATGGCGGGCCACTGCCCGGCCCGTCACGATGGCCGCCGGTGCTGCCGAGATTTCCCCTCACCCATCTCTGGTTTCTCTATGTACTGCTGGAATTATATGCCGCTGTGCTGGTGGCGCGCGCCGGCGTGG
>NZ_JANXTC010000377.1:0-3602 GCF_025356345.1 Tardiphaga sp.
CCAAGGATCTCCCGGACTACTCGCAATTGCAGGACTACGAGCCGCCGGTGATGACCCGCGTTCATGCCGGCGACGGCTCGCTCGTCGCCGAATACGCCAACCAGCGCCGGCTCTACATTCCGATCCAGGCCGTGCCGAAGATGGTGATCAACGCCTTCCTCGCCGCCGAGGACAAGAACTTTTATGAACATGGCGGCATCGACTACACCGGCATGGCCCGCGCCATCGTGCTGTATGCGCAGAATTTCGGTTCCAACCGGCGGCCGCAGGGCGCCTCCACCATCACCCAGCAAGTTGCCAAGAACTTCCTGCTGACCAATGAGGTGTCGTTCACCCGCAAGATCAAGGAAGCCTTGTTGGCGATGCGCATCGAGCGCGCTTATTCCAAGGACAAGATCCTCGAACTCTACCTCAACGAGATTTATCTCGGCCTCGGCGCCTATGGCATCGCAGCGGCGTCGCTGGTCTATTTCGACAAATCGGTCAATGAGCTGACGGTATCGGAGGCCTCCTATCTCGCGGCGCTGCCGAAGGCGCCATCGTCGCTGCATCCAGTGAAGAACCGCGAGCGCGCCATCGAGCGCCGCAATTACGTCATCGACCGCCTACTCGAAAACGGCTGGATCAAGCAGGCCGATGCCGAGAAGGCGCGCAAGGATGTCCTGACCGTTACCAGCCGCAGCAACGCGGCGCATATTTTCGCCGGCGAGTATTTCGCCGAGGAAGTGCGCCGCGATATCTTCGAACGCTATGGCGAGAAGAAGCTGTATGAGGGCGGGTTGTCGGTGCGCACCACGCTGGATCCGAAGCTGCAGATGATGGCGCGCAAGACCATGGTCAACGGCCTGATCAATTTCGACGAGGCGCATGGCTGGCGCGGCGCGACCAACAAGATCGACATTACCGGCGACTGGGGCGTGAAACTCGCCGAGGTGAAATCGCTGTCGGACGTCGCGCCGTGGAAGCTGGCCGTGGTGCTGGACACCAGCGACCAGTCGGCCCGGATCGGGTTCCAGCCCGGCCGCGAGCTCGGCGGCGCCGTGCTCAAGGACCGCCAGACCGGCAACCTCACGCTGGACGGCGTGAAATGGGCCCGGCCGATCGCCGGCCCGGCCAAGGGCAAGACGCCGACCGCGGTATCGCAGGTGCTCAATCCCGGCGACATCATTTACGTCGATCCGCTGCTGACCAAGGACGGCTCGGTCGTCGAGGGGCAGTTCCGGCTGCGGCAATATCCCGAAGTGTCCGGCGCCATGGTGGCGATGGACCCGTGGACCGGCCGTGTGCTGGCGATGGTCGGCGGCTTCTCCTTCGACCAGAGCCAGTTCAACCGCGCCACGCAGGCCTACCGCCAGCCCGGCTCGTCGTTCAAGCCGCTCGTCTATTCGGCGGCGATGGACAATGGCTATACGCCATCGACCGTCGTGGTCGACGCGCCGCTGGAAATCGACCAGGGGCAGGGCGCCGGGGTCTGGCGTCCGGACAATTATTCGAGCGGCAAGTACCTCGGCCCGACCACGTTGCGCAACGCGCTGATGCGCTCGCTCAACACCGTCACGGTGCGGCTCGCGCAGGACATCGGCATGCCGCTGATCGGCGAATATGCCAAGCGGTTCGGCGTCTATGACGAACTGCCGAACTACCTGTCCTATGCGCTGGGCGCCGGTGAAACCACGGTGATGCGCATGGTCACCGCCTATTCGATGTTCGCCAATGGCGGCAAGCGGGTGAAGTCGACGCTGATCGACCGCATCCAGGATCGTTATGGCCACACCATCTTCAAGCATGACCAGCGCGAGTGCCGCGGCTGCGACGCGCCGGAAGGCTGGAAGAACCAGGCCGAGCCGCAATTGATCGACCGCCGCGAGCAGGTGATCGATGCCATGACCGCGTATCAGATCACTTCGATGATGGAAGGCGTGGTGCAGGGCGGTACCGCCACCGTGATGCGCGACGTCGGCAAGCCGATCGCCGGCAAGACCGGCACCACGAATGATGCCAAGGATGCCTGGTTCATGGGTTTCTCGCCGGATGTCGTGATCGGGCTCTATGTCGGCTACGACAAGCCGCGCACGCTCGGCGCCAAGGCGACCGGCGGCGGGCTGGCGGCGCCGATCGCGCGCGACTTCATGAAACTGGCGCTGGCCGACAAGCCGGCGGTGCCGTTCCGCGTTCCGGCCGGCATCAAATTGATCCGGGTCGACGCCAAGACCGGCATGCGCGCCGGGCCGGGCGATGGCGGCCGCACCATCCTCGAAGCCTTCAAGCCGGGGACCGCGCCACCGGATAATTATTCGGTGATCGGCGTCGCCGATGCCGATGGCCGCTCGCTGTCGGTCTCGCCCGATACCGACCGCGGCTTCATGCGGCCGGGCACCGGCGGGCTGTATTAGGCGTCACGGCGATTGCGCTTTGCCGCGCACGCCGCTACATCCCGACACGTGATTTGGCATTGCGGCCTTTACAGCCGCGGATCAGAGACTTCATGCGCCCAGAATTCGAACGCCTCGTTGAAGAGATCAAGCAGTCAGTCGGGCTGCTGAGGAGGCATCTTTGACGTCGATGCATCCACGGCACGCCTCGCAGAGCTGAACACGCTCGCTGAAGACCCCAACCTCTGGAACGATCCCCAGAAGGCCCAGAAACTGATGCAGGAGCGGACCTCGCTGGAGGATTCGCTCGGCGGCATTGGTCGAATCATGCGCGAGCTCGACGACAATATCGAGATGATCGCGCTCGGCGAAGCCGAGAACGATGACGGCGTCGTGGTCGAGGCTGAAACCGCGCTGAAAGGCCTGAAGAAGGAAGTGGCGCGCCGCGAGCTGGAAGCGCTGCTGGCCGGCGAGGCCGATCGCTTCGATTCCTATCTGGAAGTCCATGCCGGCGCCGGCGGTACCGAGAGCCAGGACTGGGCCTCGATGCTGCTGCGCATGTATACGCGCTGGGCGGAGAAGCACGGCTTCAAGGTCGAGTACATGGAAGAGACGCAGGGTGAGGAAGCCGGCATCAAATCCGCGACCATCCAGATTTCCGGCCACAATGCCTATGGCTATCTGAAGACCGAAGGCGGCGTGCACCGGCTGGTGCGCATCTCGCCCTATGATTCCAATGCGCGGCGACACACCTCGTTCTCCTCGGTGGCCGTGTTTCCGGTGGTCGACAATTCGATCAAGATCGACATCAACGAATCCGACGTCCGCGTCGATACGATGCGATCCGGCGGCGCCGGCGGCCAGCACGTCAACAAGACCGAATCCGCGGTGCGGCTGACGCATGTTCCAAGCGGCGTCGCGGTGGTCTGTCAGGCCGGCCGTTCGCAGCACAAGAACAAGGCGCAGGCCTGGGACATGTTGCGCGCCCGTCTGTACGAGATCGAGCTGAAGAAGCGGGAAGAGAAGGCCGCGGCCGACCAGGCCGCCAAGACCGATATCGGCTGGGGCCACCAGATCCGTTCTTACGTGCTGCAGCCCTATCAGATGGTGAAGGACCTGCGCACCGGAGTGCAGACCTCCGACACTTCGGGCGTACTCGACGGCGACCTCGACGAATTCATGGCGGCAACATTGGCGCAGCGCGCCTTCGGCACCGCGCCCGAGGCGGTC
>NZ_JANXTC010000392.1:0-5030 GCF_025356345.1 Tardiphaga sp.
ATGCCGGCGACCGCGGCCAGCGCCGCACCAATGACAAAGGTCATGGAGATGGTGCGGTCGACATCGACGCCGAGCAGCGCCGCCATGGTCTGGTCCTGCTCGCAGGCGCGCATGTCGCGGCCGAGTCTGGTGCGCGCCACCAGCCAGGTGAAGATCGCCAGCAACACGATGGTGGTGACGACTACGATGATCTGCACATTGGACAGCCGCACCACGAAGCCGCCGCTGCCTTCGTGCAGGGTGTAGCCGCCGGTGATGATCGGTGGCACCGGCTTGACCCGGGCGCCCTGTGCCACCTGCGAGAAATTGATCAGCACGAACGACATGCCGATCGCCGACAGCATCGGCGCGAGGCGAAACGAGTGCCGCAGCGGCCGGTAGGCGATCCTCTCGATGGTCCAGCCATATAGCGCGGTGACGGCCATCGCCACCAGCAGCACCAGCAGCAGGATCACCGGCACGAAGGTGAGGCCGATCGAGACCAGAATGAGAAAGGTGATCAGCGCGATGAAGCCGCCGATCATGAAGATGTCGCCATGGGCGAAATTGATCATGCCGACGATGCCATAGACCATCGTGTAGCCGATCGCGATCAGGCCATAGATCGAGCCGAGCACGATACCGTTGATCAACTGCTGGGCGAAATAATCCATGCGCTGCCGTGTTCGCGTGAGGACGGCGCGCTGTACCGGCAGCCGGTGCATTGCGTCGCTATCTGTTTTTCTAACAGCGACGACAGAGGGCGGCAACAGGGCGCGCCGCGGGGAAATCAGCCTGTACATGGCGATTTTCGCGCCGAATTGAGTCGCCGCCAGAGTGGGTTCCGGCGCCATCTTTCAACCCTTCAAGGGTCTGCCATGGTTGCACCGGAATCGTGGCCCGCGGCCGACGGGCCGGCGGAGGATCCGGCAAGTTGCCGGGCAGGTGTGGCGCGCGGGATTTTTTTGAATAGCAAGGACCTTGTGGCGTTATCCGCGACTTGTCCCCGCAATTCCGCTGTTAAGGTAAACAAATGGTTTACGTTGCCCGCGCAGGTCGACGGGGCTTACCTCACAGCGAACATCACGGGCTCGCCAGCGAGTCGCGCAGAATGCGGCGAACGACATGTACCAGACTTGGCGGATCAGCAATTTCAACGGCGTGCTTCTGGCATGCTATTTCATTCCGACCTGGACCATCTTCGCGTTCCGGATCATGATTTCGCCGATCCAGGGCCTTTATGAACGCCCCAACATTTCGCTGGCGCTGTTCATGAGCGACCACCTCAACCTCACCACCATGAGCACGGTGCGCTATGCTTGGCTGCTGGCGCTCGGCAAGCTGACCGTGGTGGCGTTTTTTGCCGTGTTCCTGCTGTTCACGACGCGGGCCTCGATCCGCAAGACCGGCGGCTGCGACGAGGCGCTGGCGATGGCGCTCGGCATCGGCAGCGCGATCAGCTTCGCCAGCATGGTGATGGCGTCCCAGGTCGGCGAGTTCGCGGCGATGCGGCTGCACGTCACCGAGCTGCTGTTGCTGCTCGGCACCGCCGTGGTGATGGCGATCGAGCCGCCGCTGCCGCGCGACAAGCCTGCGACGACCAGCGAGCAGCCGGCGCGCGACAGCGGCCTTTACGGCTTGAGCAATCCGAGTTCCTGAACGATCGCTGCGGCTTCCTTGACGGCATGGTTGGCCGCCGGCACCCCGCAATAGATCGCCTGCTGCAGCAGGATTTCCTTGATGTCCTCGGGCGTGAAGCCGCCTTGCGTCAGTGCCGCGCGCACATGCAGCTTGAACTCGTCCCACTGGCCCAGCGCCACCATGGTGCCGATCACCAGCACCCGCCGGGTGCGCTCGTCGAAATGCGGCCGCGTCCAGATCTCGCCCCAGGCGTGCCGCGTGATCAGGTCGATGAAATCGGCGTTGAACGCATTCTTGCCGGCCATCGACTTGTCGACCCAGGCATCGCCCAGCACCTTTCGTCGCGCCGCCATGCCGTCATCGCGGCGTTGTTGATCATCCATTTTATTCTCCATCTGTTGTCATTGCGAGGAGCCCTTGCGACGAAGCAATCCAGTTCTTGCTTGTGGTTCTCTGGATTGCTTCGCTTCGCTCGCAATGACGGCTGTCAGCGTTGCGTCAAGAATCCGACGACCGCGTCGGTAAACGCGTGCGACTGCTCGACGTTGGAAATATGCGCGGCATCGAGAATGGTCAGGCTGGCGCCGGGGATCTGGCTGCGGATGTATTCGCCGGCGGCGACCGGCGTCGCCATGTCCTGGCGGCCGGCGATCACCAAAGTCGGGCTCTTGATCCGCGGCAGCAGCGCGCGCTGGTCGAGCGTGCTCAGCGCCTCGCAGGCGGCGAGATAGCCCTCGACCGGCGTGGCAATCAGCATCGCCTTCATGTTGGCGGCGATCTGCGGCTGCGCCTCGCGGAAATCCGCCGTCAGCCAGCCGGTAATCACCGCGTCGGCCACGGCGGCGATGCCGCCTTCGCGCACCGCCTTGATGCGGTTGTGCCAGTTGGTCGGGTCCGGATAATAGCTTGATGTGTTCGACAGGATGATGCGGTCGAAGCGCTCGGGCGCATTGGCGCCAAGCCATTGCCCGACCATGCCGCCCATCGACAGCCCGCACCAGTGCACCTTGCCGATGTTGAGGTCATCGAGGATCGCCAGCGCATCGCGGCCGTAGCGCTCGATCGAGGTCAGGCCGCCCGGCGCGCCTGATTTGCCGTGGCCGCGGCGATCGTAGCGGACCACGCGAAACAGTTTTGTCAGCGCCTCCATCTGCGGTTCCCACATCTCCAGGGTACAGCCGAGCGAGTTCGACAGCATCAAGGTCGGGCCGCCGTCGCGGCCCTCGACCGAGACATTGAGCAGGCATCCGTCGGCATCGATCATCGGCATAGGGCGTCTCCGGTATTTCTTATTTGAGGTCGAGCGAGGCGAGCAGGCGGTCGATCAAGGCTTGCGAAACGCCCTGATAGGCCATCGGCTCGAACAGTCTTGTGATGGTCGCGGCATCGAGCTGCGCGGTGATTTTCGGATCGTTGCTCAGCACGTCGCGCAGATGCTGCCGGCTGGCGACCGCCTGCCTTGTCGCAGCCTCGACGAGGTGGTGGGCATCGCTCTTGCCGAGCTTTTCGGCCAGCGCGAAGGTGACGGCCTCGGCCATGATCAGGCCGTGGGTCGCGTCGAGATTGAGCTTCATCCTGATGGCATCGACTTCCAGCCCTTCGGCGATGTCGACGATCGCGGCAAGCGCGCCGGAGGTGACCAGCAGCAGAGTCGGCAGTGTCGGCCATTCCGCGTGCCAGGGGCCGGCGCTGCGTTCGTGCTCCTGCACCTGCGCGGCGAAGATGGTCGCCGCGAGGTTCGGCGCCATGGTGGCCGCCGACAGCGCGACCGCTGCCGCGACCGGATTGCGCTTGTGCGGCATGGTCGAGGAGCCGCCGCGGCCTTCACCTGAGGGTTCGAAGGCTTCGGCGACGTCGGTCTGCATCAGCAGCGACACGTCGCGCGCGATCTTGCCGCAACTGCCGCACAGGATCGCCAGCACCGAGGCCACTTCCGCGATGCGGTCGCGGTGGGTGTGCCACGGCGCTTCGGGGAGCGGCAGATCGAGCTCCCGGGCCAGATTTTCCGCGACGACGAGCCCGTGCTCGCCGAGCGCGGCGAGCGTGCCGGCGGCGCCGCCAAACTGCAGCGCCAGCCCCTCGGCGCGCAGCCGCTGCAAGCGCTGCTTCGAGCGGTGCAGCGCCGCGGCATATTCCGCCAGCTTGAGGCCGAACGGCATCGGCAGCGCGTGCTGCAGCCAGGTGCGCGCGACCACCGCGGTCTGCCGGTGTTGTTGTGCCAGTTTGGCAAAGCCGGCGATGGCGCGGTCGAGATCGCCGAGCAGCGCGTCGATCGCGGCGCGCAGGCCGAGCATGGTGGCGCTGTCGATGACGTCCTGGCTGGTGGCGCCCCAATGCACGTAGCGCGCGGCGTCCTTGTCGGACTTCGCCACCGCCGCGGTGAGTGCCTTGACCAGCGGAATGGCCAGATTGCCGGAGCGAATCGCGGCCTCGGCCAGTTGGTTCAGGTCGAACGATTCGGCGCGGCAGGCCGCCGCGATGGCGGTCACGGCGCTGGCGGGGATCACGCCGGTGGTGGCTTCGGCGCGCGCCAGGGCAGCCTCGAAGTCCAGCATATGCTGCAGGCAGGCCATATCGTCGCAGATCGCGCGCATCGCGGTACTCGACAGCAACGGCGCCAGCAGGGGAGAAAGAAATGTGCTCATCGGCGCGGACCTAACCATTCCCGGCGGAGTCTGCCAATCCCCTCCGGCATCAACGCTTTGTTGCGCTGCGAACGCATCGCCTCTACCCGTCCGCGGCCCTTTCCTTTGCGCCGCCCGTGCTTTACTTGGAATTGTCGCGGTCGTTTCGGGGCCGCGATTTCCAGACAATTCAGGAGACAATCCCATGGCCATGACGATGAACGGCGAAGTCCAACTCGCAGCGCCGCGCGAAGTGGTGTGGGAGAAGCTCAACGACCCCGCGGTGTTGAAGGCCTGCATTCCAGGCTGCGAAGAACTCGAGACCACCGAGGATGGCGGCTTCCGTGCCACCGCCAAGATCAAGGTCGGCCCGGTGTCGGCGCGCTTCAAGGGCAAGGTCACCCTCAGCGAACTGGATCCGCCGAACGGCTACAAGATCTCCGGCGAAGGCGAGGGCGGCGTCGCCGGCTTCGCCAAGGGTGGCGCGGTGGTCGGGCTCACCGACAAGGATGATGGCACGCTGCTCACTTATAATGTCGAGGCCCAGATCGGCGGCAAACTGGCCCAACTCGGCCAGCGCCTGATCAACGGTTCGGCCAAGAAGATCGCCGACGAGTTCTTTGCCAATTTTGCCAAGGCCGTTCAGGGCTGAGGCATCGTTCCCCGGATGCTGCGCAGCGCGGCGCGCTTGCGCCGTGGTGCGCTGCTAGGCCGGGGTCCCGGTGGCTTACGTAAAAATCGGGATCCCGGACGCGCAGCGGCGTAAAGAACGCCGCGGCGCGTCCG
>NZ_JANXTC010000404.1:0-2937 GCF_025356345.1 Tardiphaga sp.
ATGCCGGCCGCGTGGTCGAGGATGCGCCGGTGGCGCAGCTGTTCCGGCGGCCGGTGCATCCCTACACCATGGGGCTGATCGCGGCGGTGCCGAGACTCGACAGCGATGCGTCGCGGCTTACCACCATCGCCGGCCGGATTCCGTCGCCACAGGAAGTCATACCCGGATGCCGCTTTAGCCCGCGCTGCGCGCGCGTGCAGGACGGTTGCCGCGAGCAGCCGCCATCGATGCAGCCAGTCAGCGATGGCCAGTCGGCGCGCTGCCCGCCGCGGATTCTCGAGCTGGGCGCGCACCATGGTTGACCAGCCCATCGTCGAAGTCCGCGATCTCCGCAAGACCTTTCCGGTCAAGCATGCCGGTGGCGTCTCCACGCTGCACGCGCTGAGCGGCGTCAATTTCGAGATCATGCGCGGCGAGACGCTGGGGCTGGTCGGTGAATCCGGCTCCGGTAAGACCACCGCTGGCCGCATCCTGGTTGGACTGATCCCGGTGACGAGCGGCCGCGTGCGTCTGTTCGGCCACGACATCAGCGGCCCCGACGGCAAGGCGCAGCTCGCCGCGGTGCGGTCTCGATTGCAATTCGTGTTTCAGGATCCCTATGCGTCGCTTAACCCGCGAATGCGCATCGGCAGCGCCATCGCCGAGCCGATCGACATCGCCGGACGCCATTCGCGCAAGGACCGCAACGATCGCGTCGCCGAGCTGCTGGAACTTGTCGGCCTGCCGAAAAACAGTATCGATCGCTACCCGCACGAATTCTCCGGCGGCCAGCGCCAGCGCATTGTGATTGCCCGGGCGCTGGCGCTCAATCCGGATTTCGTGGTGTGCGACGAACCGGTATCGGCGCTCGACGTGTCGATGCAGGCGCAGATCGTCAATCTGCTGCTCGACCTGCAGGACAGACTGGGCCTGAGCTATTTGTTCATCGCCCACGATTTGGCGGTAGTGCGCGCCGTCTCGACCCGGATCGCGGTAATGTATGCCGGTGCCATAGTCGAGACCGCGCCGAAAGCGCAGCTCTATGCCGACCCGCAGCATCCCTATTCGCGAGCGCTGCTCGACGCCGTGCCGCGCGCCGATCCCGACTTTGTCCGCCATCCGGTGGTGGCGGGTGAGGTGCCGAGCCTGCTCGATCCGCCGCCCGGCTGTTCGTTCCATCCTCGCTGTCCGTTCGCGATGGATCGATGCCGGGTTGAAGTGCCGCTGCTGAAGAATTCCGGCGCCGGCCGCCGTGTCGCTTGCCATCTGTTCCCGGGGTGAGATTGAGCAATAAGTGGGTGCTGCGCCGGCGTTGGCCATGCGGAGACGGCGCCGCCCGATTGTCCCGCTACTGGAGCGCCTCGAGCTTGGCATTCTTGCCGTCGACGACCTTGAACATCACGTAGCGCGGCTGCATTTGGCCGTTCGGCAGGAACTGAACGTCGCCGAATACGGTCCCCTTGATGGACTTGCCGCGAATGGCTTCGGCGACCGTCTTGCGATCCAGCGACTTCGTCGCCTCCACCGCATGCGCCCACACCTGCAACGCGCCGGCACCGAGCGCGGCGCCCTTGTCGGGATCGACGCCGTAGGCCTTCTTGTACGCGGACACGAATGCAACGGCTTCCGGGAAGGTGGTGAAGGGCGGTAAATCGGGGAAGAAGATATCAGCCGATACGATGCCGTTATTGGCGTCGCCGGCCACTTTGAACACCGTCGACAGCATGATGCCGACGGCGCCGACGAACGCCGACTTCACATCGGCCTGGCGATACTGCTCGACGAGAGCTGGCAGGCCCGACGAGTTCGACGAACTGGTGACCACGATGGCGTCGGGGTTAGCTCCTTTCAGGCTGGTGAGCTGCACCCTGAAATCGGTGTCCTTGAAGGCAAATTTCTCCGTCCGGATCACCTCACCTGAAAAGTTGAGCTTCTTGAATTCGGATTCTACCGCGGCCTGAAAGCCGTTGCCGTACACATCGTTCTGGGTGAGGAACGCGACCTTCTTCGCTTTCAGGGTATTGGCGACGTAGTTGGCGATGGCCTCGGCGTCAAAGCTGTTCGAGCTGTTGATGCGGACGGCATAGGGGTTGGTCTCGCCATTGAGGATCAGGTCGGATTTCGACGTCGCGGTAATATCCATGATCCCCGCGCGCGCCAGAATCGGCTGCATCGCCAGTGTCACCGGCGAATTCCAGCCCTCGATGACCACGTCGGCCTTCTCGGCAATCATCTCGTTGGCCCGGCTGACTCCGACTGCCGGCGTGCTCTCGTCATCCTTGGAAATCACCACCAGCTTGCGGCCGAGCAGGCCGCCCCTGTCGTTGATCTGCTGCGCCACCAACTTGATGGCATTGGTGACGCCCTGGCCGTCCGGCCCGGCACCGCCGCTCAATGGAAAGATGGCGCCGACCTTGATGTCCTGCGCCATTGCCGACGCGGTGAGGCCCAACAGCATGGCTATCGCCAGCTTCATTGTCTTGCTCATATGCGCAATCTCCCTGTTGTGTGTTCAGTTCTTGATTTTCGTGAAGCGACGATACAGGCCGACAAGTCCGGCAGGCCAGAAAATCAGGACCACCGCCAGCACCGAGCCCAGGATGATCTTATTCCAGTCGCCGCCCAGCGAAAAAAGGTTCTGCTGTACGATCAGAAGCGCCGTGCCGATCAGCGGTCCGAGCAGGATACGGCGGCCGGCCAGAACGACGGCGGTCAGCATCATCACCAGAAAGTAGGACTCGAACATGTCCGGACCGACATAGGCGCGCTGATAGGCGTACAGCCAACCTGCGAGCCCGGTGATCGGCGCCGATATCACGAAGATGGCGAGCCTTATCTTGCGCGGGTCAACGCCGAGGCTCGCGGCGAGCGACGGATTCATCTGCACCATCAGGGCGTTGATTCCGAGCCGCGAGCGGCGGAAGCGCGCAATGAAAGTCAAAGTGAGCAGCAGCAAGA
>NZ_JANXTC010000428.1:0-3179 GCF_025356345.1 Tardiphaga sp.
TATCCGGGCACGACAGGCGCGGTCCGAGATTTGCGGCCGGCGATCGCGTCGCTTCGCACCAGGGGCGCGCTGGCCGTGGTCGCCGCCGATCTTCTGGCGCTGACGCTGCTGGCTTCGCCGGGCGAACTCGGCGCCGATATCGCGATCGGATCGGCGCAGCGTTTTGGGGTGCCGATGGGTTATGGCGGCCCGCACGCGGCCTACATGGCGGTGCGCGACGCGCTGAAGCGGTCGCTGCCGGGGCGGCTCGTTGGCCTCTCGATCGACGCGCGCGGTGAACCGGCCTACCGGCTGGCGCTGCAGACGCGCGAACAACATATCCGCCGCGAGAAGGCGACCTCGAACATCTGTACCGCGCAGGTGCTGCTGGCGGTGATATCAGCGATGTATGCGGTGTATCACGGGCCGGACGGTCTGACCCATATCGCGCGCACCGTGCACGGCCGCGCGAAAGTACTCGCGACCGGGTTGAAGAAGCTCGGCTTTGTGCTTGATAGCGAAACGTTTTTCGACACTCTTTCCGTGCGGGTTGAAAACCGGAAAAGCGAGATTATTGCCAGCGCGCTGGCGCAAAGAATCAATCTCCGCATTGGTGACGCTACGCTTGGAATCGCGCTCGACGAGACCACGACGCCGGCCACGGTCGAAGCGGTATGGCGTGCCTTCGGCGGCACGCTGGCCTATGCCGAGATTGAAGCGGGCGTCGGCGATGCCCTGCCCGCGGCACTGACGCGCAAGACGACGTTCCTGACCCATCCGGTGTTTCACAGCTACCGCTCCGAGACCGAACTATTGCGCTACCTGCGAAAGCTCTCGGACCGCGATCTGGCGCTCGACCGCGCGATGATCCCGCTGGGCTCCTGCACCATGAAGCTCAACGCCACCGCCGAGATGATGCCGCTGACCTGGCCGGGTTTTGGCAGCCTGCACCCTTTCGTGCCGGACGATCAGGCGCGGGGCTATCATGCGATGTTCGCGTCCTTGCAAAACTGGCTGTGCGAGATCACCGGCTATGACGCGGTGTCGCTGCAGCCGAATTCCGGCGCCCAGGGCGAATATGCCGGGCTGCTGGCGATCCGTGGCTATCACGCCGCGCGCGGCGAGGCGCACCGCACGATCTGCCTGATCCCCTCCTCCGCGCACGGCACCAATCCGGCGTCGGCCAGCATGGTCGGCATGGAAGTGGTGGTGGTCGCCTGCGACACGCGCGGCGACGTCGATATCGACGATCTACGCGCCAAGGCGGACAAGCATGCCGCCCGCCTCGCGGCCATTATGATCACCTATCCCTCGACCCATGGCGTATTCGAGGAGCATATCCGCGACATCTGCGAGATCGTGCATCGCCATGGCGGACAGGTCTATCTCGACGGCGCCAACATGAATGCGCAGGTCGGGCTATCGCGACCCGGCGACTATGGCGCCGATGTCAGCCACCTTAACCTGCACAAGACGTTCTGCATTCCGCATGGCGGCGGCGGCCCGGGCATGGGGCCGATCGGTGTCAAGGCGCACCTCGCGCCGTTCCTGCCCGGTCATCGCGCCGCCGACGGCACGGCGGTCGGCGCGGTGTCCGCGGCGCCCCATGGCTCGGCATCGATCCTGACCATCTCCTACCTCTATATTCTGATGATGGGCGGCGCCGGCCTCACCGCGGCCACCGAGATCGCAATCCTGAATGCGAACTACATCGCCACCCGGCTCGATCCGCATTTTCCGGTCTTGTACAGGAATGCCCGCGGCCGCGTCGCCCATGAATGCATCGTCGATCCCCGCGCGCTGAAGGCGTCCGCGGGCGTCACTGTCGACGATATCGCCAAGCGGCTGATCGATTACGGTTTTCACGCGCCGACGATGAGTTTCCCGGTGGTCGGCACTCTGATGATCGAGCCGACCGAGTCGGAATCGAAGAACGAGATCGATCGCTTTTGCGACGCGATGATCGCGATCCGAAAGGAAATCGCGGAGATCGAGGCCGGCCGCTGGCCGGTCGAGGCCTCGCCGCTGCGCCATGCGCCGCATACGGTGCACGACATCGCCGATGACAACTGGCAGCGCGCCTATACGCGCGCGGAAGGCTGTTTCCCGGCGGGCTCGTCGCGCACCGACAAATACTGGTGCCCGGTCGGCCGCGTCGACAACGTCTATGGCGACCGCAATCTGGTGTGTTCGTGCCCGCCGATGGAAGATTACGCGCAGGCGGCGGAATAGCAGAATTCTTGCCCCGGACGCGGCGCAGCACGGCGCCTGACGATGCACAGCATCGTGGGGCGGCGTGGTGCGTTCAGAGCCGGGGCCCTGCCAAACGCCGGTGCCCGTGACGGTCCCGGCTCCGCGGAGCGGCACCAGAGCGCCGCACCGCGTGCGGGACACCAAGACCATTTGTTGTCACAGCAGTAGGCGTGCAGCAAAAAGCCCCAGCCTGTTGCCAGGCCGGGGCTTTGAACTTGCGAATTATTCGAACGCCGTGAATACGCTTAAATTCAGCATGCGGTCGTCACAATTCCTATTCCTCGACGGGCTCTTCACCCTCGGCGTCGCGCTCCGGCGAGCCGGCCAGGATCTGCTCGGCGATCAGGCCGGAATTCTGCCGGATCGAGGCTTCGATCTTGGCGGTCATGTCCGGATTGGCCTTCAGGAACGCCTTTGAATTCTCGCGGCCCTGGCCGAGGCGCTGGCTGTCATAGGAGAACCAGGCGCCGGATTTCTCGATGATGCCGGCCTTGACGCCGAGATCGAGGATCTCGCCCATCTTGGAGACGCCTTCGCCATACATGATGTCGAATTCGACCTGCTTGAACGGCGGCGCCAGCTTGTTCTTGACGACCTTGACGCGGGTCTGGTTGCCGACAACCTCGTCGCGCTCCTTGATCGCACCGATGCGGCGAATATCGAGCCGGACCGAGGCGTAGAATTTCAGCGCATTGCCGCCGGTGGTGGTCTCGGGCGAGCCGTACATCACGCCGATCTTCATGCGGATCTGGTTGATGAAGATCACCATGCCCTTCGACTTCGAAATCGAGCCGGTGAGCTTGCGCATCGCCTGGCTCATCAGGCGGGCCTGGAGACCGGGCAGGCTGTCGCCCATCTCACCCTCGATCTCGGCGCGGGGCGTGAGGGCGGCCACGCTGTCGACCACCACGATGTCTACGGCACCTGAGCGGACGAGCAGTTCCATG
>NZ_JANXTC010000001.1:0-2713 GCF_025356345.1 Tardiphaga sp.
AGCGACGCGGCAATCCAGAGCCACGAGCTCCGCAAGAACTGGATTGCTTCGTCGCAAGGGCTCCTCGCAATGACGGGGTGAGTGATTTGAACTAACATAAAGTCATCATGCTCTAGTTCTTCATCGCCCTGAGCGCGTCGCGGACGTTGGGATCGAGGCCTTCGCCGCCGGCTTCCAGATGCGCCAGGATCTGCTTGCGCATCCGCGGATCCCAGAATTTGCGGATGTGCTCGGTGATCCCCGGAACCGCCTTGGTCTGGCCCTGGCTATTGAAGAAGGTGCCAATCTGGTTGGCCATGTAGATCAGCCGGTCAGGCGACGTCGATGTGTGCATGGTCGATTCCCTGCGCCTGCGCGTCGGACATGACGCGGTGCGGATGCGTGAAAATTTCAAAACCGTCGGCGCGCGCGATCGCCACCAGCGTGATATTGGCGGCCTCGGCGAGGCGGATGGCGAGCGCCGTCGGCGCGGACACCGAGACCATCAAGGTGGCGCCGATCGCGGCGGTCTTCTGCACCATCTCGACGGAGACGCGGCTGGTGAGCAGCACCATTCCCTCATTGGCATCAACCCTGCCCTGCGCCAGCGCGCCGGCCAGCTTGTCGAGCGCGTTGTGGCGGCCGACATCCTCGCGCAGACAGACGATGCCGTGCGCCGGCGTCCAGAACGCCGCCGCATGGACGGCGCGGGTCTCGATATTGATCTTCTGCAGCGGCGCCAGGGACGCCATCGCCGCCATGATCTGTTCGGGTGCGAACGCCCTGCCCGATCCCACGATCGCCGCCGGCTTCACCGCCTCGGCGATCGAATCGATTCCGCACAGCCCGCAGCCGGTGGGGCCGGCGATCTGCCGGCGCCGCGCGCTGATGTTCTCCGCGGTGTCCGTCGCCAGCCACATCCGCAGCTCGATTCCATCGTCGAATTCGACCGCCTCGAACGACAGGATCTCGTCGACCGATTTCACCACACCCTCGCTGAGGCTGAAGCCAACAGCGAAATCGCGCAGCTCGGCCGGCGTCCCCATCATCACGGCATAGGTGCCGCCATTATAGGTGATCGCCAGCGCGGTCTCTTCCGGCACCGCGCGCAAGCCCGCGCTGGCGCCATCGCGGCGCCAGATCGTGCGTGAAACCGAGCGGACCGGATCGGACATCGCTACTCCGCGGCTTCCACCACCGGCATCGCGATGCGGCGCGATTGCCGCGCCTGCTCGTCATATTCCTTCTGCCATTCCGACGGCCCGTTCGAGGGCGATATCTGCACCGCCGTCACCTTGTATTCCGGGCAGTTGGTGGCCCAGTCCGAGAACTCGGTGGTGATGACGTTGGCCTGCGTGGTCGGGTGGTGGAAGGTGGTGTAGACGACGCCGGGCGCGACGCGCTCGGTGAGCAAGGCGCGCAACGTGGTCTCGCCGGCGCGGCTGACCAGCCGGCACCAGTCGCCGTCGCGCACGCCGCGCTGCTCGGCGTCATGCGGATGCATCTCGAGCCGGTCCTCTTCATGCCAGACGACATTGGCGGTGCGCCGCGTCTGGGCCCCGACATTGTACTGGCTGAGGATACGGCCGGTGGTGAGCAGCAGCGGGAAGCGCGGCCCGGTGCGCTCGTCGGTCGGTACATATTCCGTGAGCATGAACTTGCCCTTGCCGCGCACGAAACCGTCGATGTGCATGATCGGCGTACCGAGCGGCTGCTTCTCGTTGCACGGCCACTGCACCGAGCCGATTTCCTCCAGCTTGGCGTAGGACACGCCCTGGAAGGTCGGGGTCAGCAGCGCGATCTCGTCCATGATCTCGGACGGGTGGTTGTAGTGCATCTCGTAGCCCAGCGCCTTGGCGAAGCCGAGCGTGACTTCCCAGTCCTCCAGGCCATTCTTCGGCGCCATCACTTTTCGGACGCGTTGGATGCGGCGTTCCGCATTGGTGAAGGTGCCGTTCTTCTCCAGGAAGGTCGAGCCCGGGAAGAACACATGGGCATAATTGGCGGTCTCGTTGAGGAACAGGTCGTGGACGATGACACATTCCATCGACGACAAAGCGGCGACCACATGCTTGGTGTTGGGATCGGATTGCAGGATGTCTTCGCCCTGCACGTAGAGCCCCATGAAGGTGCCTTCCATCGCGGCGTCGAACATGTTGGGGATGCGCAGGCCAGGCTCATCGTTGAGCTTGACGTTCCACATCGCCTCGAACTGCTCGCGCACCACATCGCCGGAGATGTGGCGATAGCCCGGCAGTTCGTGCGGGAACGAGCCCATGTCGCAGGCGCCCTGCACATTGTTCTGGCCGCGCAGCGGGTTCACGCCGACGCCGGGACGGCCGATATTGCCGGTGGCCATCGCCAGATTGGCGATCGCGATCACCGTGGTCGAGCCCTGGCTGTGCTCGGTGACGCCGAGGCCGTAATAGATCGCGCCATTGCCACCGGTGGCAAACAGCCGCGCCGCCTCGCGCAGCTCCTTCGGGTCGACGCCGATCATGATCGCGGTGGCTTCCGGCGAGTGGTTGGGCTGCGCGACAAAGGCCGCCCAGTCCTCGAACTCGCTCCAGTCACAGCGCTCGCGGATGAAGGCCTCGTCGGCGAGACCCTCGGTGACGATGACATGGGCGATCGCGGTCAGCACGGCGACGTTGGTGCCGGGCAGCAGCGGCAGATGGTGCTGCGCCTCGACATGCGCGGAGCGCACGATGTCGGTGCGGCGCGGATCGACGAC
>NZ_JANXTC010000006.1:0-11908 GCF_025356345.1 Tardiphaga sp.
CGTGGTATGCAAGGATGTCGGCGGTTCGTTCGGCATCAAGGTGCATATCTATGCCGACGAGATGGCGACTTACGCGCTGTCAAAGCTGCTGCGCCGCCCGATCAAATTCGTCGCTGACCGGGTCGAAAGCTTCAACACCGACATCCACGCCCGCGACCACATCTGCAAGGGCCGCATCGGCGTCAACAAGGATGGCACCATCACCGGCTTCGAGATCGACGATCTCACCGGCATCGGGCCGTATTCGATGTATCCGCGCACCAGCGCGATCGAGGCCAACCAGGTCGTCAATCTGGTCGGAGGTCCCTATACCGCAACGAATTATCGTGCCCGCGCGCGCGTCGTGTTCCAGAACAAGAACGTCACTTGCCAGTACCGCGCGGTCGGCCATCCGATCGCCTGTTCGGTGACGGAGGGGCTGGTCGATCTGGCGGCGCGCCGGATCGGCATGGACCCGGTCGCCATCCGCCGCAAGAATTTGATCGCTGACGACGCCTATCCCTGCGCCTCGCCCTCCGGCATGAAATTCGAGGCGCTGTCGCATCAGGCCTCATTGGACAAGCTGTTCGCGATGATGGATTACGACGCGCTGCGCGCCGAGCAGGCGACCTTGCGCAAGATCGGCATTTATCGCGGCATCGGCCTTGCCAGTTTCATCGAGGTCACCAATCCCGCCGCGGCATTCTATGGCGTCGGCGGCGCGCGGATCTCGTCGCAGGACGGCGTTACCGTGCGGCTCGACGCCACCGGTGCCGTGATCTGCCAGACCAGCCTGACCGAACAGGGCCAGGGCTCGGAGTCGCTGACGGCGCAGATCGTCGGCAGCGTGCTCGGCGTCTCCATGAACAAGGTGCGGGTCATTCTCGGAGACACCGACAACACGCCCTATGGCGGCGGCACCTGGGCGTCGCGCGGCGCCGGCATCGGCGGCGAGGCGGCGCTGCAATCCGCCAAGCTTCTGCGCAGCAACATCCTCGACGTCGCCGCGGCGATCCTGCAGGCCCGACCCGGCGATCTCGACATTGTCGACAACGCCGTGGTCGACATGGCCGGCGGCGCGCAGCGCATCGAGCTTCATGAACTGGCGCGGATCGTCTACTTCCGGCCGGACACCTTGCCGCCGGGCTTCCAGGCCGAGCTGATGGCGACGCGCCACTTCGTGCCGCGCGATTATCCCTTCGCCTTCACCAACGGCGTGCAGGCCTCCTGGCTCGAAGTTGATCCCAACACCGGCTTCATCACGCTGCTGAAGCACTGGGTGGTCGAGGATTGCGGCACGCTGATCAATCCGCAGCTGGTCGACGAGCAGATCCGCGGCGGCGTGGTGCAGGGGCTTGGCGCCGCCTTGTACGAGCACTGCATCTACGACGATCGCGGCCAGCTCACCAACGCCAACATGGCCGACTATCTGGTGCCGATGTCCGGCGAGATGCCGGATATCGATATTGGTCACGTCGTGTCACCGACGATGGAGACCGAGTTGGGCGCCAAGGGGGCGGGCGAGGCTGGTACCGCCGGCGCCGCCGCCTGTGTCGCCAACGCCGTCAATGACGCGCTGTCGCCGTTCGGCGTGACCGTCACCGAAATTCCGCTGACGCCGCGGCTCATCCTCACCGCGCTGGGACTAGCCTGACACGACGACGACCAAGCTGATCACAACGACAGCAATAAAAACGCCAAGGGAGACACACATGACCAAGAAGACCCCGACTACCGCACAGGTAACGCGGCGCCGCCTGCTGACGACCGTGGGCGCTGGCGCTGTGCTGGCGGTCTCGCCGTTTCGCATCAATCTGCTGCAGGCCCAGGAAGCGACCATCAAGGTCGGTTTCCCGGTGCCGCTCACCGGGCCTTACGGCACCGAGGCGCAGGATCAGGTCCGCGCCGCCGAGGTGGCGATCGCCGAATTCAACGAAGGCGGCGGCCTTAACGGTCGCAAGGCCGAGCTGCTGGTGCGCGACGACAAGCTCAATCCCGGCGAGGCTGCGACGCGCACGCTGGAGCTGATCGAGAAGGAGAAGGTCAATTTCATCGTCGGCAGCCTGTCGGCCGCCGTGCAACTCGCGGTCAACAATGTCACCAAGGAGCGGCAGATCATCTTCAACTCGATCAGCCAGTCCGATACCATCAATGAAGCCTCCGACTTCAGCAAATACACATTTCACGAGGCCCTGAACCCGCATCTGACGGCGGGCGCGGTCGGTCGCTACGCGTTTCCGAAATTCGGCAAGAAGGTCGCCTTCCTCACCGCCGACTATGCTTATGGCCACGAAATGGTCCGTGGCTTCCAGGAAGCCGGCAAGGCCTTTGGCGTGGAGACCCTCGTCGACATCCGCCATCCGCTTGGCACCACCGACTTCTCGGCGCTGTTGCCGCGCATCCAGGCGCTGAAGCCGGATATCCTGTGCATCAGCAATTTCGGCCGCGACCAGCAGATCGCGCTGAAGCAGGCGACCGATTTCGGCATGAAGAAGTCGATGAAGATCATCGTCCCGATCATGCTCTACACCGGCCGCATCGCCGCCGGACCGCAGGCGTTCGAAGGCGTGATCGGCGGAACCTCCTATTACTGGGGAATCGAGGACAAGATCGCGTCCGCCAAGGCGTTCAACGATCGCTTCCGCAAGATGCATGGCGGCAAGGTGCCGTCGGACTACGGCGCACTAGGCTATGGCGGCGTCAAGACGCTGCTGATGGGCGCCAGGGCCGCCGGCAGCCTGGAGGCCGACAAGGTGATCGCCGCGATCGAGGCGCTGAAATACGACTACTATAAGGGCCCGCAATATTATCGCGGCTGCGATCATCAGTCGGTGCAGTCGGTGCTGATCATCGAATCCAAAGCGAACCCCGCCAAGGGCGATGCCGACGTCTTCAGCGTATTGGAGACCGAGGCGCCGAACGACGCCAATCTGCGTTCCTGTGCCGCCCTCGGCCACAAGGCCTGAAGCTGATGGATGCGCGCCCATGTCGGGCGCGCATCGCCTTTGGAGGAATGCGATGGCCGGCCTGAGTTTTGATCTGATTGCGTTGCAGCTGTTTACCGGGCTGGCGCTCGGCGCGATCTACGTGCTGTTCGCCATAGGCCTGTCGCTGATTTTCGGCATGCTGACCGTTGTCAATTTCGCACATGGCGCGTTCTATATGATCGGCGCCTATGTCGGGCTGTTCCTGCTGTCACTGGGCGGCAATTTCTGGCTCTGCCTTATCGCCGTGCCGTTGATCGTTGGCGCCAGCGGGATGGTCGTCGAGCGTTTCCTGATCCGCCCGCTCTATGGCCGCGGCATCGACTATCCGCTGCTGCTGACCTTTGGCCTCAGCTACATTATGGTCGAACTGATCCGCATTGGCTTCGGCAAGAGCGGCTACCCGTTCGATACGCCGGAACTGTTGCAGGGCGCGGTCAATATCGGCGTCGGTTATTTCCCTCTGTATCGGCTGTTCGTCATTGCCGCCGCCGTCGCCGTGCTGCTGGCGCTGTGGCTGTTTCTGGAGAAGACCAGCTTCGGCCTGATTATCCGCGCGGGTGCGCGCGATCCGCAAATCGTTCGCGTGCTTGGTGTCGACGTCGGGCGCGTCTGGCTCTACGTGTTCGGGATCGGGACCGCGATTGCCGGCCTCGCCGGATTGCTGGCCGCTCCCCTGCAGGGCGTGATCCCCGAAATGGGCGCCAATTTGCTGGCGGAGGCCTTCGTGGTCACGGTGGTCGGCGGCATGGGGTCGATCGGCGGCGCGGTGCTCGCCGGCCTTCTGGTCGGCGTCGTCGTCAGCATGACCTCGCTGTTCGCGCCGGAAATGGCGAAGGTCTCGATTTTTGCCCTGATGGCGGTGGTGCTGCTGATCCGTCCGCAGGGCTTCTTCGGCCGTGCCGGGCTCATGAGCTAAGGTCGAATGTCCATGAATGAAATGTCCCGGACGCTGGCGCAGGCCGGCGCCGAACCGCGCAACTGGTTCGAAACCGCGAAGCGTCATCGCGCGTTGCTCGCCAGCCTGCTGGTGCTGCTGTTCCCGCTGGTGATGCCCTTCACCGCGCTGGCGGTGAACATCCTGATCTACGGGCTTTACGCGCTCGGCTTCAACCTGCTGTTCGGCTATCTCGGGCTGTTGTCGTTTGGCCACGCGGCGCTGTTCGGTACCGGCGCCTATCTCTGTGGCATCGCCATCGTGCATCTTGGCATGCCCTGGTACGCTGCCATCGCGATGGGTATTCTAGGTGGCGCGGTGATGGCGGCGGGGATCGGCGCGCTGGCGATCCGCACCCGCGGCATCTACTTCGCGATGGTCACCATGGCGCTGTCGCAATGCGTGTTCTACCTGTTCTACCAGGCCGAGCGCTGGACTGGTGGCGAGAACGGGCTGCGCGGCATCAATGTCCGCATTATCGATATCTTCGGCCTGAAGTTCGACTTCATCAATCCGCTGACGCGCTATTACGTCGTCGCCGCCTTCGTGATCGGCGCGCTGTACGTGCTGTCACGGATCCTGGCGTCGCCGTTTGGCGCCGTGATCGAGGCGGTGCGCGAGAATGAGGCGCGGGCGCGGGCGTCAGGCTATAATGTAACGCTGACCCGGTTGCTCACCTTCATTCTGTCCGGCGCGTTCTGCGGCCTTGCCGGTGCCCTGGCTGCCCTCCATCTGTCGATCGTGCCGATCGAAATCCTGCACATCGAAACCTCCGGCATGGTGGTGATGATGTCGCTGCTGGGCGGCATGGGCACTTTCTTCGGGCCATTCGTCGGCGCCGCCGTGTTCTTGCTGCTGGAAAACCTGGTGTCACTGTGGACCGTCCACTGGCAGCTGATTGTCGGCGCCGTGTTCGTCGTCTGCGTCCTGTTCTTTCCGGCTGGAATCTGGGGGACGATCTTGAAGAGGATCAAGCCATGACCGCGGCGACCTCCCAAATCATCATGCGTACCGAAGGCGCCAGCAAGGTGTTCGGCAATTTCAGGGCGCTGAACAACATCACCGCCGAATTTTCCAGCGGCGCGATCACCTCCATCATCGGGCCGAACGGCGCCGGCAAGAGCACCTATTTCAATTTGCTGTCGGGCGCGCTGCGGCCGAGCAGCGGCAAGGTCGAATTCGAGGGACGCGACGTCAGCCGGGTGGCGCAACATGAATTCGCGCATATGGGCATCGCCAAATCGTTCCAGATCACCAACGTGTTTCCGCAACTGACCACGCGGGAAAATGTCCGCGTCGGTCTGCAGGCATTCGTGTCGCGCTACAACATGTGGCGCCCGCGCGCGAAATTGCCAGGGCTGGCGGACCGGGCCGATGAGTTGCTGGTGCTGGTCGGACTGGGCAACCGCCGTGACCGCGTCGCCCGGGAATTGGCGCATGGCGAGCAGCGCGCGTTGGAGATCGGCATGGCGCTGGCCAGCAATCCGCGGCTTCTGCTGCTCGACGAGCCGACCGCCGGCATGAGCCCTGAAGAGACGCGGGTGATGATGGACCTGATCGTCAAGCTGGCGCGCGAGCGCACGGTCATCTTGGTCGAGCACAAGATGAAACTGGTGATGGGAATCAGCGATCGTATCCTGGTGCTGCATCATGGCGAGTTGCTGGCGCAGGGCACGCCCAGCGAAGTCCGCCAGAATGAGCAGGTCAAGCGCGTCTATCTTGGCCAGCGGGAGCACTAGGCAATGTTGCGGGTTACCAAACTCAATGCCTGGTACGGCGCCAGCCATGTGCTGCAGGACGTCACGCTGGAGGTCAACAAGGGCGAGATCGTCTGCCTGATCGGCCGCAATGGCGCCGGCAAGACCACGACGTTGAAGTCGATCATGGGGCTGGTCAAGACCGGCGGGTCGACCGAGTTCAAGGGTAGGGAAATCCTCAGCGAGCCAGCGCATATGCGGTTCGCGCTGGGGCTTGCCTACGTTCCGGAGGAGCGGCGCATCGTGCAGGGCCTGACCGTGCGCGAGAATTTGCGGCTGGGCCTGGTCGCTTCGCCGACCAAAGCCAACGAGGTACATCTGATCGCCGAGATCGCCGAAATCTTTCCGCGACTGGCGGAACGGCTGGAGCAAGATGCCGTGACCATGTCTGGCGGTGAACAGCAGATGCTGGCCATCGCGCGCGCGATGATCGCCAAGCCTGATCTGATCATGCTGGACGAACCGTCCGAAGGCATCATGCCGGTGCTGGTCGACGAGATGTTCGAACTGTTTCGCAAGATGAAATCGGAAGGCACGACCATTTTGCTGGTGGAGCAGAATGTCGAGCTGGCACTGGCGATCGCCGACCGCGCCTATGTGCTCGACCAGGGCGAGGTGGTGCACCACGCCACCGCGGCCGCGTTGCTCGCCGATGAGGAAATCAAGGAGCGCTATTGCTCGGTGTGATGTGTATCATGCTCGTTGATCTTGGTCGGCCAGACGGTTGAGCTGTCGCGTCGGTTTGTCTGTCCATCATGATGCTGGTGGGGCATGCATGCACGCTCACGTCGCTAAAACAGGCCTCGTGGCATTTGAAGCCCGTCGCGACGGGGGCAACTCAGCTCGGTCCACGTCCGCAGGCGCTCAGAGCGTCTGCGGACTTCCTGCCGGTTCGGATGGTTATTTCGCCGTCGGCATGGCGAATTCCGGACCGTTCATGGTGCTTTCCGGCCAGCGCTGCATGATCGACTTCTGCCGCGTGTAGAATCGCACGCCTTCCTCGCCATAAGCATGGGTGTCGCCGAACAGGCTGCGCTTCCAGCCACCGAAGCCGTGCCACGCCATCGGCACCGGGATCGGCACATTGATGCCGACCATGCCGACCAGAATGCGGCGGGAGAATTCGCGCGCGACATTGCCGTCACGGGTGTAGCACGACACGCCATTGCCGAATTCATGGTCGTTGATCAGCTGGACGGCTTCGGCAAAATCTTTCGCGCGCACGCAGGACAGAACCGGTCCAAAAATCTCTTCCTTGTAGATCCGCATCGTTGAGGTGACGTGATCGAACAAGGTCGCGCCGGTGAAGAAGCCGTTCTCATGGTCCTTGACCTTGTGGCCGCGTCCGTCGGCCACCAGCGTGGCGCCTTCCTCGACGCCGATGCCGACATAGCCTTCGATGCGCTCGAGCGCCTGCCGGGTCACGACCGGACCCATTTCCGCATCGCTGTCCATGCCGTTGCTGATCTTCAGTTTCTTGATGCGCTCGGCCAGCATCGGGACCAGCTTGTCAGCGACATCGCCGACCAGCACGGCGACGCTGATGGCCATGCAGCGCTCGCCGGCGGAGCCGTAGCCGGCGCCGATCAGCGCGTCGGCGGCCTGCGACAGGTCGGCATCGGGCATCACTACCATGTGGTTCTTGGCGCCGCCCAGCGCCTGCACGCGCTTGCCATAATGCGAGCACTGCTCATGGACGTAGTGCGCGATCGGCGTCGAGCCGACGAAGCTGACCGCCGAGATGTCCGGGTGCCGCAGCAGCGCATCGACCACGCTCTTGTCGCCCTGCACGACGTTGAATACGCCCTTCGGCAGCCCGGCCTGGATCAGCAGCTCGGCCATGAACAGCGACGCCGAGGGATCACGCTCGCTCGGCTTGAGGATGAAGCAATTGCCGGCGGCGATCGCCACCGGGAACATCCAGCACGGCACCATCACCGGGAAGTTGAACGGCGTGATGCCGGCGACGACGCCGAGCGGCTGCCGCATCGTCCAGTTGTCCAAGCCGGTCGAGACCTGGTCGGTAAAGTCGCCCTTCAGCAGCTGCGGAATGCCGCAGGCGAATTCGATGATGTCGATGCCGCGCGCGACTTCGCCCTGCGCATCGCTGAACACCTTGCCATGCTCCGCCGTGATCATCGCCGCGAGCGTGTCGGTGTGCTCGTTCATCAGTTCCAGAAACTTGTTCATGACGCGAGCGCGGCGGATCGGCGGGGTGTCGGCCCATTTCGCAGACGCCGCCTTGGCGCTGGCGACGGCGGCATCGACGTCGCCCGTCGATCCCAGCGCAACATGGCGCGCGACGCTGCCAAGGGCCGGGTTGAACACCGGCTGGCGCACGGTGCCGGAGCTCGGCACAAGCTTGCCATCGATGAAGTGCGCGATGTCGTTGCTGGCGGTATAGGGCTGAACGGTCATGATTGGTCTCCGGAGGAAGTTCCGAGATTGCTATAGCCGGTCAGCCGGGTCGATTGTAGGCCAAACCATTAGACTTACCGTTCAGAATATTGAACAATTCAGTGATGAAAACGAAAAAGGTCGACGGGCTGTGGTCGCATGTGCACTGGCTGGGCGTGCTGTGCGATATGGGCAGTTTCACCGCCGCCGCCGAACGCCTCGGCGTCAGCAAGGCGGCGGTGAGCCACCGCGTCAGCGAGCTGGAGCAGGCGGCCGGGGTGCCGCTGGTGCGACGCACCACGCGCAGCATGCGCCTCACCGAAGCCGGTCAAAGACTGGTGGATACGACGCGCTCCGCCTTCTCGGAGATCGAACGTAATTTCGCTTCGGTGAGGGATCTCGCCGGCGCGCCGCAAGGGCTGCTGCGGGTCACCGTCCCGGTCGCGCTGGGGCGCCAGCAGATCGTGCCGCTGATCCCGAAATTTCTCGCGCTGTATCCCGGCATCCGCATCGAGCTGGAGCTGTCGGACCATTTGAGTTCGCTGGCGCGTGAGGGGTTTGATCTGGCGGTTCGCCACGTCGCCAGCGTGCCGGACACCCATGTAGCCTGGCGACTTTGCGCGACCAGTTCATTGCTGGTGGCCAGCCGGCATTATCTGCGCCGGCGCGGCACGCCGGCGGCGCCGGGCGAGCTCAGCCGTCATGATTGCCTGCATTATCTGCGTGGCAGCGTGGTGCCGACCTGGACGCTGGAGCCGCGCAAGGGCAAGGGCGAGAGGATCACGGTGCAGATCGCCGGCAGTTTCGCGGCCAATAACAGCGAGGCCTTGCGCGAGGCAGCCCTCGGCGGGCTGGGCATCGCGCTGGTACCGGATTTCAGCGCGCAGAACGATCTGCGCAGCGGCAAATTGCAGGTCGTGTTGCCGGATTGGCGCGTCGCCGGCGCTTTCGGTGATCAGCTATTCGCGATCCGGCCCTATGCGCCGCATGTGCCGCGCAATGTGCAGATGTTCGTGGCCTTCCTGCGCCAGCATCTCAGCGCAGGATTTCAATAACGGAACGCACACCTCGCCGCTTGCGCTGCGTCAGGCGGCGCGGGTCGCCGCGGCTCCCAGCAGAAACTCGTCGATGGCTTCTAGAAACGCATCCGGGGCCTGCAATTGCGGAACATGGGCGCAGCCTTTCAGCACATGCAGGCGGGCATCGGGCAGCAAGGCATTGAGCTCTTCCGACATCGGCGGTGGCGTGGCCTCGTCCTGATCGCCGACCATCACCAGCACCGGTACCGTCACCTTCGCTAATTCGGCCCGCAGATCGAGTCCTGCCAGCGCCATGCAGGCGGCGTGAAAGACATCGACGTCGGTGCGCAGGAAAGCGGCCTCGCGTTCGCGCATCAGGTCGGGATGCGCTTCCTGGTATTCCGGCGCGAACAGCCGCCGCATCGCAACCGGCGTGATCGCGGCCAGTCCCTTGCCGCGCGCGGCGGTGGCCATGTTGCGGAAGGCCTCGCGACCGGGCTCGGAAAAGGCCGCGCCGCAATCCGCCAGCACCAGGCGCGCGGCAATGCCGGGATGGCGGATGGCCATCTGCAGCGCGACGAAGCCGCCATAGCCGTTGCCCAGAACCATCACGTCCTGCCCTGCGGCGGCTTCGCGGACGCAGGCGGCCATCCGGTCGGCGACCGCCGGCAGGTCGCCATCGACCGCCTGTGAGGACCCGAAGCCCGGCAGTTCAGGGACGATGACGCGAAAATTTTTGGCGAGCGGTGGGACGATGCGGTCGAAACTGGTGCGGTCCGAGAGCAGCGAATGGAACAGGACCAGCGGCGGGCCGTCGCCGAAAACCTCAGCATTCACAGTCCCGTCGGCAAAAAACTGGTTCATCGGAAGCCCTCGCTGGTTCGTTTGCTGGCGTCAGTGATACGGGGATTTCCGGCAAGTTCAAGCCATTTCCTAGTTGACGTGATATTTCACGCGTGCCAGAAATTGGTAGGTAAATTGGATTTTACGATGCTTTTGCGCGACAATATCTACGATCTCTTGCGCGATGATATCCTGACCTGCCGCTTCGCGCCGGGTGATGATATGCGCGAGCAGGATCTCGCCGAGCGTTATGCGGTCAGCCGTCAGCCCGTGCGCGAGGCTTTGCTGCGGCTCGAGCGCGAGCACCTGGTGACAGTGCAGCCGCGCCAGGGCTACCGGGTCAATCCGATTTCACTGGGCGATGCACGCGACCTGCTGCGCTTTCGCCTCGCGCTCGAACCGGCCTGTGTCGCCGAGGCGATCGAGCACGCGCCTGCCGAGGTGCTGACGGCGCTGGACGAATTCCGGACCTTCGTCGGCAACCGCGAAGAGTTCATCACCTATAATCGCGCCTTCCATACCGCGCTGGCCTACGCCTCCGGTAACCGTCGCATGGCGGTTGCGGCCTGCGATCTGATCGGACAGGCCGACCGGCTGGTCCGCGTCAGCCTTGCCAATGTCAAAGGCCATGATCCCGCGCAACTCGTGGCCGAGCATGCCGATTTGATCGATGCGATGCAGCGCCGCGACGGCCGTGCCGCCGCCCGCATCATCCGGGCCCACATTCAAAAAACCGAAAAACGCGTTCTGCCGGCCTTGGCCAGGAATGCGATCATTATCTAAGGGAGCGTATACAATGAATATCCCCGCCAATCCGACGGCGCTCAAGGTCGAAACGCACAGCAACTTCGTCGACGGCAAGCAGATCGAGGCCGGCGACGGCACGCTGCTTGATGTGCGCAACCCCGCGACTGGAGAAGTCATCGCGAGGATTCCAAATTCGACGGCTGCCGATATCGACCGCGCCATGAAGAGCGCGCGCGTGGCGTTCGAGGGGCGCGAATGGGGCGGCATGGATATCCGCAGCCGCGCCCGGCTGGTCAACCGGCTGGCCGATGCGTTCGAGGCCAATCTCGACACGTTGTATCGCTTGGAGACGCTGAACAATGGCCGTCCGCTCAACGAGACGCGCGCCCAGCTCGGCCGTCTGCCGGATTTCTTCCGCTATTTCGCCGGCCTGGCGCTGTCGCGCCGCGACTCTGTGATTCCGGTCGAAGGCGACTACCTGAACTACACGTTGCGTACGCCGATCGGCGTCGTCGCCAATTGCACGCCGTTCAATCATCCGCTGATGATCATGTGCAAGTCGCTGGCCGCCGTACTGGCGTCGGGCTGCACCACGGTGGTGAAGCCCTCCGAATACACGCCGCTGACGACGCTGAAGCTGGCGCAGATCTTCACCGAGGCCGGGCTGCCGCCGGGCGTCTTCAACGTCGTGCTTGGCCTTGGCCAGAACGCGGGCAAGATGCTGGCTGAGCATCCTGACATCAACAAGCTGGTGCTGACTGGCGGCACCGAGGCCGGACGGATCGCCGGCGCCGCGGCTGCAAAAGTCTTCGCGCATCAGACCATGGAGCTTGGCGGCAAGACGCCGGTGATGGTGTTCGACGATTTCGACATCGACCAGGCCGTCAACTATGCCGCATTCGGTGCGTTCATCGGCGCCGGTCAGACCTGCGTCTGCGCCTCCCGGCACATCGTGCAGGACACGATCTACGACGAATTCGTCGAGAAGCTGCAGCGCAAGACCGAGTCGATCCGTATCGGCGATCCGTTTGATCCCGCGACGCAGCTCGGCCCCGTCATTTCGGCCAAGCAGCGCGACCGCGTGCTGATGTATTCGCGCTTTGGTAACGAGGACGGCGCGCGGCTCGTGACGGGTGGCGTGGCAGCCAGCGTGGCCGGCCATGAGGGCGGCTATTTCGTCAAGCCGACGGTGTTCGCCGATGTTCGTTCCGACATGCGCATCTTTCAGGAGGAAGTGTTCGGGCC
>NZ_JANXTC010000012.1:0-12996 GCF_025356345.1 Tardiphaga sp.
TAGCCACAAGCTCCGGGCCTGGTGCCCCCTCATCCGTCTTCGCTTCGCGAAGCCACCTTCTCCCACAAGGGGAGAGGGAAGGAAGAGGGCTTCAATGCCCCGGCGGGCGCGCTGGGGTGACGTCGACTTCGCGGCCGATCCGTTCCAGCGCCAGTTTCAGGACGATGGTGGCCGCGGCCACCGCGGTCAATACCGTCGCCGCGGCAAAGGCGCCGGCGACATTGTAGTCCTGATATAGCAGCTCGATCTGCAGCGGCAGCGTGGTGGTCTGGCCGCGGATATTGCCGGAGACCACGGAGACGGCGCCGAATTCGCCCATCACCCGCGCATTGCACAGGATCGCGCCATAGAGCACCGCCCAGCGTACATTGGGCAGCGTGACGCGAAAGAAGGTGGCGAAGCCCGAGGCGCCGAGCGTTACCGCGGCCTCTTCCTCGTCGGTGCCCTGCACCTGCATCAAGGGGATCAGCTCGCGCGCCACGAAGGGCGCGGTGACGAACATCGAGGCCAGCACGATCGCCGGCAAAGCGAACATCACCTTGAGGCCGAAATAATCCAGCAGCGGCCCGAACAGTCCCTGCGAGCCATAGACGAACAGATAGGCGACGCCGGCCACGATCGGCGAGATCGAATAGGGCAGCTCGATCAGCGAAATCAGCAGCGTGCGGCCGGGGAATTCGAATTTGGTCACGGTCCACGCGGCGGCGAGGCCAAACAGGATGTTGAGCGGCACCGCGATCAGCGCCGTGATCACGGTCAGCCAGATCGCGTGCTGGGTGCCGGCGTCCGACAGGCTGCGGAAGAACACGCCGACGCCCTGCGACAGCGCCGACGAGACGATCAGCACCAGCGGCGCCACCAGAAAAAACAGCGTCACGATGGCGACGATGCCGAGCACGACGCGGCGCGCCACCGGGCCGGCGCCGACCGGGGTCACCATCCATTCGGTATGGCCGCGTTCGGAGGGAGGTTTCGCCATCAGCCGTCTCCGTGGCCGAGATAGCGCAGGTTCCAGGCCTGCACGGCATTGGTGATCACCAGCATCGCGAAGGCCATCGCCAGCATCACCACCGCGATCGCCGCGGCGGCCTCGTAATTATATTCCTCGAGCCGGATGAAGGTCAGCAGTGCCACGATCTCGGTCTTCATCGGCTGGTTGCCGGCGATGAAGATGACGGCGCCGAATTCACCGAGGCTGCGCGCGAAGGACAGCGAGCAGCCGGCGAGGAAAGCGGGAAAGATCGCCGGAAAGATCACCCGCCACAGAATTTGAAAGTCGTTGGCGCCCAGCGAGCGGCCGGCTTCCTCGACGTCGGAGCCGAGATCCTCGATCACCGGCTGCACCGTGCGCACCACGAAGGGAATGCTGGTGAAGGCCATCGCAATGGCGATGCCGAGCGGGGTGTAGGCGACCTGCCAGCCGATCGCATCGAGCGGCGCGCCGAACCAGCCGTTCTTGGAGAACAAAGCGGTCAGCGCCAGGCCGGCCACCGCGGTCGGCAGCGCGAACGGTATGTCGACCAGCGCGTCGAGGATGCGCTTGCCGGGGAATTGATAGCGCGCCAGCACCCAGGCCAGCAGCAGGCCGTAGACGGCGTTGAAGGCGGTGGCGGCCAGCGCCATCGTGACCGTGACGCGCAGCGCCGACAGCGTGCGCGGCGACGACAGGATGCCCCAGAGCTGCACCAGGCCGACATCGGACGCCTTCAGGATCAGCGCGCAGAGCGGCAGCAGCACGATCGCCCCGAGATACAGGACGGTGATGCCGAGCGAGAGCCCGAAACCTGGAATGACGCTACGGCGCAAGACAAGACCTGACACGAGAGAGGCTGCGAGCCTCTCTTAGACTATTTGCGCGGAAAGGGAATGTGGACCGCGTTCCCCGGGCGCGGGCAGCACGCCGTGCTGCTCCGCGGAACCGGGGCCCCGCTTGATACAGGAAACCGGGATCCCGGCTCTGCGAAGCGGCACAAGCCGCGCGAAGCTTCGCTTCGCTAGGCCGCATCGCGTCCGGGACACGAGACGGAATTACCTTCCCCCGAACAGCTGATCCAGCTTGGCGCCAGCGTTCAAATGGTCCTTGTTGAGCTTGTCCCAGCCGCCGAATTCGTCCTCGACGCGGTACAGTTTCACGTCCGGAAACCGGTCCTTCAGTTTCGCCATCGTGCCGGCGTCCGAAACGCGATTATAGGCCTTGGTGAGGATGGCCTGGCCTTCCGGCGAATACAGATATTCGAGATAGGCGGTGGCCAGCGCGCGGGTGCCGTGCTTGTCGGCGAATTTGTCGACCAGCGTCACCGGGAATTCGGCCAGCAGGCTGGTCGGCGGCACGATGACTTCGAACTTGTCGCGGCCGGCCGAATCCTTGCCCGTAAGGTCGCGGATCGCCGAGGTCTCGGCCTCGAAAGTAATCAGCACGTCGCCGGTGCCGCGCTCGACGAAGGTGGTGGTGGCGGCGCGGCCGCCGGTGTCGAATACCGGCACGTTGGCGAACAGCTTCTTGATGAACTCGTCGGCCTTCGCTTCGTCGCCGAAGGCGTGTTTCGCATAGGCATAGGCGGCCAGATAGGTGTAGCGCGCATTGCCGGAGGTCTTCGGGTTCGGGAAGATCACCTGCACGCCGGGCTTCACCAGATCGCCCCAGTCTTTGATCCCTTTCGGATTGCCGGCGCGAACCAGAAAGGCCGGCAGCGAATAATATGGCGAGGAATTGTTCGGCAGTCGCTTCGCCCAGTCGGCCGGGATCAGCTTGCCGCGGTCATACAACACCTGCACGTCGGTGACCTGGTTGAAGGTGACGACGTCGGCCTCCAGCCCTTCCAGGATCGAGCGCGCCTGCCGCGACGAGCCGTTATGCGACTGGTTGATGGTGATGTCCTGGCCGGTCTTGGCCTTCCACTGCTTGATGAAGGCGACGTTGATCTCGGCATAGAGCTCGCGCGCGATGTCATAGGACACGTTGAGCAGCGTGGTCGGGGTCTGCGCGATGGCAATGCCCGGTGTCGCGAGGGCGCCGAGGCTGGCGGCGAGCGCGATGACGAAACGGTTCAAGGCAAGTCCCCTTTGGTAACGGTCAGATATTGGCGCCGAGATCGATGATCTCGTCGAGCAATATGCCGGTTTGTGCGAGCATGGTCTCGATGGCATCGGTCGCGGCGCCGACGGCCAGCTTCGAGGTATCGATGGTCAGTTCGTGGCGGGTCGGCGGCTGGTAATCATTGCTGATGCCGCTGAAGCCCCGCAGTGTCCCCGCGCGCGCCAGCGCGTAATGACCCTTCGGATCGCGTTCCTCGCAGATTTCGGCGGGCGTGGCGACATGGATCTCGCGAAACAGCGTGTCCGCGATGCCGCGGGCCGCCGCGCGGTCGCGCAGCGACGGCGATACCGCCGCCACGATCGCGATATGGCCATTGCGGGCAAGATGCGTTGCCACTTCGGCGAGGCGACGGATGTTTTCGGTGCGATCCCTGGCGGAGAAGCCGAGATCATGGTTGAGCCCGGCGCGCAGCGTGTCGCCGTCGAGCAGTACCGGCGAGCCGCCGCGGTCGAACAGCCGGCGTTCCAACGCCCGCGCCAGCGTCGATTTGCCGGAACCCGGCAGGCCGGTCAGCCACACCACGGCGCCGTGATGGTGGTTGCGCGCCGAGCGCTCATCGCCGCGCAGCGCGGATTCCACCGGCACGATATTCGCCGGCACGGCGCGCTGCCCGGCATGCACCGACAGCACCAGGCCGCCGCCGGCGATGCGGCCATTGACCTCGATCACCAGCCGCCCGGTGCGCGGATTGTCGACATAGGTATCGGCGGCGACCGGCTGCGACAGCGACAGGTCGATCTCGCCGACATGGTTGCGCGCGATCGCCTTGCTGGCGACGGAAGCGAGGTCGCCGGGATCGACGGCCTTCTCGATCGCCACCACGGTGGCGCGCGTCTCGCGGGTCCCGAGCCGGAGCAGGATCGAGGCGCCTTCGGTCAAAGGCGCGTCGTGCAGCCAGAAGATGCGGGCGCGCAGCCGCCTGGTGTCGCGCGGCGCGGCGTCGATGCGGGCGATGACGTCGCCGCGCTCGATGAAGAGTTCGCGGTCCAGCGTGATGCCGACCGAGCGGCCGGCGCCCTGCGGGCCGGCGAGCGGCGTCCGCGGCCAGCTTTCGACGGATTTGATCGTGGCGATCTTGCCGGCCGGCATGATGACGATCTCGTCGCCGGTGTCGAGACTGCCGGACTCGATTCGCCCCGCGACGATGCGGCGGTCGTCGAATTTGTAGATCGCCTGCACCGGCAGCCGCAGCGCCAGTTCGTCCAGCGCCCGCGCCGGGATCAGCGCATCGAGCGCCTCCACCACGGTCGGGCCGTGATACCAGGCGATGTTGGCGGTGCGTTCGGCGACGCCGTCGCCGTCGCGCGCCGAGATCGGAATCACCGCCGTGGGCGTGACGCCGAGCTCGATCAGATGCGCGGAGATTTCGTCGCTGATGGCCTGGAAGCGCGTCGCGGAAAAATCGACGCGATCCATCTTGTTGACGACGATCGCGACCTGCTTCACGCCGAGCAGATGCAGCAGATAGCCATGCCGGCGGGTCTGGTCGCGAACGCCTTCCAGCGCGTCGATGATCAGCACCGCGCCGTCGGCCTGCGAGGCGCCGGTGATCATGTTGCGCAGGAATTCGGCGTGACCGGGCGCATCGATCAGCACCACGTCGCGCGACTGGGTGCGAAACCGGATCTGGGTGGTGTCGATGGTGATGCCCTGGTCGCGCTCGGTCTGCAGCGCGTCGAGCAGGAACGACCATTCGAACGGCATGCCGCGGCGCGCGCTGACCTCTTTCAGCATCTCCAGCTTGCCGTCGGGCAGCGAGCCGGTCTCGTGCAGCAGGCGACCGACCAGCGTCGACTTGCCATGGTCGACATGGCCGACGATGACGATGCGGACCTGCGGCCGCGTGGTGCCGTTCGGCGTCGCCGGAACGGTCGCTGCTACACTGATGTTAACGCCGTCATTCATCACAGATATCCCGCCACCCGCAGTCGCTCGAAGGCGTCTTCCGTTTCGTGGTCGAGCGCGCGTCCGGCGCGCTCGGGCTCCTTGCTGGTTTCCAGCTCGATCAGGATCTGTTCGATGGTCGTGGCATTCGACGCCACCGGATTGGTGATGTCGGCGTCGCCCAGCGAGCGGTAGCGCTTGCCGTCGCGGGCCAGGTATAGCGGGATAATAGGGATGTTCTCGCGCTGCGTGTAGGCCCAGATATCCGCCTCGGTCCAGTGCAGGATCGGGTGGATGCGCAGATGCGCGCCCGGCGGTGGCGAGGCGTTGAACTGGTCCCAGAACTCCGGCGGCTGGTCGCGGACGTCCCATCCGCCCTCGGTGCCGCGCGGCGAGAACACTCGCTCCTTGGCGCGGGTGGCTTCCTCGTCGCGGCGAATGCCGGCGATCAGGCCGTCGAAGCCGTATTTGGCCAGCGCCAGTTTCAGCCCCTCGGTCTTGCGCGCCGCCGAACGGGCGGCGGGCGGCAGCGTCGGATCGATGGTCTCGATCGGCGGGCAGTAATCGACCTTGAGGTCGAGGCCCCATTGCGTCGCATATTGCTCGCGGAACGCGTACATCTCGGGAAACTTCTTGCCGGTGTCGACATGCAGCGCCGGGAAGGGGACCCGGCCGAAGAACGCCTTGCGCGCCAGCCAGATCATGACGTTGGAATCCTTGCCGAGCGACCACAGCAGCGCCAGCTTCTTCAGCCGCGCAAAAGCCTCACGCAGGATGTAGGTGCTCTGGGCTTCTAGCTCGTCGAGATGATCCATCGACGGCGCGGCTCCCTCTGATCGGCCCGCAATTTGCTGGGTCGCCGAGGGCAGGCCGGGTGCCGGAATGCTAGACCCGCGATCCGCGGGATCGGTGTTGGGAAGATGCATCTGTCGCACTTGGTGTTTGGGGACAAAAATTCTATAATTGGAACGCGTCGAAGAAGAAATAATTTTCTCTTTGCGCGGACAGAACGAGAGATATATAGAAAATAATTCCAGTCAACCCCGTTTTTCGGGCAGCGGAGCGTTCATGCGATTCCTACCGGTGTTTCTCGATCTGCAGACCGGACCGATCCTTCTGGTCGGCGCAGGCGAGCTTGTACGCGCCAAGCTGCGGCTGCTGCTGGCGGCTGGCGCCCGGATTCGCTGGTACGCCACCGATGGCAATCGGGACACTTCCGGGCTCGACGCCGAGGGCGTCGCCCGCATCGTGCATGAATCGGGCGATCCGCTGGTCGCTGACCTGTCGGGCGTGATCGCGGTGCTCTGTGCCGGGGCAGGCGAGCTCGGCCATGCCATGGCGGCCCGCACCAAGGCCGCGGGATTCCCGGTCAATGTCATGGACGAACTGGCGCACTCCACCTTTATCTTCCCGGCGATCGTCGATCGCGGCGATGTGGTCGTGGCCATCGGCACCGGCGGCTCCGCCCCGGTGCTGGCGCGCCGCGTCCGCGAAAAGATCGAATCGGTGCTGCCGGCGCGGATCGGCGATCTCGCCGGCTTCATCGGCCGCTGGCGCAAGCCGATCTCCGGCGGGCTGCCGGAGATGGCGCTGCGGCGCCGGTTCTGGGAGCGCGTGGTCGATGGTCCGATCGGCGCGCTGGTACTGGCCGGCCGCGGCGAGGAGGCCGAGCAGGCCATCAAGGACATCACCGATCCGGTGGCGTTCGCCGGCGTGCCATCGTCGCGCGCGCCCGAAGGCCATGTATCGCTGGTCGGCGCCGGGCCGGGCGATCCGGATCTGCTGACCATCAAGGCTTTGCGCGCGCTGCAGGACGCCGATGTGGTGTTTTACGACGAGCTGGTGTCGCCTGAAATTCTCGATCGCATCCGCCGCGATGCCTCGCGGGTGCCGGTCGGCCGCCGCGTCGGCAAGCCCGGCATCGGCCAGGACGCGGTCAATGCGCTGCTGGTCGAGGCTGCGAAAGCGGGCCAGCGCGCGGTGCGGCTGAAGGGCGGCGACTGTTTCGTGTTCGGTCGCGGCGGCGAGGAGATTTCGGCGCTGCGCGAGGCCGGCGTGGCGTATTCCGTGATCCCCGGTATCACCGCGGGCCTCGGCGCCGCCGCGCAATTCGAAGTGCCGCTGACCTATCGCCACGAGGCGCTGCGCATCACCTTTCTCACCGCGCACAAGGCCGGCGACGCCGCGGCCGTCGACTGGGGCACGCTGACCGACGACAAGATGACCGTTGTCGTCTATATGGGCATGACCGCCGCCTCGGCGATCCGCGCCGGGTTGCTCGCGGCGGGCCGCTCGCCGCGGACGCCGGTCGGCGTGTTCGCGCGTGTTACCCGGCCCGATGCGCGGGCCGCGGTGGGCGTGCTGGAAGATCTCCCGGCACTGGTCGCGCGGATCGAAAGCGGCCCGGCCATTCTCATCATCGGCGATGTCGTGGCGCATTCCGCGCCGTGGCGCGCCAGCCAGATCAACCACCTTGCCTCGGAATTATTGGTAGCCGCTGAATGACCTCTCCCCTGCAACAGAAGATCAAGATCAACGGCCCCTCGGTGGTGACCGCCAACCGCGCCTGGGACGGCGTGGTGATTTATCGCGATGCGAAGCAAGGCTGGACCACCGAGATCGCCCAGGCGGCGATCGTGCGCACCGCCGATGAAGCGCGTGCGATGCTGGTGGAATCCGCCGCCGACGATGTCGGCGCCATCGGCCCCTATATCGCGCCCGTCGCGGTAAATGACAACGGCGCGATCACGCCCGGCAATCTGCGCGAGCAGATCCGCGCGCAGGGCGTCACCATCGATCTGCCGGTTTCGGCGTAAGGTTCTGACTCATGTATGCCTATGACGAAATCGATCGCACGCTGATCAACGAGCGCGTCTCGGAATTCCGCGACCAGGTGAAGCGGCGCCTTGCCGGCGAACTCACCGAAGACGAATTCAAGATGCTGCGGCTGATGAATGGCGTCTACCTGCAATTGCACGCCTATATGTTCCGGGTGGCCATTCCCTATGGCACGTTGTCGTCGGCGCAGTTGCGCAAGATGGCGCATGTGGCGCGGCGCTACGACCGCGGCTACGGCCATTTCACCACCCGGCAGAACATCCAGTTCAACTGGATCAAGCTCGCCGACCTGCCCGATGCGCTGGAAGACCTCGCCGAAGTCGGCATCCACGCCATGCAGACCTCCGGCAACTGCACCCGCAACATCACCACCGACCAGTGGGCCGGCGTCGCCCCCGGCGAGGTCGAGGATCCGCGGATCTGGTGCGAATTGCTGCGGCAATATTCGACCATGCATCCGGAATTCTCGTTCCTGCCGCGCAAGTTCAAATTCGCCATCACCGCGTCGGCGCATGACCGCGCCGCCATCAAGGTGCACGACATCGGGCTGCGGCTGCACAAGAACGCCGCCGGCGAGACCGGCTTCGAAGTGCTGGTTGGCGGCGGCCTCGGCCGCACGCCGTTCATCGGCAAGGTGATCAAGCCGTTCGTGCCGGGCCGCGATCTGCTCGGCTATGTCGAGTCGATCCTGCGCGTCTACAACCAGTACGGCCGCCGCGACAATATCTACAAGGCGCGCATCAAGATCCTGGTCCATGAACTGGGCATCGAGAAGTTCGCGCAGGAGGTCGAGGATGAGTGGCTGCAGACCCGCGACAGCGCGCTGTCGCTCGATGACGAAGTGGTCGAGGACATCCGCTCGCGCTTCACCTATCCGCACTACAGGACGCTGCCGGACCATCCCGACGAGGTGAAATCGGCCTCCGCCGATCCGCGTTTCGAGGCATGGCGGCTGAACTCGGTCGCGCCGCACAAGATGCCGGGCTATGCCATCGTCACGCTGTCGCTGAAGCCGATCGGCGGGCCGCCCGGCGACGCCACCGCGGACCAGATGGACGCCATCGCCAATCTCGCGGAAAAATACTCGTTCGGCGAGATCCGTGTCGGCCATGAACAGAACCTGGCGCTGCCGCATGTCGCGCAGCGCGATCTGCCGGCTTTGTGGAAGGCACTCGACCAGATCGGCGTCGCCACGCCGAACGTCAATTTGGTCACCGACATCATCGCCTGCCCGGGGCTGGACTATTGTTCGCTGGCGAATACGCGCTCGATCCCGATCGCGCAGGAACTGACGCATCGCTTCTCCAACCACGACACCGCCAATCTGATCGGCCGGCTGCACATCAACATCTCCGGCTGCATCAATGCCTGCGGCCATCACCATGTCGGCCATATCGGCATTCTCGGCGTCGAGAAGAACGGCGAGGAATACTACCAGATCACCATCGGCGGTCGCGCCGATGAGCACGCCGTGGTGGGTACGCTGATCGGTCCCGCGGTGCCCTATGCCGAGGTCGCCGACGTGATCGAGGATATTGTCGAGGCCTATCTGGCGCTGCGCCTGCGGCCGGAAGAGCTGTTTGTCGATGCCGTGACGCGGCTCGGCGTCGAGCCGTTCAAGGAGCGCGTCTATGCCACTCGTTAAAAATGGCCGGGTTGCCACCGACACGTTCCCGCAGGTGGCCGACGACGCGGACATTCCGGCCGATGGCGCGGTCTTGATTTCCGCCGCGCGCTTCCTCGCCGATCCCGAAACGCTCTCGCAGCGCGGCGGCCCGACCGCCGTGATCTGGCCGAACAACCGCGACCTCGACGATGTCGTGCCGTTCCTTGGCAGACTGGCCGTCGTGGCGCTGGTGTTTCCGACCTTTCGCGATGGCCGGGCCTACAGCCAGGCGCGCCTGCTGCGCGAGCGGCACGCGTTCAAGGGCGAGTTGCGCGCCACCGGTCAGGTGCTGCGCGACCAGTTCGTGTTCATGCTGCGCGCCGGATTCGATGCCTTCGAGGTCAAGAAACAGGGGGATGCGGAGGCCTTCCTCGCCACCGCCAAGCGCTACACGGTATTCTATCAGCCGACCGGCGACGGTCGCATCACCGCGCTGCACCGGCGCATGCAGTTGCGTCACTCGGAGAGCGCCAGCTGATGGCCGCGCCCGCGCAACATTCGTCGGTCTCTCCCGCGCAGGATGTGTCGTTCGACGCCGCCGTGACGGCGCAGGATCTGGATCGACAATTGCGCGACGCCGCGCCGGGGCAGGTGATCGCCGCGGCGCTGCGTGAACTCGGCCGTGACAGGCTGGCGGTAGTGTCGTCATTCGGCACCGAATCCGCGGCCCTGCTCAAGGTGATGGCCGATGTCGATCCGGCGATCCCGGTGATCTTTCTCGATACCGGCTGGCTGTTCGAGGAGACACTCGCCTATCGCGACACGCTGATCGCCACACTCGGCCTGCGCGACGTGCGTTCGATCCAACCGCTGGACGAGACGCTGCGACGCGACGACCCCCAGCGTGACCTGTGGTTCTCCGATCCCGATGCCTGCTGCCGGATTCGCAAGGTCGAGCCGCTGGCGCGCGCGCTGGCGCCGTTCGCCGGCTGGATCAACGGCCGCAAGCGCTTCCAGGGCGGCGCGCGCGCCGCGATGCCCGTCGTCGAGTGGGATGGCGCGCGACTGAAGTTCAATCCGTTTGCCAACGCCTCGCGCGAGGATATCGAGCTGATCTATGCGTCGGCGAAACTGCCGGCGCATCCGCTGCTGACGTCCGGCTTTCTCTCGGTCGGCTGCATGCCGTGTACCAGCCGCACCGCGCCGGGTGAGGACGAACGCTCCGGTCGCTGGCGTGGAAAAGCCAAGACGGAATGCGGAATCCATACGACGGTCATTTCCTAGCACATTGCCGTCGTCATCTCGTCAACATTGAAATCTGGTTTCGTTGACTTCAGGATCGCTTTTAAAGACTTTCGCGGTCCTTGCCGTCGATAGCGATCGCGTTGTCCGGATGAATGGAGATTGATATGTACCGTCGTATGATTTCTTTGATCGCGGGATTGATCTGGGCAGGCTCGGCCTTCGCGGCGGATGTGTCGCTACTCAACGTCTCGTATGATCCGACGCGTGAACTCTACAGCGACTTCAACAAGGCCTTTGCCGCCGCCTATCAGAGGGATACCGGCAAGAGTGTCGAGATCAAGCAGTCGCATGGCGGCTCCGGCGCGCAGGCGCGTTCGGTGATTGACGGCCTGCAGGCCGACGTCGTGACGCTGGCGCTGGCCTATGACGTCGATGCGATTGCCGGCAAGGGTCTGCTGGCCAAGGACTGGCAGAAGCGGCTGCCGCAGAATTCCTCCCCCTATACGTCGACGATCGTGTTCCTGGTGCGCAAGGGCAATCCGAAGGGCATCAAGGACTGGGACGATCTGACCAAGCCCGGTGTCAGCGTCATCACGCCGAATCCGAAGACCTCGGGCGGCGCGCGCTGGAATTATCTGGCGGCATGGGGATACGCGGTCAAGAAGTTCGGCTCCGATGCGAAGGCCCAGGAATTCGTCGGCAGCATCTACAAGAACGTGCCGGTGCTGGACACCGGCGCGCGCGGCTCGACCATCACCTTTGTCGAGCGCGGCGTCGGCGACGTGCTGCTGGCCTGGGAAAACGAGGCCTATCTGGCGGTCAAGGAATTCGGCAAGGACAAGTTCGAGATTGTGGCGCCGCGGCTGTCGATCCTGGCCGAGCCGCCGGTTTCCGTGGTCGACACCGTTTCCGACAAGAAGGGCACCAGGGCGGCGGCCGAAGCCTATCTGCAGTACTGGTACACCAGCGAAGGCCAAGAAATCGCCGCACGGAACTTCTACCGTCCGCGCGACCCGGAGATCGGCAAGAAGTATGAAGCCTCCTTTGCCAAGGTCGAACTGTTCACGATCGACGATCAGTTCGGCGGCTGGACCAAGGCGCAGAGTACCCATTTTGCCGATGGCGGGATCTTCGACAAGATCTACAAGAACTGACCGGCCACCGACCGGACAAGATGTCGCCCCGGTCGTATCATCGGCCGGGGTCCAGTCAGATACCGCCATGTGACGATGAAGGAATAGGGTGAGCAGGGCATCAAAACGGAGCGCGCTGCCGGGATTTGGCCTGACCATGGGCCTGACCCTGACCTGGCTGTCGCTGCTGATCCTGATCCCGCTCGCGGGCCTTTTCGTCAAGACCAGCGAACTCAGTCTCGGCCAGTTCATCGATACGGTGACCAGCAACCGCACGCTGCACGCCTTGAAGATCTCGTTCGGACTGGCGTTCCTGGCGGCGCTGGTCAATCTGGTGGCGGGGCTGGTCATCGTATGGGCGCTGGTGCGCTACCGGTTTCCCGGCCGCCGGGTTTTTGATGCCATTGTCGATATTCCGTTCGCGCTGCCGACCGCGGTGGCCGGCGTGGCGCTGACCACGCTGTTCGCGCAGAACGGCTGGCTCGGCGCGCCGCTGGCGGAACTCGGTATCAAGGTGGCGTTCACGCCGCTCGGTATCTTTGTCGCGATGATCTTCATCGGCATTCCGTTTGTCGTTCGGACGGTGCAGCCGGTGCTGATCGATCTCGAAGTCGAGATCGAGGAGGCCGCGGCCTGCCTCGGCGCCAACCGCTGGCAGACCATCACCCGCGTGATCCTGCCCAGCCTGACGCCGGCGATCCTGACCGGCTTCGCGCTGGCCTTCGCGCGCGCGGTCGGCGAATATGGCTCGGTGATCTTCATCGCCGGCAACCTGCCCAACGTGTCGGAGATCGCGCCGCTGCTGATCGTGATCCGGCTGTCGGAGTTCCGCTACGCCGACGCCACCGCGATCGCCGTGGTGATGCTGGTGACCTCGTTCCTGATCATCTTCATCCTGAACCGGATCCAGCGCTGGGCGCAGACCCGCGCTCTGGCGGTGGGTTGAGCGCATGACCCTCGTCACCGCCAGCACAACTCCCAGCACCGCGGCCCGACCGTCGCTGCTCGCCGGCGCGGCGCCATTGGCGCAGCGCGATTCCCGCACCGAGCCGCGTCTGGTCCGGGGCATCGTCATCACCCTGGCGCTGACATTCCTGATCGTGTTCGTCGCGCTGCCGCTCGCGCTGGTATTCCTGCAAGCCTTTTCCAAGGGCATCGGCTTTTATCTGAAGGCGCTGGCCGATCCGGAAGCG
>NZ_JANXTC010000038.1:0-17625 GCF_025356345.1 Tardiphaga sp.
ATGCCGGAGGCCGGATCGATGACACGGCCGCCGCGCAGCAGCAGGTCGAAGGTGGCGGTGATGGACATGGACACTCTCCCCAATGTTCCGGCGGGCACTTGCGGCCGCAGCCAGAATACGAAGCATACTTCGTACTTTGCAAGAGCAAAGAACGTGCCATAGATTGCGCAGCACCCCTCGTTCGCCAAACGTGTTCCGAGCCGAAGGTGTCAGGAGAAGCGAGTTGCCGAAAGCCAACAAGGCGGCAAGCCGACCGGGCCACCCGCCCTGGCCGCTGCCGCAAAGACCCGGATTCCTGATCCGCCGCCTGCACCAGATCCATGTGGCGCTGTTCCAGGAGGCCTGCGGCGGCTTCGAAATCACGCCGTTGCAATACAGCCTGCTGTCCGCGCTGGCGGAACGGGGAACGGCTGACCAGACCAGCCTGGCGGCTGATATTGCGCTGGATCGCACCACCACGACCGGCGCGCTGAAGCGGCTGGAAGCGCGAAACCTGGTGGAGCGTCCGGTCAGCGGCGATGACCGGCGCGCCCGGATCTGCAAGCTGACACCAGCGGGCGCCGCCTTGCTCGGCCAGATCGAGAGCGCGGCCCGCGCGGCGCATCGGGCGACGCTGGGCAGCCTCAGCAAGTCGGAACAGGCGCTGTTCATCGCCATGATGCAGCGCATTGTCGTAGACAACGCCGATCGCGACGGCGCCCGTATCGCGGTGGATTGAGCGGCAGCGGACGCAATTCAGAACGGCTATAAATTAGTCAGACAGACACGAAACAGGCAACGGTATTTGTCGCGGCCGCCGCGAGCGCGCGGGGTTAAGAATTCAGCGCAACAGCCGTTCGTCGGGCGGGGCGATTTCAGTGACAAGGTCGCGGATCAGCTTCTTCTTCGGCAGCGGCGCCAGAACCGTCATGCCTTCCTTGAGGCGCACGGTGCAGGCGTAGTCGACCTTGCCATCGATCAGCATCATGCATTCCTTGCAGGCATTGGCATTGATGCAGGAGAACCGGAACGCCAGCGACGGATCGCTCGTACGGCGCAGCGCGCGCAGGCCGTCCAGCACCGATTGGCCCGGCTCGAAGGCAACGTCGAACGTCTGGTGCCGCGTCTCGCCGGGCGTGCCGCGCTGGATGCTGAGGGTCGCCTTCATGCCGCGGCCTTTCCGGTGGTCGGCTCAACCTTGCGCAGGCTGACGGCACCGTCGGCGAGGCTGACGATCTGGTTGACGCGCCAGGCTTCATCAAGGCCGAGGTGGTCATCGCGCTGATGCGCGCCGCGGCTTTCGGTCCGCGCCAGCGCCGAGACCGCGACGGATTGCGCGACCCGCAGCATGTTGCGCAGATCGAGCCAGTCGACCAGCACCGGGTCGAAGGTAGAAATGGAGAACATCGGTGTTTCGCCGATATCGACCTTCAATTGCGCGATCGAGGCGATCGCCGCGCGCAATCCGGCATCGGTGCGGAACGGGCCGACCTCGTCGGCCATCACCGCCCGCAGCTTCGCCACCACGGCCGCCGGATTCGGCGCATCGCGCCGCTCGGCGCTGCGCAGCAGATCGAGCGCCGCTTGTGCCGCGTCGGGCGACCACATCGCGGCCTGCGACGTCGCGCGTTGCGCGGCGCCGCGGCCCGCTTGCGCGCCGAACACAAAGGCTTCGGTGATCGCATTGCCCGACAGCCGGTTGGCGCCGTTGGCGCCGCCGACCGCCTCGCCGCAGGCAAACAGGCCGGGTACGCCGGTTTGCATCGTCGCGTCGACGCGAATGCCGCCCATGTGATAATGCGCGATCGGTGCCACCTCGACCGGGCGCTTCGCAAGATCAATACCGTTGGCCAGCAGACGATCGACGACCGGGCCGAAGGCGGCGCGGATCACCGCCTCGGGCACATGCTGGAAACTGAGCCAGGCGCCGCCCGCCGGGCTGCCGCGACCAGCTCCGACCTCCTTGGTGATGGCATAGGTAGCAAGGTCGCGGGTCAGCACATAGGTGCCGTCGCTACGTGAATCCCGCGTGGCGTAGTCGTCCTCGAATTCGCGCATCTCGGAATTCAAGAGCTTGCCGCCGAGCTTGTAGCGGAACGGGTCCCACATGATCGGATCCATCCCGACCAGCCTTGGCGCGAGATGCCCGATCGGAAAAAACTGCACGAATTCCATGTCGATCAGTTCGGCGCCAGCGCGCAGCGCCAGCGCATAGCCGTCGCCTCCCATGTTCGACGAAGCGCTGTTGCGGCGATACAGCCCGGTCAATCCGCCGGTGGCAATGATGACGGCCTTCGCCGCGATGGTGACGGCGCCACCGGTCGGCAGATGCAGCGCAGTGGCGCCGCAGGCTTCACCGTCGTGCATCGCGATGTCGACGATGACCAGATCGCCGATCCGGCGGATGCCGTCGGCCGAGTTGAGCTGGGTGCGCAGCGTCTTCGACACCGCCGGTCCGGTGGAGAGGAAATCGACATAGGCGCAACGCGGCCGGTCATGACCCGGCGCCTGGGCCTGCTTGATGTGGCCGTCCTCGCGCGCCCAGCCAACCTTCCACGCCTCCATTTCGCGCAGCCGGCGCGGCCCGTCCTCGCACAACAGCGCGGCGAGGCGCTCGTCGCACAGGCCGCGGCCGGCGGCCAGCGTGTCGGCCAGATGATGCTCCCAGTGATCCGGCGTCTGCTCGCCGAGCGCCGCGGCGACCGTCATCTGCGCCATCACCGTGGCGCCGCCGCGCCCAATCAGGCTGCGGTCGGCGAGAATGACCGAGGCGCCAAAGCGCGCCGCCTCCAGCGCGGCATACATGCCGGCCCCGCCGGCGCCGATGACCAGCACGTCGGCTTCAAGATGGGTGCTTTCGTCCCGGCGTTCGGCAGCGGTCATCATGGGTCCCTTCACCGGTCAGTCGACAGGTATCCGCAAGATCGCCAGTGCCAAAGCGGTGGCGCGCGGCACGATGCTGTCGAGATCGAGCCATTCCTGCGCGGTATGCACGTTGCCGCCGACGGGGCCAAGCCCGCACAGGGTCGGCGTGCCGACGCTGGCGGTAAAGCCGGAATCGGCGCAGCCGCCGGCGAATTCGCCGTCGAGTTTGGGCAGTCCGGCGTCCTTGGCCGCCGCGCGATAGGCATCGAACAGGATTTTCGAGGATTCGCTCTGCACCAGCGGCAGGAATTCACCATTGATGTGCAGCTTGGCCGTGGTGCCCGGCACCGTCGATGTCGCGATAATGGCCTCGATCGCCGCCAGCGTGGTGGCGCGGTCGGCCGGGTCGATATAGCGCAGGTCGATCTGGCCCTCGGCGTGCGGCGCGGTGGTGTTGACCGACTGGCCGCCAGCGATCAGGCCGACATTCAGCGTGATGCCTTTGGCCATGTCGGTGAGCGCATGGATCCGCACGATCTTGTGCGCGAGTTCGCCGATCGCGCTGATGCCGTCGCCGAAATTATTGCCGGAATGCGCCGCCTTGCCAAAGATCTCGAAGCGCATGAACACGCCACCCTTGCGACTGGTGGTGATATTGCCGGTCGGACGGCCCGGTTCGGAATTATACACCGCGCGCGCCGCGCGGGCCTCGCGCTCGATCACCGGGCGCGACGACGGCGAGCCGATCTCCTCGTCGGAGGTGATCAGCAGCTTGATCGGGCATGGCGCGCTGCCGAATTTGGCGAACGCCGCGGCGACGAAGACGTTGATGACGAGACCAGCCTTCATGTCGGCGACACCGGGACCATGGGCCCTGCTGCCTTCGATGCTGAACGGGCGATGCGCCACCTCGCCTTTCGGAAACACCGTATCGCGATGCCCCATCAACAGCACCGGCTTCTCGTTGCTGCCCGGCTTGGCAACCGAGCCATGCAGCGCATCGCCGGACACGTCATGCGGCTCGCGGAAACATGCGATGCCGTACTCGGCGAAATGCCGCTCGAACCGCGCGCCGACCGCATCGACGCCGGGCTTGTTGTAGGAGCCGGAATCGATGTTCACGACGTCGCGCAGCAGCTCGATCATCGGCTGTCTTTGCGACGCGAGCCATTCGGTGATCTGGGTTTCGGTGGACGAGGACATGACCGTTCTTTCTTGCAACAGCGTTATTTGAAGCGAAGTCTGACAGCTTGTTCGTCATTGCGAGGAGCCCTTGCGACGAAGCAATCCAGTCTTGCCGAGTTCGTGGCTCTGGATTGCCGCGTCGCTTCGCTCCTCGCAATGACAAGCCGATGGTTCGGTGAAGGGCCGCGATTGGGACTACACCGCCATCGCAGGAGCGGCCTTCGCAGCCATCGCCTGCTTCATCATCCTGGCGATATATTCGCCGATCACCACCGTGGTGAGGTGGGTATTGGCGCGGCAGTCCGACGGCATGATCGAGGCATCCGCGACGCGCATGCCGCGCAGGCCCTTCACCGTGCCATCCGGGTTGACCACGCCGCTGGCGTCGTTGAAGCCGCTCATGCGGCAGGAACCGGCGGCGTGCTGGATGTCGCCGGTGTCACGGCGCAGGATGGCTTCCAGTTCGCTGATCGGCAACGCCGCCGCCCGCGGCAGCGTCAGGTCGGTGTCGATCAGCCGGATCCATTCCGCCTTGTCGGCCAGCGCCGGCTGCGTGGTGAGGACCGCGAGCCGCTTCACCGCGTCGACCATGCGCGACATGTCGCGCGGGTCGGCCAGCATGTTTTCCTCGACGATCGGATCGATCGAGGCGTCGGTGGAGGCCAGTTTCAGCGTGCCGCGCGAAAAAGCGTTGAACAGTCCCGCGCCGATCGCGGCGGGGATGCCGATGCCACGGTGGTTGAAGGCGATCAGGATCATGTCGCGCTTGCCGCCGTCCGCGAGACCCGACGAATAGGTCACGCAGCAATTGGTGTGACGGGTGTCCGGATCGGTCGCGCGCAATTCTTCCTTGAGCTGCACGGTGGCGCGGAACAGCGGGTGGTCGAAGAAGTGCTTGCCGACCGGCAGGTCGCTTTCAACCGCGATGCCCATTGCTTTCAATTCGCCGGCCGGGCCGATGCCGGAACGCAGCAGGATCGCCGGACTGTGGATCGCGCCGGCACACAGCACAATTTCACGCGCGCTGATTTCGGACGTGCCCTGCCCTTCGACATGCACGATCACGCCGGTAGCCCGACCGTCCGTGATGACAAGACGATCGACCAGCGCGTGGCCGCGGATCTCCAGATTGGCGCGGCCACGCGCCGGCTCCAGATAGGCCTCGTTGGTGGTGATACGGCGCAAATCGCGGCTGTTGATCGGGTAGCACGCCGCACCTTCACCATCGGCACCGTTGACATCATCGCACCACTTATAGCCCGAGGCCAACGCGGCATCGCGAAGGCCGCTATCGACCGGGCCCCATTTTTCCGGCGGCGCGCGGTAGATCGGCAGCGGACCACCCCGGCCATGGCCCGGTGTACCGCCAAATTCAAAATCGTCCTCGATCAGCGAAAACAGCGGCATCACTTCTTTCGCCGACCAGCCGGTGCAGCCATTGGTCGCCCATTCGTCGAACGCGGCGGCGACGCCGCGGATCGCGATCTGGCCGTTCATCATCGAGGAACCACCGAGGCCCTTGCCGCGCCAGTAGAAGCGCGGCTGCTGCCCGGCGACCCGACGCGTCAGCAGATGCGGCCACTGCCACTTCTCCTGATATTCGCGATGATGGATGATCGGGATCGGATTGGGGGTGCGGACCTCCCACGGCGCCTCATCGGCGCGCCAGTCGAGTCCGGCTTCCAGCAGCAGGATACGCTTGCTGGAATCCTCGGAGAGCCTCGCGGCAATGGCGGCGCCGGCAGAGCCGCCGCCAACTACAATGACATCATACATGAGCTTATTTCTCGATGTTCCAGAAGATCGGAATAGCCGACGGAATCACACCGCGCAAATTGGAGCGATACGCCGCCGGCTGGGCGAACTGGCCCCACGGAACCGCCGGCGTCTGATCATACATGATCGCCTGGATATCATAGGCCAGCTTCTTGCGTTCGTCTTCGCTGACCGATTTGGCGAAGGCGGTGAGCAGCGGCGTCAGGCGGGCGTCGCAATGCCATGCGGAAATGTCGACGCAGTTGAACGCCACCATGCCGTTGGTCAGGGGCGAACCGAGATCGAAGCCGCCGGCGTGGACGCCATAGACGCTCCAGCCGTCCTTCTTGGTGCGGCGCACCAACAGGCTGGCCCAGTCCATCACCTGCAGATCGACGGTGAAACCGGCCTGCTTGAGCTTTTCGGCGAGCACCTGCGCCGAGATGCGCGGCGCCTCGAGATCGCTGGCCTGCATCACGATGACCGGCTCGCCGGCATATTTGGTCAGCTTCAGCGCCGCTTTGGCGGCCTCGACCGAGGGATTTTTCGCCGCCTCGGTGCCGGCATCGTTCGCATAGGGCGTGCCGCAGGTAAAGAACGAGGCGCAAGGCGCGCCGTATTTGGCATCAAGTCCGAGACCGTCGATGACCTCGCGCTGATCGACCAGCTTCCACAACACGCGGCGAATCGCCGGATCGTCGAACGGCTTGGTCAGTGGATTGATGCGATAGGCGCCGGCGAACTGGTTGCCGCCCGTGAAGTTGACGACCTTGATCTTGGCGTTCTTCTCCAGCAGCGGCAGCAGGTCGAACGGCGCATATTGCATGAAGTCGACCTCCCCGGTCTGCAGCGCGGAAGCCGCCGTGGAGCCGTCGGGAATGACACGGATTTCCAGCGTATCGACGCCGACGCGCTTGCCGCCGGACAGGAAGTCGGCCGGCTCCGAACGCGGCACATAATCGGCGAATTTCTTCAGGATCATGCGATCGCCGCTACGGTGATCAGCCTTGCTGTAGACGAACGGGCCGGAGCCGATGATCTCGGTGATGCGCTGGTCGCCGGGCGTCTTGGCAATGCGCTCCGGCATCATGAAGGCGACCGGGCTGATCGTATTGCCGAGCGAATCGATCACCAGTGCCGACGGTTCCTTCAGCGTTAGCACGAAGGTCCTGACATCGGACGCCTCCACCGATGCCGTGATGGCGAGGATGCGGCGGCCGAGCGCACTGCGATCGCCCCAGCGACGCAGCGAGGCGACGCAATCCGCGGCGGTCACCGGGGCGCCGTCATGCCATTTCAGGCCATCGCGCAACGTAAAGGTGTAGATCAGGCCGTCGGGCGAGACCTTGTAGTCCCGCACCATCTGCGGCTTGATCTCGCCCGCCGCGTTCTTGGCGAACAGCGTGTCGAACACCATGAAGCCGAAGGTCCGCGAGATATAGGCCGGCGTGAAATGCGGATCGAGCGTGACGATCTCGGCTTCCAGCACCGCGATCAGATTACTGGCGGCATGGGCTGGCGTCACCGGCGGGGCCGCGACAACCGCGAGCGAAAACAGCGCGAAAATGAAAGCCTTCAATCTGGACATGGTACCCTTGAGGTTCGTGCGAAAGGTTCTGAGAGGACTGGATGGCGGCTAAAACGACGATCTGCATAAGCAATCGCTGTGCCGCATGGACGGCGAACATCATGCCGCCATGACTGGCTGCCGCGCGTTTGCTGCGCCCGCCAGCGAAATCGTCGGCGATGTCGTAGTGGTCACGGCTTCCACTCGGCCTCCTGCAACAGCCGCCAGCTGATCTTGTTGCTTTCAGAACGTGGCAGGCTGCCCACGAACACCACGCTCCGTGGCGCCTTGTAGCTGGCCATGTTGTCACGCGCCCAGGCGATGATGTCGTCCGCGGAAGTGTCGGCCTTGTCGACATGCAGCACCACCAGCGCCTTGACGCCTTCGCCGCGATAAGCGTCCGGCGTCGAGATGATGCAGCATTCCTTGATGGCGGGATGGCCGTACAGGGTGGCCCGACCTCGGCCGGCCACACCTTGAAGCCACTGACATTGATCATGCGCTTGAGGCGATCGACGACAAAGAAATAACCGTCACGGTCGCGGTAGCCGAGATCGCCGGTGCGCAGGAAGCGCTGGCCAGCGAGATCGACAAACGAGGTCGCGTTGGCATCCGGCCGGTTCCAGTAATCCCGCAAGACCTGCGGGCCGTGCACGACGATCTCGCCGGTCTCGTCATGGCCGAGTTCGGCCAGCGTCCCGGGATCGATGATCCGCGCATCGGTGTCGTGCACGACAATTCCGAGACACTGCCGCTTCGGTGTTGCCATCGGGTTGAGGTGGGTCGGCGACATCGTCTCGGTCATGCCATAGCCCTCGATGAATTCGAGGTCGAAGCGCGACTTCAGCCTTTCCGCCACCGTCGCTGGCATGGCCGCGCCGCCGCCGGTCAGAACCCTGAGCCTTGCAAAACAATCGTCGTGGAAGCCGGCGCTCGACAACACGTCGACGATCATGGTCGGCGCCGCATTCCAGAACGTGACGCCGTGGGCCTCAAAAAATTCTGGGATCAGGTCCTTGTCCCAGCGCGCCATTAGCACCAGCGTGGCGCCGATCGAGACCGCCGCGTTCATCGAGCCCTGCATGCCAGCGACATGAAACAGCGGCTGAAAACCGGTCAGCACATCGTCGGCGCCGAGCCCGTACCAGCGCGCCTGCAGCACCGCGGTGAACAGCACGTTGCGGTGCGGATGGATGCAGGCCTTCGGCTTGCCGGTGGTGCCGGACGTATAGGGCAGAACGCAGAGATCGTCGGGCGTGGAGCGCATCGGCCCCGGCGACGCCGCCCGCGCCAACGCCGCCGACCACAGGTGCCAGCCCGGCGTATCCGGCAGCGGTGCCGACGACTGGGTGACGCAGGCTGGCAGCGTATAGGGGGTGGCGGCGGGGACGTAGTCGCGATACCGCGCCACGATGACATGGCTGAGCTCCGATCCCAGCAGTGGCGTGAAGACCTCGCCCAGATCGCTGCCGATGATGGCAATGCGGGCGCCGCTGTCGCCGGCCTGATAGTCGACCTCCGCGGTCTTGTTCATGGGATTGACCGGCACTACCACCGCGTCGGCGCGCATCACCGCATAATAAGCGATGACATATTGCGGAGAGTTCTGCAGCGCGATCAGCACGCGGTCGCCGCGCTGGACACCGCAGAAATTCCGCAGATAGCCGGCCATGGCATCGACCTGCGCGCGCAGTTCACCGTAGCTGAGAATGCCGCCGTAGAATGCCGTAGCCGGGTGATCCGGGCGCGCCTCAGCCGCGCGCGTCAGCGCGTCGTATAACGTGCCTTCGGGCAACGTAAGATGCCGGGGCTCGCCAGCAGGCCAGGATGGCGACAGATCGGTCATGCCGGCCCTTCCTTGATCAGTGTGCGCCGCCGGCGCGTGAAAATTCCTGGTCGGCAAGTTGCAGGCCGAAGTCGAGCGCTTCCAGCAGCGCTTCCGACTCCGCTTCGTTGATGATCAGCGCCGGCGCCAGGAATAGCGAGGTCTGCTCGCCGCTGGTGCCTATCACCGCGCCGGCCTGCATCGCTCGCGCGGCAACCCGCGAGGCGATCGGATTTTCCATGGTATCGGCAGTCCAGGTTCGCCAGTCCGGCCCATGAAGTTCGACGGTCCAGTGCAGACCCTGGCCGGCTACGCGTTTCACGCTCGGATGTTTTCGCGCGATCTCGACCAGGCGGCGCGCGAACAGCGCCTCCATCTTGCGCACATGCGCCAGGATGTTCTCATCGGTGACGGTGGCAAGATAGGCGCTGACCGCGGCCATGCTGATCGGGTGGCCGCGCAACGTCCCGTAATTTTGCCAGCTCTTGCCCTTGAGCTGGTCGACGATCTTCTTCGACACCACCACCGCGGCGACCGATGCGGCACCGCCGCCAAGCGACTTGCCCATGGTGATGATGTCCGGCCGGCTCGCAGCGCCCTGGAACGCGAACCAGCGGCCGGCGCGGCCGGCGCCGGTTACAACCTCGTCGGCGATCCAGTACGAACCGGCAGCCGCGGCATGGCGCGCCACCTCGTTTTGGTAGTCGGCGTCATAATAGCTGCCCCCTTGGGTGTAATCGATGATCGTCGCCGCGGTATCCGCCAGCGTCGCACGGGCGTCGCCGAGATATTCCCTGACCGGGCTGTTGTGCAGCGGCGCGCCGTAGATCGCGCCGTCGGGTGCCGGCAGCACGCGGACGTCGACGATTGGAGGCGGCAGTTGCGATCCGCCGGCGTGCACCGCGAGGCCGCCATGCCAGTGCGGCTGCACGGTCATGCTGCGCGACAGGCCGACCAGGCCGTGATAGGCGCGCTCGCGGGTGGCCAACGCGGTCTTCTGCGTCAGCGCCTGGCACAGCGACAGCGCCATGTCATTGGCCTCCGAGCCGCTGATGCAGAAGCGCACCGCGCCGACCCAGTCCTCCTCGCCCTTGAAGGCGGTGGCGATCAGGTCCTCGGCGGCCTGCTCGCGGCCGATCCAGGTCCAGCCTTCGTTGACCACCGGCGTATCGGCGGCCTCACGGATCGCCTCCACCATGCGGGGATGGCGATGACCGAGCCCGCCGCCGGTGTTGCTGCCGTCGATCAGGCGGCGGCCATCCTGCAAATGGAAGTACACGCCCTCGCCGCCGACCACGGTCGGGGGAGCCGTGTCACCGGCATTAAGGGTGGTTCGCAGCAATCTACTCATCGGGATTCTCTCTTCACGCCGCCGCCCCAAATCCACCGCCGCCGCACATCTCGATGGTGACGAGATCGTCCTGCTGCAGCACGAGGTTCGACTTGCCGTCGATCGCGATGGCCTCGCCGCCGCGCATCAGCGAGACGCGGCAGGTGGCGCCTGGCTCGCCGCCATGCAGGCCGAAGGGCGGAATCACCATGCGCTCGACGCTGCTGGTGAGATGCATGCTGGGCGCCAGGATCCGGTAGGTGCGGACGACGCCGTCACCCCCGGCATATTTTCCGGCGCCGCCGGAGCCCCAGCGGATCGCCTGCCGCTCGACCCGGATATTGTAGTTGGCTTCGATGACCTCGGCCGGCGTGTTCGACGTATTGGTGAGATGCACGCGGGTGGCGGCGCAGCCGGCACGGTTGTAACGCGCGCCCTCGCCGCCGGCATGGACTTCGTACAGCATCTTCCAGGTGCCATCGTCGCGCTGCTCGGCAAAGGACAACATGCCCGACGTGGTGGCACCGCCCGACGACAGCCGCTCCGGGATCACGTCCTTCATCGCCAGGAAGATCGCATCGACGATGCGCAACGAGGTCTCGTGATTGCCGGCCGCCACCGGCGCGGTGAGCCCGGGATCGAGGATCGAGCCGGGGCGGGTGATGATGGTGAGCGGACGCAGCGCGCCGCCATTCTGCTGCATATCGCGGCCGCTCATGATGCGCGCGCTGTAGGCCACCGCCGAACGCGCAATGAACGAGGTGGTGTTGCAGAAATTCGAAACCCGGTCGCAACTGCCGGACAGGTCGAAGGTCGCCTCGTCGCCCGCGATGGTGATCCTGACATGGATGCGGGCCGGCGCGTTGCCGGGGCCGCCATCATCCATGAAATCCTCGCCTTCATAGACGCCGTCCGGCAATTGCAGGATCGCCTCGCGCATCTCGGCTTCGGACAGATCGTGCAGCCGCGACAGCGTAGCGACGAAGGTTGCCTTGCCGTGCTGCTTGCACAATTCGACGATGCGCTTTTCGCCAGCCCGGGTGCAGGCGATCTGACCGAGCAGATCGCCCTCGCAGGCTTCGGGATCGCGGACATTGACCTTGAGGAACTGGACGATGGAATCGCAGACCCCCGCGGCGGTCGCGATAAGGATCGGCGGAATCCGCAGCGCTTCCTGGAAGGTATCGATCGCCTTTGCAAAGTAGCTGCCGGGCCAGAAGCCGCCGATATCCGGCCAATGCGCCAGACTGACGGCGAAAGCGACGATCTCACCCTCGAAGAACACCGGGCGCACCACCTTGACGTCGTTGAGGTGATTGCCGCCGAGTGCGCCGAGATTGTAGATCAGCACGTCGCCGTCGTTGAGCGAGGCGGCGGGCACCACCTTCAGCGTTTCGCGCACCGTATAGGCCATGGCGCCGAGATGGACCGGGATGTCGCGGCCCTGCCCGACCAACTCGCCCTGCGCGTCGGTGATCGCCGACGACAGGTCGCCGGCCTCGCGCAGCAGCGGCGAACGCGCCGAGCGCGTCATCACCAGGCTCATTTCTTCCGCCGCCGCCGACAGGCCATGGCGGATCACTTCCACGGCAAACGGGTCGAGCTTCATGATGCGACCTTCGTCAGAAACAGGTTTCCAGTACTATTCGGCGTCGCCTGCCAGCCCGGCGGCACCACCACCGTCGACCAGGCGTCCTCGATGATAGCGGGGCCGGTGACGGCGTCGGACATCGTGCCGCGATCGATCACCTCGGTCAGGACATCGTGCGCGTTATCGAACGAGCATGTGCGTGCGACGAATTCGGTGCGCCTGGAATCAGTGCCGGGGCGGCCCACCGACGTCGTCGACGGCTGGCGCGCCTGCACGCGGATCGATTCGATCACGCAGGGCTCGGCGGTGGCGTAGCCGTACAACTCGCGGTGCTTGGCCAGAAAATGCTGCTGCAAAAGCGCCGGTTCGAGCGGCAGCGTGAACGGCACCGGGATGGCGTCGGACTGCGCGGCGTAGCGCATCAAGGCGACCAACTCGATCTCGATGGATTCGCGCGGAATGGCATTGGCCACCAGCGGTTCCAGCGTCAGCTCGACCATCGCGCCGATGCGCTGCGAGACTCTTGTCAGGTCGATACCGTCGAGCGCGGCGCGCAGCGTCTGCTGCTGCAGGAAGCTGAAATCGGCGGTCAGGCAGCCGAGCGCCGAAAACGCGCTGGACGCCGCCGGCACCACGATCTCGCTGATGCCGTAGAGCTCGGCGAGCCCCGACGCATGCATCGGCCCGCCGCCACCGAATGCCAGCAGCGTGCAGTCGCGACCGTCAATGCCGCGCTCCACGGTGACGCGGCGCAACGCGCGTCCCATGGTGGCGTTGGCGACCTTGATGATGCCGAGCGCGGTCTCGGTCAGGCTGAGGCCGAGCCGGTCCGCGATCGGTTGCACCGCGCGTGCCGCCGCGGCGAGATCGATGCCGATGCGGTCACCGAGTTTGGTAGCCGGATTGAGATAGCCGAGCAGCGCGTTGGCATCGGTGATGGTCGGCTCGGTGCCGCCACGGCCGTAACAGGCCGGACCCGGCTCGGAGCCGGCGCTTTCCGGGCCTACCGTCAAACCGCCGGAGCCGGCACGCACGATCGAACCGCCGCCGGCGCCGATCGAATGTACCGCCAGCATCGGCTGCCGCAACGGCCGGTCGCCGAGCAGCTTGCCATCGGTCATTTCGGCCTGCCCATCGATGATCAGGCAGACGTCGGTGGTGGTGCCGCCCATGTCGAAGGTCAGCACGCGCGATTTGTCGAGCTGCCGGGCGATGCTGACCGAGGCCGAGACGCCCGCCGCCGGGCCGGACATCGCCATCACCAGCGGGCGACGCTTCACCGCCGCGATCGGAATCATCGCGCCGGCGGAATGAAACACCTGCAGCCCCGCACCCAGCGGCAGCCGCTCCTCAAGTTCGCTGAGATATTCCACCGCGATCGGCATTGCCGCGGCGTTGAACACCGTCGAGGATGTCCGCTCATATTCGCGCGCCTCGGCATTCACCTCATGCGACAGCGAGACATGCGGCACGACGCCCTTCAACCGCTCTGCCAGCATCTTTTCATGCACCGGATTGGCATAGGCATGCAGCAACGCCACCGCGACGCTCTGGACGCCGGTTTCCTTGAGCCAGACGATCAGCCGGTCGATCTCGGCCTCCTCCAGCGCTTTCAGAATTCCGCCTTCATGGTCGAGCCGCTCGTCGAGCGCGAAGCACAGTTCGCGCGGCACCAACGCCTTCGGCTTCGGCACCACATCGAGGCGGTACAGGTCGCGGCGGCGGTAGCGCGCGATCTCGAGTACGTCCTCGAACCCCTGCGTCGCCACCAGCGCCACTTTCGGCAACCGCCCCTCGACGATGGCGTTGGTGATGCGGGTGGTGCCGTGAATGAAGCGCTTGACCTCGGACTTGTGCAACCCGACCGCCTCGATTGCTTCCAGCATCGCCTGCACCGGCGCCTGCGGGCGCGACGGCACCTTGGCGATCCGCGTCTCGGCGGTATCGCGGCGGATGGCAATGATATCGGTGAAGGTGCCACCGATATCGGTGCCGATCTCCCAGATCTGGTCCAAGGGCTTGATGCTTTCGTTGGGGCGGATGGTTACTTGCGGCTGAGGTCGCGAAAATCGACCTGGCGGTGGAACCAGTAGGTGTACCCCTCAAGCTGCGGCACCATCACGGCGTCTTGGTTGGCCTGCCACAGCAGCACCATCGGGATCTCCTTGACATATTGCGCAATCATCGCCTTGCCCATGTCGTCATATTTGGCCTGGTCCTGCTCAAACCGCGCCTGGTTGGCGAGGGTCATCACCAGTTCATCGTTCCACGACGAGTAATTCCAGCGCTGATTGCCGGTGAAGAAGTTGCGGAAAAAATAGTCCGTGGTCGGCAGCCAGGCGGTGGAGCCCTCGGTGAAAAACGGCAGCTTCTTGTCGGTGATCTGAGTCGACATCTGCGCGTCCGGCAGTTTTTGGATATCGACCTCGATGCCGATCCTGGCGAGCGATTCCTTGAGCAGCACGGCCATCGGCTCGGTCACCGCCGCGGAGCCGACATTGATGCTGAAGCTGGTCTTTAACCCATTCGGAAAGCCGGCCTCGGACAACAGCGCCTTGGCGGCGGCGATGTCGGTCTTCACCGGCATCGGCTGCGGGAAGCCGGCATTGGGCGGGGTCGTCCACACGGCGCCATACAGCGGCAGGCCACGTTTGAAGATCGCCGCCTTGAACATGTCGTCATAGGGCAATGCCGCGGCAATCGCCTTGCGGACCTTGACGTTGTCGAACGGCGCCATCTGGGTGTTGAAGGCGATCATGGTGAAGCCGTTCGACTGCGGCGTCGATTCGACCTTGACCTTGCCGCGCGCCTGCAGCGTTGGCACGTCAGAGGCCTGCAGATCGATGGCAATGTCGGCATCGCCCTTCTCGATCAGATTGGCGCGGGTGGCGGGATCGGCAATGGTCTGCTCGATGACGCGCTTGAAGAAAGCGAGCTGGCCGTTGCGGCCGCCCTTCCAGTTCTCGTTGCGCCGCAGGATCAATTGCTCACCGGGCTTGAACATCTCGACGGTGTAGGCACCCGAGCCGGCGGTGTTGGTCTTCAACCATTCCTGCGCCCACGGATCCTCCGCCGTCGCGTGCGACTTCGCGAGCTTGCTGTTGAACATCGGCGCCAGCGGCGTGGCGAGATTGGCTAGCGCCAGACGATCGGCCTTCGGCAGGGTCACTGTTATGGTCTTGTCATCAATGACTGTGAACTGCTCGGCCTTGGTCAGCGAGCCGGTGCCGAGCTGTCCCGCGGCGATCGATTTTGCGGTCACCGCGCGATCGAGCGACCACTTGATATCCTCCGCGGTGACCGGCGTACCGTCATGCCACTTGGCATCGCGCAGCTTGAAGGTAATCTTCAATCCGTCCGGGCTGATCTCGTAGCTTTCGGCCAGTTCGCCGCGAAGTTTCGTGCGGTCGAACACCCAGACGCCGTCCTCCTTCTTGCGGTCGAAGGCAACGAGGCGGTCATAGATGCTGGTGGACACGCCGAACGCCTCGCGTGTCGCGCCGGGCGTGGTGGGATCGAGGGTCGGGATATTGTTGCCGGTAATCTGGCGCAAGGTCTCCGCGCGGGTCTGCGCCTGCGCCACGGCCGGCACCAAAGCCAGCCACGCCACGCCACTCATGATCTTCAACAAACGCCCGCGATCCATCATGTGCCTAGATCCCCTGTTGGTTCAGTCGTTGTGAATTTGTGACAGGTCTATCGCCAATGACGATAGAGCCAGAGTCGCGGCAAAGCGCTAGGCCAGCGCGGCGGCGGTGGCGCGGCGACATCACCACAGCGACCTGTGCGATTTTCCCGTGCCGACTTGCCCATTGAAACAGCAGTGATGCAGATGCGTTTGGGTGTGATGAATCGCGCCCATCAACCGCGAAACGCGGCGCATCGCCTGGTATCCGCAGCCTTATACCACTGGTGCTCTGGCTATTTGGCGGGCGCACGGCAATCTGGCGACGAGCGACCGGACGCCGCGTCGACCTGCATGGTTTATTTCAACGACTTGCTCGGGGCCCCGGTGCGCAGCCGAGAATTCCGGCGATTCGGGCGATCAGGCGTGGCGCATCTTCCGCATTGAGCCGGCCATAGCCGAACACCAGCCCCTGCCGCGTCGCCAGTTCCAGATAATTCTGCGACAGCGGCTGCACATGAATTCCAGCCGCCTTCAGGCTGCGCGCGGCTTCCTCGTCGCTCATCCGCGCCTTCAATGCCCCGGTGAAGAACGCCACCAGATGCAGGCCGGTCGCCGACGGTGCGACGCTGAGATCGTCGGGCATATAGGTGATAATCGCCTGCATCAGCGCCTGCTGGCGGATCGCATAGACCTTTCGCATCCGCCGCAAATGGCGGAGCAGATGGCCCTCCTTCATGAACCCGGCCAGCGCCATCTGGCCGATCCCGGAGCTGTGCACGTCAATACGCGCCCGGCCGCGGGTAAAGGGCGTCACAAACCGTTCGGGTGCCACCACATAGCCCAGCCGCAGGCTCGGCATCATAATCTTTGAGAAAGTGCCGAGATAGATCACGCGCTGTTCGCGGTCGAGCGAGCGCAGCGAGGCGATCATGCTGTCCTGATGCCGGAATTCCGAATTATAATCGTCCTCGACAATCCAGGCATTGTTCCGGTTGGCCCAGTCCAGCAATTCCAGCCGCCGCTCCAGCCCCATGCTGATTCCGAGCGGATATTGATGCGACGGCGTCACTACTATCAGTTTGGCATTCGGCGCGCGCCGGATACCCTCGGCCACGCACAGGCCCTTGTCGTCAACCGGCACCGGCACCAGCCTCGCGCCGGCGGCGGTCAGCGCCCAGCGCGCCTCGACAAAGCCGGGCTCCTCAACCCAGACCTCGTCGCCATGATCGAGGATCATGCGGCTGATCAGATCGAGCGCGCTTGAGGTACCCGACGTCACCACCACCTCGGCCGGGGTACACACCACGCCGCGGACGGAGCCCAGAAAATTCGCAATCTCGTGGCGCAGTGCCGGCAAGCCGGCCGCCGGCAGATCGAGGCATTCGGCATGATCAGGGTCCTGCCAGCTCTGGCGCAGCAGCCGTGCCCAGTCCTTGAACGGAAAGCCGGAAATATCCGGCGCGCCGGGGCTGAAGTCGGATTTCCAGTTGGTATCATATTCGGACGCCAGCAGCGATTGCCATCGGTTTGAAATGTGCCCCACGTCAAATGGCGCGGCCGCATCATCCGCGGTCACCGGCGCGGCATTCGCCCGGGTCTGGTTGACCGATGCCACGCTGACGCCGCCACGCGGCGTCGATTCCAGATAGCCTTCGGCATAGAGCAGTTCCCACGCCGTCAGTACCACCATACGCCAGCAGCCCAGCTCGCGGGCGACTTCGCGCGATCCCAGAAACTGCGTGCCGGCCGAAAACGTACCGCGCAAGATGCCGCTGCGCAGATGCGCGGCGATCTGCTGATGCAAGGCAATCGGTGAAGTACGCTCAAGGTGCATGCCGGCCAGCGACAAGCGCGGCCGGTTTAGTGGCCGTTGCCTGTCGGCAATGGATTTGTCGTTTCC
>NZ_JANXTC010000043.1:0-33602 GCF_025356345.1 Tardiphaga sp.
CCGGCTTCGCGGTGGCCTTTGCCCAGCACCTCGGGATGCGTGACGAAGACCAGCGCCGCCTGACTCGCGCTGCCCTGGTGCACGATGTCGGCAAGGCCTTCACGCCGGTCAGTACGATCCAAGCGCCACCGGGCGAAACACCTGCAGCAGCTGCTGGTCCAGCTTGTCGCCCATCTGCTCCATGATCTCGAAGGCCTTGGCATGGGTGAACGGCAACCGGTAGGCGCGCCGCTCCACCAAGGCGGCGTGGATGTCGACGATGGTCAGCAGCCGGACGATGTCGCTGATCTGGTCGCCCTTCAACCCGTCAGGATAGCCGGAGCCATCAAGAAATTCGTGGTGGTGCAATACGACGTCGAGCATCTCCCGCGGAAAATTTCCCTGTGCCAGCAGCGCGTCGAAGCCAAGACGGGGGTGCTTGCGGATTTCCGCCATTTCCAGTTCGTTCAGCTTGCCCGGCTTGTCGAGAATGCCCACCGGCGTGAAGGCCTTGCCGACATCGTGCACCAGGGCAGCGCGAGTCAGGCGGCGCTGGTCTTCGTCACGCATCCCGAGGTGCTGGGCAAAGGCCACCGCGAAGCCGGTCACGAACAGGCAGTGGCGATAGCTGTGATCATGGTGGCGGCCGACGGCGGCCAGCCATTCCCGCAGCGACGATCGCTTGATCGCCTTGAGGATGGCGGCTTCCGCCTGCATCACGTCGTTGAAGCTCAGCGGCACGCCGGCCGGCAGCTTCTCGAAAATCTTCACCATGACCGCGTGGGCCGCCTCGACGCCGCGCGTCAGGGCCTTACCGCGGGCGGAAAAATCTTCGTCATGCGGGCTGGGGAAGGCGGCGCGAATCCGCTGCATCACGCCGCGGGCATCGAACGGTCGTGCGATGGTGTCGGTCGCGCCCAGCGCCCAGGCCTGCATCGAACCGTGATGCAGCGCATCGGCCAGCACGAACAGCCGCGGGATCGCCTCATAGGCCTTGGCGCGCAGCTTGTTGCGAACCCGCTGCACGCTCTCCGCGGAGCGCAGGTTGATGTCGACGACAATGCCGGACAGGTCGCTGACCGGAACGTCGGGAATGCCGTTCGTCGAGATGATGTCGACGTCGCCGACCTTCTTCAGAATCTCGGCAAGGTCGCTGTTGTCGCCGCGGTCCGAAGCCAGAATCAGACGGCGGCGCGCGGGCGATGGATGGACGGAAGCGGTCATATTCCCTCGATGATACGGCGATCCAGCCGTTAGCCGCACATAAATACTCCGGACCACGGTTCCCGAAGCTTAAGGCGTATTGTTAAATATTCATGTTCTGCCGTGATGTCGGAGGATGTCTGCAAGGCGGCTAGCAATGGCCTACCGCCGGTTGCAAAACTTGATTCGAATTTTTCCAGTATCAGCGCGACCATTATTAACCGCGCGTCCGTATTCGCGAGGCGGTGAGGTCATGATCGCCCGCGCAGTTGTCAGCGTCGGCGAATAATTTATCATGGTTGATCGGTGAACTTCGCGATGTCGCCCATTGGTCACGGCATGCTTTTTGAAAGGCGGATCGCATGAAACAGATCATGATGGGCGCGGTGCTGTCGGCGCTGATGATGGGGGCGCTGGCCGGCGCGGCGCGCGCGCAGCCGTTTACGGCGACGTTGTCGAACCATACGCCACTGGAATTCGGCATGCCGGCCGACGAGGCCGCCCGCGCGCTGGGGGCGCCTCTGACCTATCTCCGCGGCCGGCCCGGCGACGAGACCTATCTAGCGATCCGCGACCTTGGCGGCAGCGGTCTCTTCGTTCGGCGCGACCGGCTTTATCTCCAGTTCCGTCACGGCCGGTTGACCGGCTGGAAAGGTGACTGGGGCCGCAACTGGATGTGGCAGTAGCGTTCTTGTGCGTTGCCAAGACGCGGGACCCGTTTCACAAGGCGTCACACGCAACAACCAATGGATGACCCGTGGGACAACACGTTACACTGATCGCAGCAGACAAGTTTGAACTCGGCGCTTACCGCACGACACCGGCCGGCACGCCGAAGGGCGCCGTGGTGGTGATCCAGGAAATCTTTGGCGTCAATCACCACATCCGCGCCGTCTGCGACCGCTTTGCCGAGCAGGGCTATGTCGCCGTGGCGCCGGCGATCTTCGATCGCAGCGAGCGCAATTTCCAGTCGGGCTATTCGGCCGAGGAAGTTGCCATCGCGCGAAAATTCGTCGCCAATCCGGATTGGGCCGCGATGCTGCTGGATACCCAGGCCGCGATCGATTCGGTGAAGGATGTCGGCCCGGTCGGCGTGATCGGCTTCTGCCTCGGCGGCAGCGTCGCCTATGCCGCGGCGACCAAACTGGTCGGCCTCAGCGCCGCGATCGGCTATTATGGCGGTGCCATCGTCAAATTCGCCGATGACAAGCCGGTGGTCCCCACGCAACTGCACTTCGGCGCGGAGGATCACGGTATTCCGCTGTCGGACGTCGAGATCATTCGCGCCAAGCGGCCGGATATCGAAGTGTTCGTCTATGACGGCGCGCAGCACGGCTTCGGTTGCGACGAGCGCGCCAGCTACGACAAGGCCAGCGCCGACCTCGCGCGCCAGCGCAGCCTGGCGTTTTTTGCGAAGCATTTGGTGAAGTGACGCGTGTCATCCCGGGGCGTGCGCGGCGACTGCCGCGTGCGACCCAGGAATGACTGATTTTACTTAAAACCAGCGCTCGCCGATCATCACGGTATCGCCGGGACTGACCGGCGTACCGAGCGGCACTACCGCGCGGTAATTTCCTTCTGGCGTGGGGTGGGTCAGTGTTACCCCGTCGCGCTTGGCGCGCGGCAAGAACCCTCCCGCGATCGCTACCGCGCTTTCGACGCTCATATTGGGCACGAAGGGATATTGCCCTGGCGCGGCGACCTCGCCGAGAATGAAGAACGGCCGATAGGCTTCGATCTCGACGGCCACCGAGGGCTCGCGGATATAGCCGTTGCGCAACCGGCCGGAGATGCTGGCGGCGAGGCCGGCCGGGGTCATGCCGCGCGCCGGCACCGCGCCGATCAGTGGGATGGTGATCGAGCCGCCTGCATCGATCGCATAGGAATTGGTGAGACCTTCCTGGCCATAGACCACCACGCGCAGCCGGTCACCGGCGTCGAGGCGATATTGCGCATCGACGGGCGCCGCCGGCGCTGCGTAGCGCGCCGGAACAGGCGCGCGGCCGCGGCGCGCTGGCGGGAACGCCGCAGTCGCGGACGGCCCTTGGCCGTAGGCGAGAGCGTCCAGGTCGCTTGCGGGTTGCACCATGGCAACGGGCCCGGAAGCGTGCATGCAGCCAGTCAGCGACAGTGCGCTCAAGGCGCTCAGGGCTGACAATCGAAACGCGTGCGCAAACAACACAGAAGATACCCTCTCGAAGAGACCTCTCTGCTATGCGCCTTTATGGTTAAAATTCCGTTTGGATGGTCATTTCTGATACGAAATTCCGCCTCCGGAAATGCCGGAGGCGGGTCGGTTCAGTGGTGTTTATGTGTGCGCGATCAGGCGCTTACGCCGACGCCGATCGGGCACGAAACGCCGGTGCCGCCGAGACCGCAATAGCCCGCCGGATTCTTCGCCAGATACTGCTGGTGATAGTCTTCCGCAAAGTAGAATTCGCCTGCCGGAGCAATCTCGGTGGTAATCGTACCAACCCCCTTGGCCGACAGCGCCTTTTGATACAGCGCCTTGGAGGCGTCGACCGCGTGGCGCTGCGCGTCGTTGAAGGTGTAGACCGCTGATCGATATTGCGTGCCGACATCGTTACCCTGCCGCATGCCGTGAGTGGGGTTATGGCTTTCCCAGAACACCTTCAGCAGCTGCTCATAGGAAATTTTCTTCGGGTCAAATACCACCAGCACCGCCTCGGTATGGCCGGTGCGGCCTGAACAGGCCTCTTCATAGGTCGGGTTTGGCGTATGCCCGCCGGCATAACCGACCGCGGTCGTGTAGACGCCGTCGCCAAGCTCCCAGAATTTACGTTCCGCGCCCCAGAAACAGCCGAGACCAAACACTGCCCGTTCGAGACCCTCGGGATAGGGCGGCTGGATAGGTCGGCCGTTGACGAAGTGGGACTTCGCGGTCGGGATCGGCGTATTCCGACCGGGCAAGGCTTCGTCGGCCGTCGGCAGGGCGGTGGTCTTGCGCATGAACAGCATGGAATATCTCCCGGCGCATAATTCTGCGAAGTGAAATCCGGTTCGCCGAAGTAGTGCGCGCAACTTACGGTTAACGGCGCTCGGGCAAAACCGGTTTCACTTCTGCCGGAACAGCGCCAATCTCATCCCACCATATAGGCATCGACGGCTAAAGCGGCAGGCCTGCGAGATGTGGTCCTACCGCCGCCGATTGCCGATCAGTTTCTCGAATAGCCGATCAGCGGCTTGCGCGGCCGGAACAGCAGCATCAGGAGAATGCCCAGCACGCCCATCACCGCCCAGGCCGGCTGGTTCAGGATCAGCTTCACCACCCCGTTCCACAGCCAGGGTGCTGTGCCCTCGACCGTTGCCTGGAAGGCGCGCTGGCTGGACTGGTGGATGTCGTTCCAGAATTCGCCCAGCCGGGTCAGCCGCAGCGCCTGGTCGGCGATCGACCGGGCGCCGTCATAGACCAGGAAGATGAAGCCGCCGGCGAGCAGCAACAGCCCGGTCAGTCGGAAAAACCCGCGGATCATGCTCTACCCCTCGTCGCTGTGCCCCCGGCAATACCGGGCCGGGCCCGGAAATTCAACCTCGCCAGCGACTTAACTGCTTTGCCCAGGCGGTTTTCGTGGCCGCCGGTGCGGCCGGAAAGCGTTGACGCTGCAGGTCCGGCGCTCTATAAGGAGCGCCAATGGCGGTGGGCGTAATCCCGCCGCCGCTGTTCTTTGAGCGGCGGGCCCTGCAAGCGTGTTCGCTCCGGGGATAGCATTTTCAGGAACACCCCGGAAACAGATCAGCGTCAGCCGCATTCACGCGGAGGCGTCAATCAGCCCGGCGGCCATAGGGTCGCTGCTGAAGGATAGTGAGACATGGCCAACACGACCTCCGCCAAGAAGGCGACCCGCAAGATTGCTCGCCGCACCATCGTCAACAAGTCGCGTCGCACCCAGATGCGCGGATCGATCCGCGTCGTCGAGGAAGCGATCAAGAGCGGCGACCGCGAAGCCGCGCTGAAGGCGATGGCGAAGGCGGAGCCGGAACTGATGAAGGCCGCCCAGCGGAACATCGTTCACAAGAATCTGGCGAGCCGCAAAGTATCGCGTCTCGTGCATCAGATCGCAAAGCTCGACAAAGTTGTCGCCCAGTAAGCTGATCGATCAAAATTGTTTTCCGAAAAGCCCGGCTCGCGCCGGGCTTTTTTGTGTGCGCGTTATCACGCAAGAGATTTTGATGATGCGCAAACCGCCTTATTTCAGGTGGATTGCGCGCCCGGCAATGTTGCCTGGATGACGAGGCCGTTGCTCCGATGCGGCGTCTGTGTTGTCAAATCCGATTGCGGGCCGCCCGCGCTCGATTCCCAAATAGCAACAGCGTTTCGCCACCAAGTGGAGTCACGTTTCCAGAGTTACCCTGACTCAACGCACAGGAAAAAACGCGCGCTTCTAATCACTTATCGGCATAGCGAGACGCAGCACTTTGAAAACGCGTCGCGGTCGCGGTGAATCGTAAACGAAATATGAATTTATTTTTTGCCGCGCTTTGATTTGCAATGACGCTGTCATATTTGGATTCAGTGCGTTGATTCAAAACCTTGTCGTCGTGGCGCGAAAATGGCGACGCGGTGGCGGACGGGCAAATGAGGTTTTTGCACGGCGCCTCAAGAATCATTCCGTTGCGAGAAAGAAAACTCGGTGTATTTCTTTAATTGTTCGCGGCGCCCACGGTTCTTCAGATCAGTGCGATTTTGGAACCGCGGCGGACATGCAGATCAGCGGCGGTGTGCAGGTTAGCGACGCTTTCCAAGCTTTGAACGGTTGCAACTCATAGTAGTGTGAGGACGGTTGTTCTGTGTCGAAATTCTCGCGCGGCGTTCAGGAATCGAACGCCGAACGGTGAGCGAGGCGCGGGCCGATCATCAGCTACCGCAACAAGGCCGGGGAAGCATGAGGGGCGGGTACGGGCAAGACAAGCAAGGCGGCGGGATGCAAACCTGAACGAATTTATCGTTGAGGATCGCGGACCGAATTTGAACCACTTCTGGGATGACAGCTTGCCGCGAGCGACCGCGGCGAGGGGGGGAGGCTTTATGCGCGACGGGATCACCACGGCATTTTATTCGATGCAGCCATCGGCGGATGCCGATGCGAAGGCGCGCGACTCGGCGCGCCCCAGGGTCCACGCCAGGACCCGTGTTCCCGTCCGGTTGTCGATCGCGCGCTAACCCGGGAAATTTTTGCTCTGACATCGTCAACCGGTAGCGGCGTTTCGCCGAGCGGCTTGTCTATGCCCGAACGAAAAATTTCCCGCGATGGCGTGCCGCTTCGATCGGCAACAACACGTCACCGCAATTCGGTGACACACAATAATTCAATCGGAAAAGTAACAAGCCCATGACAAATGTCGAACAGGATCGCTGGTCTCGTGTGAAGGGTCGGCTTCGGTCGAGCGTCGGCGAGGACGTGTATTCCAGCTGGTTTGCGCGCATGGATCTGGAGAGCGTGCAGGATGAGAGCGTTCACCTGTCGGTTCCGACCCGCTTCCTGAAGAGCTGGATTCAAGCCCATTACGCCGAGCGCGTTCTGACCTGCTGGCAGGCCGAGATGCCGCAAGTGCACCGCGTCGATGTTACCGTGCGCACCGCGATGCGTGTCAATGCGCCAGTCAAGGAAGTCGCCGCCCCGGTTGAGGCGCGTCGTTCCGAAGGTCGCGATGGCCGGCCGTCTTCCGAGTTGCGCGCCACCGCGATCGCGCCGGTCTCCGCTACCCACGAAGCGCTCGGCGGCTCGCCGCTCGATCCGCGCCTCACCTTCGGCAGTTTTGTGGTCGGCCGCTCCAACACGCTGGCGCATGCCGCCGCGCGTCAGGTTGCCGAGGGCCGCCGCGGCGACAGCGTGATGTTCAACCCGCTCTACATCCATGCCGGCGTCGGCCTCGGCAAAACCCATCTGCTGCAGGCGGTGACCTGGGCCGGCAATTCCGGCGCCGAGCGCAAGGTGCTGTATTTGACCGCCGAGAAATTCATGTACGGCTTCGTCGCCGCGCTGAAGACGCAGACGGCGCTGGCCTTCAAGGAAGCGCTGCGCGGCATCGACGTGCTGGTAATCGACGACATGCAGTTCCTGCAGGGCAAGACCACGCAGGCCGAATTTTGCCACACGCTGAATGCGCTGATCGACGCCGGCCGCCAGGTGGTGATCGCCGCCGATCGTCCGCCGGCCGATCTCGAAAGCCTCGACGAACGGGTCCGCTCGCGCCTCGCCGGCGGCCTGGTCGTCGAAATGGGGTCGCTCGGCGAAGAACTGCGCCTCGGCATCCTGAAGTCGCGCGTCGCAGCGGCACGCGCGCACCACGCTACCTTCGAGGTGCCGCTGCCGGTGCTGGATTATCTTGCCCGCACCATCACCCATAATGGCCGCGACCTCGAGGGCGCGATCAACCGCCTGCTGGCGCATAGCAAGCTCAACGCCACCCCCGTGACGCTCGAAATGGCCGAGCGCGAAGTGCGCGACCTGATCCGGCCGATGGAGCCGAAGCGGATCAAGATCGAGGACATTCAGCGCGTCGTGGCCCGGCAGTACAATGTCAGCCGTTCCGATCTGCTGTCGTCGCGTCGCACCGCCAATGTGGTGCGCCCGCGCCAGGTCGCGATGTATCTGGCCAAGACCCTGACGCTGCGCTCGCTGCCGGAAATCGGCCGCCGCTTCGGCGGACGCGATCACACCACGGTTCTCCATGCCGTGCGCAAGATCGAGGCGTTGGTCGGCAAGGACGTGGCCTTGCAGGACGAGGTCGAGTCGCTGAAACGACAACTGCAGGAATAGGCCAGCAACTCGTCATTCCGGGGCGCGAGGGCACCGCCCGAGCGATCCCGGAATCCCGAGATGTGGCGCGCTGAACATTGCTGGATCTCGGGTTCGTGGGCGGCCGGCGCCGCCCGCTCCCCAGAATAACAGCTTGGGGCGATCGCCCAAAACGTGGGAGCATCATCTCGTCTCCCCTTGCACTCCGGTCGCAATCACGCCACCTTGCGGACCCCCGCACGCGCACGCAAAATCCTGCGCGGGCGGGCGTCTATCGCCGTGGCACCCGTTCGGGCTGCCCGGACCCCACCACACGATTTCGAACCGGATCGGGCGAGTTTGCTATGAAGGTTACCGTCGAACGCGCGCAATTGCTGAAGTCGCTGAGCCATGTGCACCGCGTGGTCGAGCGTCGCAACACGATCCCGATCCTCGGTAACGTGCTGATCCGCGCCGAAAACGCCCGGCTATCGCTGAAAGCCACCGACCTCGATCTCGAAGTCACCGAGACGCTGGCCGCCGAAGTCGGCACCGCCGGTTCCACCACCGTTCCCGCCCATATGTTCTATGACATCGTCCGAAAGCTGCCGGACGGTTCGCAGATCGTGCTGGAAGCCGACAGTGATCGCTCCGTGCTGGCGATCAAGGCCGGGCGCTCACGCTTCACCCTGCAGACCCTGCCGGAGAACGATTTCCCCGATCTCGCCGCTGGCGAGATGACGCATTCCTTCGTGCTGCCGGCCTCCGACGTGAAACGACTGATCGATCGCACCCAGTTTGCGATCTCCACCGAGGAGACCCGTTATTATCTGAATGGCATCTATCTGCACGCCGCTGGCACCGCCGCGGCCACCACCTTGCGGGCCGTCGCGACCGACGGCCACCGGCTGGCGCAGGTCGACCTGCCGCTGCCATCTGGCGCCGACGGCATGCCCGGCGTGATCGTGCCACGGAAGACGGTTGGCGAAGTGCAGCGCCTGATCGAGGACGCCGATGCCGAGATCGGGATCGAGCTGTCGCAGGGCAAGATCCGCTTCACGCTCGGCCATGTCGTGCTGACGTCCAAGCTGATCGACGGCACCTTCCCGGATTATGGCCGCGTCATCCCGCAGAACAACGACAAGGAACTGATCGTCGACAAGAAGGATTTCGAAGCCGCGGTTGATCGCGTCTCGACCATCTCCAGCGAGCGCGGGCGCGCCGTCAAGCTGGCGTTGTCGCCGGGCAAGCTGATTCTCTCGGTGACCAATCCGGATTCCGGCAGCGCGACCGAGGAGCTTGAAGTCGAATACGCCTCCGACGCGCTCGATATCGGCTTCAACTCGCGCTATCTGCTCGACATCGCCGCCCAGATCGAGGGCGATGTCGCGATCCTGCGCCTCGCCGATCCCGGTTCGCCGACGCTGGTGCAGGACAAGGAATCCAAAGGCGCGCTCTACGTCCTGATGCCGATGCGGGTGTGAGCATTGGCGCTGCGTATTCTTCCTTCTCCCCTTGTGGGAGAAGGTGCCTTCGCGCAGCGAAAGCGGATGAGGGGTAGCGTCAGGCTCGGAGTTCGTGGCACCCCTCACCCGTCTCGAACGCGCTTCGCGCGTTCGATCCACCCTCTCCCACAAGGGGAAAGGGAAGAAAGAGCGCAGCCGCCGCTGCGGACCCTGACGATATGACCGCCTCCCGCATTCATCGCCTGACGCTCACCCACTTCCGCAATTATCGCGCGACGTCGTTGCGTACGCGCGGCGACATGGTCGCGCTGGTCGGCCCCAACGGCGCTGGCAAGACCAATTGCCTCGAAGCCATCTCCTTCCTCTCGCCTGGCCGCGGGCTGCGCCGCGCCACGCTTGATGACGTTGCCGACATCCAGGGCGACGGCTCCTGGGCGGTGTCGGCCGAGGTCGAGGGCGAGGTCGGCCTCGCGACGCTCGGTACCGGCATCGATCCGCCGGCAAACGAAGCGGCCTCCAGCAGCCGGCGCTGTCGCATCGACCGCGAGCCGGTGGGGTCGGCGGCGGCATTCGGCGATCATTTGCGGATGGTGTGGCTGACGCCGGCAATGGACCAGCTGTTCATGGGCGCGGCCTCCGAGCGCCGCCGCTTCTTCGATCGGCTGGTGCTGGCGATCGACAAGGATCATTCCAGCCGCGTCTCGGCGCTGGAGCGCAGCCTGCGCTCGCGCAACCGGCTGCTGGAAGAGCGCCGCGCCGACAGCCACTGGCTCGACGCCATCGAGCGCGAGACGGCGGAACTCGCGGTCGCTGTGGCGGCGATGCGCGGCGAAACCGTGACGCGGCTGGCGACGATGTTGCGCGCGCGGGAAGAAACCTCACCATTTCCCTCGGCGCGCATCATGCTCGATGGCTGGATGGAGAACGCGCTGGTCCGCGAGCCCGCCACCGCGGTGGAAGACCGCTACCGCCAGATCCTTCGCGATGGCCGGCCGCGCGATGCCGCCGCCGGGCGCACGCTGGATGGCCCGCATCTCACCGATCTGCAGGTCATCTATGCGCCGAAGAACATGCCGGCGCGCGACGCCTCGACCGGCGAGCAGAAGGCGCTGCTGATCGGACTGATCCTGGCCCACGCGACGCTGGTGGCCGAGATGACCGGCATCACGCCGCTGCTGTTGCTGGATGAGGTCGTCGCGCATCTCGATCCCGACCGACGCCGCGCCTTGTTCGGCGAACTGGGCAAACTCGGTGCCCAGGTCTGGATGACTGGCGCCGACCCCGCCGCCTTCGCCGAGATCGGCGGCTCCGGCGAGGTTTTTGACGTCGACAATGGCCGCGTCACGCGGCGGGAATGACAATCGTCGCCGCGCATCATCCGATACCGTCCAGGCGGCCGCAAACCGGCTTTTTCGGTGGCCCCAAAACCGCCTGCCGGCGGCTTGAAAAACCATCCAAAAAGTCTATTTATTCAATAGCTTGAAAGCTGCGACTTTGCGCTAGGCGCGGCCTCCCTTTCATGGCACAAATAGCCTGATTCAGCCCCACCTTTTCCGCGCTGATTCGACATACCTTCGAAGGCTCCCGCATGACCGAACCCGCCCGGCAACCGATCGCCGAAACCGAGCTTGTGGCGCCCATCGAATATGGAGCGGAATCGATCCGGGTGCTGAAGGGACTCGACGCCGTGCGCAAGCGGCCGGGCATGTATATTGGCGACACCGATGATGGCTCCGGCCTGCATCACATGGTCTACGAAGTCGTCGACAACGCGATCGACGAGGCACTGGCCGGCCATGCCACCGCGGTGGAAGTCGTGCTCAATGCCGACGGTTCGGTGACGGTCCGCGACGACGGTCGCGGCATCCCCGTTGATATCCACAAGGGCGAAGGCATCTCCGCGGCCGAGGTCATCATGACCCAGTTGCATGCCGGCGGGAAATTCGACCAGAACTCCTACAAGGTCTCCGGCGGCCTGCACGGCGTCGGTGTCTCCGTCGTCAATGCGCTGTCGAGCAAGCTGGTGCTGCGCGTCTGGCGCAACGGCAAGGAACACTTCATCGAGTTCGCTCATGGCGACGCGGTGGCGCCGCTCAGCGAAGTTGGCGATTCCAATGGCAAGCGCGGCACCGAGGTGACGTTCTACGCTTCCGCCGAAACCTTCACGACGCTGGAATATGATTTCGCCACGCTGGAGCATCGCCTCCGCGAACTGGCCTTCCTGAATTCCGGCGTCAATATCCTTTTGTCCGACCTGCGCCATCCGGTCGAACGCCGCGAAGCGATGATGTATGTCGGCGGCGTGATCGAATTCGTCAAATATCTCGACCGCAACAAGAAGGCCGTGGTGCCGGCGCCGATCTTTGTCTCGGCCGATCTCAACGGTATCAATGTCGAGGCGGCGCTGTGGTGGAACGATAGCTATCATGAGAACGTGCTGTGCTTCACCAACAACATCCCGCAGCGCGATGGTGGTACCCATCTGGCCGGTTTCCGCGGCGCGCTGACCCGCCAGGTCAATGGCTATGCCGACGTCATCGCCAAGAAGGAAAAGATCGTCCTGACCGGCGATGATTGCCGCGAAGGCCTCACGGCGGTGCTGTCGGTGAAGGTGCCGGACCCAAAATTCTCGTCGCAGACCAAGGACAAGCTGGTGTCCTCGGAAGTGCGTCCGGTGGTCGAGAACGTGCTCAACGAGGCGCTCGCCGCCTGGTTCGAGGAGCATCCCGCCGAGGCCAAGGTGATCGTCGGCAAGGTGATCGAGGCCGGCGCCGCCCGCGAAGCCGCGCGAAAAGCGCGCGAACTGACCCGTCGCAAGGGCGCGCTGGATATCGCCTCATTGCCCGGCAAGCTCGCCGACTGCCAGGAACGCGATCCCGCCAAGTCCGAACTGTTCATCGTCGAGGGAGACTCCGCCGGCGGTTCCGCCAAGCAGGGCCGCAACCGTGAGTTTCAGGCGGTGTTGCCGTTGCGCGGAAAGATTCTGAACGTCGAGCGCGCGCGCTTCGACAAGATGCTCGGCTCCGAACAGATCGGCACGCTGATCACCGCGCTCGGCACCGGCATCGGCCGTGACGATTTCGACATCGCCAAGCTACGCTACCACAAGATCATCCTGATGACCGACGCCGACGTCGACGGCGCGCATATCCGCACGCTGCTTTTGACGTTCTTCTTCCGGCAGATGCCGACCCTGATCGAGGGCGGCTACCTCTACATCGCGCAGCCGCCGCTCTACAAGGTGACGCGCGGCAAGTCCGAGCAGTACCTCAAGGACGAGCGCGCGCTCGAGGACTATCTGATCACCACTGGACTCGATGATTGCGTCTTCAAGCTGGCCTCCGGCGAAGACCGCGGCGGTCGCGATCTGCTGACGCTGGTGGAAGACGCCCGCAACATTCGCGGCACACTGCACAATTTGCATACCCGCTATAACCGCAAGGTGGTGGAGCAGGCGGCGATCGCGGGCGTACTCAACCCGCGGGTCACCAGCGATCTAGCTACCGCGAACGAGGCCGCCGCCTATATCGCGCGCCGGCTCGATGCGCTGGCCGACGAGGTCGAACGCGGCTGGATCGGCGCGTTCCGCGAGGGCGAGGGTTTTTTCTTCGAGCGCACCATCCGCGGCGTCAAGGACGTCGCCATCATCGACGACGCGCTGCTCGGTTCCGCCGACGCGCGCAAGCTCGACGAATATGCCGCCGGCCTGCAGGACGCCTATCCCAAGCCCGGCGTGCTGCGCCGCAAGGATCTCGAATTCCCGATCCACGGCCCGGTGACGTTGTTCGAGGCGGTGACCGACGCCGGCCGCAAGGGCGTGGCGCTGCAGCGCTACAAAGGTCTTGGCGAAATGAATCCGGGACAGCTCTGGGAAACCACGCTCGACACCAATGAACGATCGCTGCTTCAGGTGAAGATCAAGGAGGTCGACGAGGCCGACGATATCTTCACCAAGCTGATGGGTGACGTCGTCGAACCGCGCCGTGAATTCATCCAGGAAAACTCGCTCAGCGCGAATGTGGATGTCTGATTTCTGCGGATCGATTGTTTAGAACTGGATCAGGCTCGGTGCAATCGTGTCCTGGACGCAGCTCAATGGGCCTCCGTCCAGAGGCGCGGAATGCGCTGCGGAGCCTGGGCCACCACACACCACAGCATCCAATACGGTCCCGGCTCTGCGGAGTGGCATAGAATGCCGCACCGCGTCCAGGATAAGCATTCAAAGCATTTTCACCTGTGCGCTGGTCGCTGCCAGCTATTCCCGCGTATCGCAACGATATGATTTCGAGACGATCTGCCAGCCATCGTTGAGCTTCATTGCGACCAGATAATCGGTGAAATAGCGCGGCGGCAGCTGGCAGCGGACTTTCACGAAGGCGGTGGATTCGTCCGAGCGGTCGACGGTGACGACGAAATCCTCGCGGGCCTTGCCATCGGCCTTGGCAGAGGTTCGCTTGCGGACCAGCGCCATCCAGTCCGGTACGGTCAACACCTGCAATGCGCCGTGGCTAACCCAGCGCAGATCGGCGGTGGGATGGAAGATCGCGCCGAGCTTGTCAGCGTCGCCCTCGTAGAGACCGTCGAAATAGTGCTGGATCACGGTATCGAGGCTGGAACGGTCGTAGGACAAATCATCTCTCCCCAAGCGATTAGCCTTTCCTTATGTCATGAAAGGCCCAGCGCGGCATTACTTCGTGTCGCTCAGCATCTTCCGGAAACGCTCGATCTCCTGCGGCACGAAGCGCGCCAGATAGGCCGGCGCCATCTCGGCGTCCTCGGCGGGCGTCGAGCCCAGATCGTCGAGCCGCTTCTGATATTCCCGGCTGGCGACAGCGGCGCGCATCGCGCCGTTGAGCTTTTCGATCACCGGCTGCGGTGTCGCTTTCGGCGCGAACAGCGCGTACCAGCCCGAGATCTCGAATTGCGGCAGGCCGGCCTCGGCGGCGGTCGGCAGGTCGGGCAGATGCGGCAGCCGGGTCTTCGAAGCCAGCGCGATGCCGCGCACCAGCCCGCTCTGGATCGCCGGGGTCACCGAGGCGGAGGAATCGCACAGCCCGTCAATCTGGCTGCCAATCAGATCGTTCAACGCCGGTCCCCCGCCGCGATAGCCGACCAGCGCCACGTCGATGCCGGCGGCCTGGATGAAGGCCTTGCAGAACAGATAATTCTGCGAGCCGACGCCGGAATGGCCGATATTGAGCCGGCCAGGGTTCTGTTTCGCGTGGGCGATGAACTCGGCCAGCGTCTGCGCCGGAAAATTGCGGCGGATAGCCACCACCGCGGAGCTCTTGTTGAAAATCCCGATCGGGGCGAAGTCGGACGGCGCGAATTTGACGTCCGGTGTGAACAGATAGACCGCGGTATTGGTGCCGCTGTTGCCCTGCACGATGGTGTAGCCGTCGGGCGGCGCCTGCGCGACCCGCGCCAGCGCCAAGGCGCCCCCGGCGCCGCCGATGTTCTCGATCAGGATCGGCTGGCCGAGCCGCTGGCTCATCTGTTCGGCGATCAGCCGCGCGTTGACGTCGGAGCTGCCGCCGGCGGCGAAGGGCACGATCAGGGTGATCGGTCGGGACGGATAGTCCTGCGCGGTGGCTGGCGCCAGCAGCGACAGCGATACGGCTACCGCACACGCAAAACCAAGCCTGAAACAAGCCATGCCTTCCCCTCCTCGGTCGTTTTGCTATCCTAGGGAGAGTCAGGCGCGGGATGCAAGGCCGGCGAAGGCTGCCGAAGTTTGCGTCAGGCCGGCACGATCACCTTGCCGATCGGCCACAGCGCTATTCCGGCGAGTTTCAGATGCGCCCAGGCAAACGGGATGCCGATGATGCTCACCGCCAGCGCAACGGCCGTCAACAGGTGCCCGAGCGCCAGCCACCAGCCCGCTAAAACCAGCCAGATCAGATTGCCGATCAATCCGAGCACGCCAGTGCCCAGATCGCTTTGTCCGGTGACGCTGTCGCGCGATACCGCCTTCTGGCCGAACGGCAGCAGCGTATAGGCGGCGATATTGAAGGCTGCGCGCGCCCATGGCAGGCCGATGATGGTGATGGCCATCAGCACGGCGGCCAGCAGCCACCCGGCAGCCATCCACAGACCGCCAAACACGATCCACAATATATTCAGGAGCAACGGGACGATGGGCATGACTGGGTTCCGGACAGCAGATACCGAAAACTTTACGGGGTTCCGTGGCCCAAGGCGAGAGCTCTGAACGTGGCCGCGCTGGCTGTGTCTCAACTGCCGCGGCGGCCGCCGGCGCGGGTTGTCAACGGGCGGGTTTCTTCCGCTGCGCGCGCCGAGGGGGCGCCGATCACGTCCGTGGCACGGGCGTGCGGCTGCAATTCCTCGAGGAAAATCGGTTTCGAGAAATAGTAACCTTGCGCGTAGCGAATCTTGGTCGCGGCCTGCAGATAGGCCAGTTCCTCGAAGGTCTCGACGCCCTCGGCGATCACGGTCATGCCGAGCGCCTCGCTTAGCGATTCGATGGCGCGCAAAATACCCTGGCTGCGCGGCCGCTTGTGGATGTCGGTGATGAAGGAGCGGTCGATCTTGATCTCGTCGGCGGTGATGTCGGCCAGCGACGAATAGCCGATGCCGAAATCATCGATCGAGATACCGATGCCGAGCTCGCGGAACATCGGCAGGATGTCATCCTGGAAATGCGTCTTGGCGACAAAGGCGTCTTCGGTCACCTCGACGATGAAGCGGGTCGGCGAGCCGGTCGCCGCCAGCGACTTGGCGAACACTTCCATGAATTCGCGGTTGCCGGCCTGCTTGGCGGCCACGTTGATGCTGATGCTGGCGCCCGGACCAAAAGTCTCGTTGATGCGGTCCAGCGACTTCATGATCTCCGCCAATACCAGATGGGTCAGTTCGTCGATCAGGCCGAGTTCGATGGCGAGGTTGATGAAGGTGTCCGGCGACTGGATCACGCCATTGTCGTCGCGCAGCCGAACCAGCGCCTCGATGCCCATGATCTCGTGGGTCCGGATGTCGACCTTGGGCTGGAACGCGCAGAAAAACCGCTTGTCGAGAATCGCCAGCCGCAGCGATTGCTCGGTCGCCATCCGCGCCAGCGTCTCGCTCTCCATGGTGGCGTTGAAGAACGCCGCGGCGCCCTTGGTCTCGTTCTTGACGCGGTACATCGCAATGTCGGCGTTCTGGCGCAGCGCCTCGTAGCTACCGCCATGCTCCGGATACAGGCTGACACCGATCGAGGCCGACGCGAACACTTCCGAGCTGTCAATGTAGAACGGCGCACGCAGCCGCTGCACTAGCATCTTGAGATATTCGGCGACCTCTTCCTCGCTCTGGATCGGATGCAGCAGCAGCAGGAATTCGTCGCCCGAGATGCGCGACAGCATGTCGGTCTTGCGCAGATCCAGGCCGAGCCGCTTGGCGAACTGGATCAGCAGCGAGTCGCCGATGGCGTGGCCGTAATAGTCGTTGATGTGCTTGAAATTATCGACATCGAGAAAGGCCAGCGCGAAGCGGTCGTCGGGATTGGCGCGGGCGATGATGTCGCCGGCCAGCTTCTGAATCACACGCCGGGTCGGCAGGCCAGTCAACTCGTCATAATAGGCCCGCCGGAACAGATCCTCCTCGATCGCCTTCTGCCGGCTGAGATCGCTGGCGCTCGACAGCAGCAGGTTCTGTTCGCCGATCCGCACCGGACGATGCGTTGTCAGAAATACCCGCTGGTCCTGGCCGGCGCTGACGCGCTCTTCGAACACGGCGCTGCGGCCGGACTGCAGCAGGTCGATCGCGGTCTCGCGCCGGTGATCGAGCGCCTGGGTCAGGAAGTCCGACGTCGACGCCGAAATGCGGAATTCCTCTGCCCGGGCATTGAATTGCGCCGTTGCGGCTTCATTAACCAGCAGGAAGTCGCCGCGCTCGTCCTGAACCGTGATCGAGGCTGGCAGCATCCGCACGATCTCGCGCAGGATCTTCAGCTCCGTGGCATCGTCGGTGCCAAGGAATCCCTCATTCAACCGGGGGACGGCCGGTGCGGCCGCCTTGGCGGGATCACGTTCCGGTTCGGGGATCGACAGATTTGGGACGGAAGCATTCTGCATGGTAACGCACCCTCGCAAAAGGCCTTGTAGTTTTGGTTAAGTCGCTCGCTAAAACTGCGGTAGTCCTGCCCCGGGCGGCGCTTTTTGCGTCACCCACGGCAGACGTCATTAACAGAAGGTCAATCCGTCGCACGGACCGCCGGTCGCTGCCAGGCCATTGCGCTGGCGTCCATGCGATCGATGGCTAGGGCACCGTCATAGCGGGCGGAGAAAAATGCTCCGCTTCGGTTGATCTTTGAAAGGAACCGGACGTGCGCGAGGTTCCGACAGGGCGCGTGTCGCTATTTCTTGGCGCCCCTCGACACGTCCGCGCCCGACCACCATCATCTCGAAAGCCAGACGATAAGGATTTCCGGGTCCGGAGTTCGAAACCGAGCGGCGCCGATTTTCGCAACTTTCCGCCGTGCCGCGCGGTTGATCACCCGCACGTCGATGTCGCGGATGAAGTTCTGACGACCCAGACCTGATTGAGAGTGGAATATGACCGATTCATCCAAAGCCAACGTTCTCTGGTTCCTGCCGACCCATGGCGACGGGCGCTATCTCGGCACCAGCCAGGGTGCACGCCCGGTTGACTTCAACTATCTGCGACAGATCGCCCAGGCGGCGGACCAGCTCGGCTATTTCGGCGTATTATTGCCAACCGGGCGAAGCTGCGAGGATTCCTGGGTGGTTGCCTCCGCGGTAGCGCCGTGGACCGAGCGTCTACGCTATCTAGTGGCGGTGCGGCCGGGCCTGCAGTCGCCGAGCGTCGCAGCGCGCATGACGGCGACGCTGGACCGCGTCACCAATGGCCGGCTCCTTATTAACGTCGTCACTGGTGGCGATCCGGTCGAAAATCGTGGCGACGGCATCTTCCTCGATCATGACGAACGCTATGCGGTCACTCGCGAATTCCTCAACGTCTACAGCGATCTGCTCGCCGGCAACACGGTCAACGTGCAGGGCAAGCATATCCAGATCGAGGACGGCCGGCTGATCTTCCCGCCGGTGCAGTCGCCACGTCCGCCGTTGTATTTTGGCGGCTCCTCGGATGCCGGCATCGACGTCGCCGTGGACACGGTCGATAAATATCTGACCTGGGGCGAGCCGCCGGCCGCTGTCGCCGAGAAGGTGGCACGGGTCAAGGCCGCCGCCGCGAAGCGCGGCCGCAAATTGTCATTCGGCATCCGACTCCATGTCGTGGTGCGCGAAACCAACGAGGCGGCCTGGAAGGCCGCCGACGAACTCATTCAATACGTTACCGACGAGACCATCGCCGCCGCTCAGAAGACTCTGGCGCGGCAGGATTCGGTCGGCCAGCAGCGTATGGCGCAATTGCATGGCGGTCGTCGCGACAAGCTCGAGATCAGCCCCAATCTGTGGGCCGGTGTCGGCCTGGTGCGCGGCGGGGCCGGCACCGCGCTGGTCGGCGATGCGGCCACCGTGGCGGCCCGGATCAAGGAATATCAGGACGTCGGCGTCGATACATTCATCATGTCCGGCTATCCGCACCTCGAGGAAGCCTATCGCTTCGCCGAACTGGTGTTTCCGCTGCTGTCGCTGCAAAGCCACGACAATGTCACCCCGCTGCGCGCCAATACCGGGCCGATCGGCGAGACCATCGCGAACGAGCACCGTCCGCTCGCCAAGCAGGCCTGATCACCATGAGCAGCGTTGAAATTCTCCCGCGCGTTCGTGCTTTCCGGTTGCCTCGTATCGATGGTCTGACCCAGTGGATCGTGCCACTGGTGATCCTGCTGGTCTGGCAGCTGGCCTGCGTCAGCGGCTTCGTGCCGGCGCGGGTGATGCCGGCCCCGACTGATGTCGCGCTGGCCGGATGGAAGCTGCTGCGCTCCGGCGAGCTGGTGCAGAATATCTGGGTCAGCTTCTGGCGGGCCAGTGTCGGCTTTGCCATCGGCGGCAGCATCGGCTTCGCCTTTGGTCTCGCCAATGGCCTGTCGGAGCTGAGCAGCAAGCTCACCGACACCACGCTGCAGATGGTGCGCAACGTGCCGCATCTGGCGCTGATTCCGCTGGTGATCCTGTGGTTCGGGATCGATGAATCGGCAAAACTGTTCCTGGTCGCGCTCGGCGTATTCTTCCCGATCTATCTCAACACCCTGCACGGCATCCGCACGGTCGATCCGCAGTTGATCGAGATGGGCCGCATCTACGGCATGAGCAATGGCGAACTGTTCCGCCGGGTGATCTTCCCGGGCGCGTTGCCGTCGATTTTCGTCGGCGTGCGCTTTGCGCTCGGCATCATGTGGCTGACGTTGATCGTGGCGGAGACCATCGCGGCGTCGTCCGGCCTCGGCTACATGGCGATGCAGGCCCGCGAATTCATGCAGATCGATATCGTCGTGCTCAGCATCCTGATCTACGCGCTGCTGGGCAAGGTCGCCGACAGCGCCTCGCGCGTGCTGGAACGGCTGACGCTGTCCTGGCACCCGGCTTTCCAGAAACATTGAGCGAGTCCAACGTGCAAATGAACCAGTCGCTTCGCCTCCGCCACGCCGGTGCCGAACTTGTCGAAGTCCCTTCGGATTTCGAGCAGGCGCTGACCGCTCGACGCGCCGCCGGGCAACCGTCCCGCGGTCTGTCGCTGACCATTCGCGGTCTGCGAAAATCCTTCGGCAGCAACGAAGTGTTGCGCGGCATCGACCTGCACATTCCCGCCGGCCAGTTCGTCGCCATTGTCGGGCAGAGCGGCTGCGGCAAGAGCACGCTGCTGCGGCTGATCGCCGGCCTCGATCAGCCGACCGCCGGCACTATCAGTTTTGGCGAGCAAACCCGTCCCGAGGACATCCGGGTCATGTTCCAGGAGCCGCGTTTGCTGCCCTGGGCCCGCGTGCTCTCCAACGTCGAAGTCGGCCTCGGTGCCGATCGCGTCTCGGTCGATGCCAAGGCGCGCGCCGAAAAGGCGCTCGCCGAAGTCGGTCTCGCCGACAAGCGCGAACAATGGCCGGCGGTTCTGTCCGGCGGCCAGAAGCAGCGGGTGGCGCTGGCCCGTGCCCTGGTCAGCCACCCCCGGGTGCTGGCGCTCGACGAGCCGCTCGGCGCGCTCGACGCCCTGACCCGGATTTCGATGCAGCGTCTGCTCGGCCGCGTCTGGCACGACCAGGCTTTCACCCCGATCCTCGTCACCCATGACGTGGCGGAAGCCGTGGCTCTCGCCGATCGCGTGCTGGTCATTGAAGAAGGCCGCATCGCGCACGATATCCATGTCGATATCGCGCGGCCGAGGCAGCGCGGGTCCGCCGATCTTGCCGCGCTGGAGGGCTCGATCCTGCGCAATCTTCTCTCCGCCGGGGATGACGCAACTGACTTGTGAGGCCGAAATGAATTCGATCGTGCGTAACCTCCAGGTTGATCGCGACGTCGCCCCCGCTGAATTCCGTGGCGCCATGCGCTCATTGGCCGGCGGCGTCAGCGTCATCACCGTCGGCCGTGGCAAGGACATCACCGGCATGACGGTGACCTCGGTATCGTCGCTGTCGGTCGAGCCGCCGACCCTGATCGTCAGCGTCAACCGGCAGTCCTCGTCCTGGCCGCTGCTGCAGCGCTACGGCGCCTTTGGCGTCAACATCCTGACCGCCGATCAACTCGACATCGCCGAACGGTTTTCCGGCAAGGACGGGTTGAAGGGCGCGGCGCGGTTTGCCGGCGCGCAATGGGTGACCCGCGCCACAGGCGTCCCCCTGCTGGTCGGCGGGCTGGCGGCGATCGATTGCGAGGTCGAGGAAGTGATCGAGCGGCATTCCCATGCCATCGTCATCGGCCGCGTCCGCGACGTCATCACCGCGGTGCCGCGCACAGCGCTGACCTATTGGGACGGCCAATATGTCGCGATCGACCAGAACGAGGATGCGCTGAAGCTGGCGGAAGTCAGCCTCCCCAGCCCGCGCGGGCTTCGGGAAATTTGATGGTGCTTGTCATTCCGCGGGCGCGTTCGCCTGGCGCGCCCGCGCCCGGAATGGCCGGCTACTTCGTCAATAGCGCGTAGGCCCCGTTCCACTCTGCCGGCGGCGGATTGAGCTGATAGGCTCGTAGCCGCTTCTCATACAGGTCGTATAATAGCCGCAGCAGATGACCGACGTCAGAGCTGCGGCCGCGTTCGATCGCGAACAGGGCACCCTCCCAGTCGCGGCTACGATAGCAGGCCAGCATTTCGATGGTCAGATTGCGGAGCAGCTGAAAGCTTTCCGACGTCGCCATCTCCTGGCGCCCGGCGATCGCATAGATTACTTCCGGCTCGGTCTTGCCCTTCACCATGATGAAGTCGAGTTCGAGGATCGCAAATCTGCTCTTCGCCGCCAGGGCGGTCTTGGAGCCGACGATGATCGGAAATCCGTATTCCTTCGACTGCCCTTCCAGCCGGGACGCCAGGTTGACGCTGTCGCCGAGCACCGAATAGTCGAACCGCAGGTCGGATCCCATATTGCCGACCACGCAAGTGCCAGTGTTGAGGCCGACGCCGACCTGGATCGGGAGGTAGACGTGGCCGCCCTGAGCCGCCTCGGTCTCGCGGACCTTGTTCAGCGCCTCGATGCGTTCCAGCATGTCGAGCGCGGCGTCGCAGGCATTGACCTGGTGGTGGGGATCGTCGAGCGGCGCGTTCCAGAACGCCATGATGGCGTCGCCCATATATTTGTCGATGGTGCCGTCGCGGTCGAGGATCGCATTGGTCAGCGGCGTCAGGAAGCGGTTCATCAACGTGGTCAGGCCATGTGGGTCGTGCCGGTAGGATTCCGCGATCGAGGTGAAACCGCGCACGTCGGAGAACATGATGGTCATCTCGCGTTCCTCGCCGCCCAGCACCAGTTTTTCCGGCGACTGCGCCAGTTGCTCGACCAGCGCCGGCGACAGATACTGGCTGAAGGCGGAGCGGATGCGGCGGCGCTGTCGCTGCTCGCGCACGAAATTGCTGAAGATCAGGCTGAGATAGATCAGTGTGGTCGACAGCAACGGATAGGTGAAGTCGATCAGCAGCCGGTGCCTCGTGTAGAAATACCAGGACGTGCCGGTCAGCAAGGCTGCGAACAGCGCGCCGACCGCGACCAGCGTGATCGGCCCGAACATCGGCGCCAGCCAGATCACGGCGATGCCGAGCAGCAGCGCAGCGCACAGCTCGGCGCCGATCGCATAATTCGGCTGCGACAGCACCGTACGCGTCAGCACGCTCTCCAGCACCTGGGCATGCACCTCGACACCCGGCATCACCGGATCGAGCGGCGTCGTCTTGGTATCGAGCATACCGACCGACGAGGTCCCGATCAGGACCAGCCGGCCGGCGATCTTTTCAGGCGATACCGTGCCATCCAGGACGTCCGCGGCCGATACGTAGATTCCAGGATCGCTTTTCGCGAAATGCACCCATAGCTGGCCGTTACGGTCGGTCGGGATCTCGAAGCCCCTTACGCCCACGCTCCTGATGCCGGCGCGGTCGGACTTGATCAGGATGGTGTCGGAGCCGCTCGCCACCCGCAGCATCTCGAAGCTCAGCGACGGCACGATATTGTCCTGCGCCTGCATCATCATCGGCACGCGGCGGACGATGCCGTCGCGCTCGTTGCGGATGCTGAACAAGCCGCGGCCGGCGGCGGCACGTTCCAGTTCTGGCACGTTGCGCAGTAGCCCGGGAAAATTCACGAGATAAGGCTGCGGGTCGCCGCCGAGCATAGCCAGTCCGGTCGAGGGCTGCGACCGGTCGGGCGCGGCCGTGACGCTCGACATTCCGGATTGGCCGAGCACCACGCGGGAGCGCCGGATCGCCTCCGCCAGCACCTGGTCATTGCTGGGCAGGGCGCGCAGCTTGTCGCGGGTGTCATCGTCCAGCCCGGCAATGGCATCGGCGGCATTGGCCGGACTGGTGCGGTCGGATTCCGGAAACGCGATGTCGAAACCGATTACCACGGCTCTCAGCCGGGTCAGTTGAGTGACCAGATCAGCGATGCGGGTCCGCGGCCATGGAAACTGGCCGATTTTCCGGAGACTGGCCTCGTCGATATCGACGATTACCACCGGCCGCGCGGTCTTCACGCGCGGCTCGATCGCCTGATAGGTGTCGAAGGTGCGCACCCGCAGCTCCTCCAGCGCCGGCAGTTCGGCCATCCGCAGCAGCGCCAGACCCAGCAGCAAGCCGATGCACAGCACGCGGGCAAGCCCGAACCGCCGCGCCAGCCGCTTTACTCGCTTGATCAGGATCATGTCCGCATCGGGTCTGGTCGGCCGGTCACTTCTCGCGGAATGCGCGCATCAACTGGTCGTTCAGTGGCTTGGCGAGGTAGGCCAGCATGGTGCGGTCGCCGGTCTGTACGAACGCTTCCACCGGCATGCCGGGAATCAGGCGAACGTCGCCGAGCCTGGCAATCTCCGACGGCGGCATCGAGATCCGGATCGTATAGTAGCTTTGTCCGGTGCGCTGGTCCGTGGTGGTGTCCGGAGATACCCGGCTGACGACGCCGTTCAATTCCGGCGTGGTGCGCTGGTTGAAGGCCGACAGCCGCAGCAGCGTCTTCTGGCCGATCGCGAGCTTGTCGATATCCTGTGGATTGACGCGGGCTTCCACCGACAGGCTGTCGGTCTGCGGCACGATCAGCATGATGGCGTCACCGGCCGTGATGACGCCGCCGATGGTGTGCACTGTGGATTGCAGCACCATGCCGTCCTGCGGCGCGCGGATGTCGATGCGGTGCAGCTGGTCCTCGGCGGTGACCTTGCGCTCGACGAATTCGCCGATCTTGTCATTGGTCTCGCGCAGGTCCTTGGAGACTTCGCTGACCAGATCCTTGTCGATCTGGATGATCTGCAATTCGGTCTCGGTGATCTTGCCCTTGGCCTGGGCGCGGGCGGCGATGAACTGCGCGCGCTCGCCGGCCAGCCGCGCGGCATCGCGCTCCAGCACCGTCAGCCGCGAGATCTGCACCAGTTGCTGGTCGTACAGGCCGCGGACGCCGACCAACTCTTTCTCCACCAGCGCGATCTCGCGGGTCTTGGCTGCTTCCTGCGCGGTCAGGCCGCCAATTTCCTCGTTGAGCTGGGCAATGCGTTCGCGCAGCTGCGCCTTCTGGCCAATGCGACCGGAGGAACGCACGCTGAACAGCTTGCTTTCGCTGCTGATCACGTTTTTCACGTCGTCATCGGCGACATGCCGCAGCAGTACCGCGGGGAAGCTGATCTGGTCGGTGCCGCGCTGCTCGGCCTCCAGCCTCGCGGCCCGCGCCCACAGCCCGTTGAGATTCTTGGTGACGATGGCCAGACCCGCTTTGGTCACGGTGTCGTCGAGCCGCACCACGACGTCGCCGGCCTTGACCACATCGCCGTCGCGGGCGCGCAACTCGCCGACCACGCCGCCGGTCGGGTGCTGCACCTTCTTGACGTTGGAATCGACCACCACCGATCCCGGCGCGATCAGCGCGCCGGAGATCTGCGCGGTGGAGGCCCAGCCGCCGAGACCGCCGGCGAGGATCGCGACGACGGCAAGCCCGATGATCAAATGGGTGCGGATCGAACGGCGCGCGGCGGTGGGCGACGCGATCATCATGGCTTTGAAACTCCGCCGTCGGATACGATTTTGATTGGCGCCGCGGCGGGGCGTTGCAGCACCTGTGCCAGCACGGTCTCCTTCGGGCCGAATGCCTGCATGCGGCCGTCCTTCAGCACCAGCAGCATGTCGACGCCCTCGATGCCGATCGGGCGGTGCGCCACCACGATGACGATGGCACCGCGGGCACGCGCCACGCGCACCGCGCGGGTCAGCGCCTCGTCGCCCTCGGTGTCGAGGTTGGAATTGGGCTCGTCGAGCACGATCAGGAACGGGTCGCCATACAGCGCGCGGGCCAGCGCGATGCGCTGTGCCTGGCCGGCGGAGAGCACACCGCCATGCTCACCGATCTCGGTATCGTAGCCGTCGCGCATGGTGACGATCAACTCGTGCACCCCGGCCTGCCGCGCGGCGGCGATGACGCCGTCGGATTTAGCCTCTGGATCGAAGCGGCAGATATTTTGTGCGATCGAACCGGCAAACAGCTCGACGTCCTGCGGCAGATAGCCGATATGGCGGCCGAGGTCGTCCGACGACCACTGGTCAAGGGCCGCGGCATCGAGCCGGACATGGCCGCGGACCGGCCGCCAGACGCCGACCAGTGCACGCAGCAGCGATGATTTGCCGGAGCCGGAAGGCCCGATGATACCCAGCCCCTGGCCGGCCTGCAGCACGAAACTGATCTCGCTGACCGTGACCCGGGGCTCGCCAGGCGGCGCCACGCTGAGATTTTCCACCGCCAGCTTTTGCGACGGATTTTGCAATTGCATCGGCGAGGTCGGCGCCGGCATCGCGCGCAACAATCCGTTGAGGCGGTGCCAGCTCTGCCGCGCGGCGACAAAGCCCTTCCAGTTGGCTATCGCGAGATCGACCGGGGCCAGCGCCCGCGCGCTCAGGATCGAGCCGGCGATGATGATGCCGGCGGTGGCCTCCTGGTGGATCACCAGATAGGCGCCGACGCCGAGCACCGCCGACTGCAGCATCATCCGCATTACCTTGGCGACGGCGCCGAGACCGCCGGCGACGTCGCTGGTGCGCTGGTTGCCGGCGAGATAGCTGGCATTGGCGCCGGCCCAGCGCCGGGTCAATCGCCCGGCCATGCCCATCGCCACCACCACTTCGGCGTTGCGCCGGCTGGCGATGGCCAGCTCGCTGCGTTGCGCGGCGAGGCCGCTCGCCTGCCGCGCCGGTGACCGCGTCATGAATTCGGTGAGGACGGTGAGCAACACCAGCAGCACCGCGCCGACCAGCGCGGTGAGGCCGAGCATCGCATGGAAGGCGAAGCAGATCGCCAGATACAGCGGCAGCCAGGGCAGGTCGAACAGCGCGCTCGGCCCGGCGCCGGAGAGGAAGCTTCTGATATTGTCGAGGTCGCGCAGCGGCAGCACGCCCTCGCCGCGGCCGCCCGACTGCAGCGGCAGCCGCACCACGGTCTGGAACACCCGCGCACTCATCGCCTCGTCCAGGGAGGTGCCGATCCGTACCAGGATACGGCCGCGCAGCAGATCGAGCACGCCCTGCGCGATATACAGCCCGCCCGCGAGGATGATCAGGCCAATCAGAGTCGGCACGCTGCGGCTCGGCAGCACCCGGTCATAGACCTCCAGCATGAAGAACGAACCGGTGAGGTACAGCAGATTGATCATGCAGCTCATCAGCCCGACGCCGAGGAACGCGCCGCGGCAGGCCCGCAGGGCGTCGCCGAGCTCGGACGTCGCCGGCAGGCTGGAGCTTCGTGACAGGCCGCGCTGCATGGTCAAACCCTGTAGACATCCCGGGAGCCAGTGTAGCAACGATCCGTTGCGCCGTCCTGCTATTATAGCGGGATCGGTCAGCGGGCTCCGGATCGATCCAACAACGTTAATGTCCTGGATAGGTTAACGCGGGTTCAAGCAAAGTGCGGGCTGCCCCCGGAATGGACGATAAAGTCGCTGACCGTGAGGCTCGATGCGAGCACATTGTGCAGGGTTATCGTATCATGAGCATCGATGATGATCAGCGTATCCGACGGATCAAAGCGGCTTTGCGAGACGTGTTGATGTATCCAGTCGGTAAGATGGTTAGTGGTGACCACGGCAGACAGATCGATGTGATCGACACCGCGCTGGTAATTCGTGATGGTATCGTTGCCGAGATGGGCCGCAAAAACGAAATTGTCGGCAGCGGAACTGCCGATGAAAATGTCGTCGTTACTGTTGCCGGTCAGGATATGTGTAAACGACGTGTCGTTTGAGTTGGCGATGATCAGATCGGGTCCGTGCGCGTAGTGGAAAACCTTTGAAAAGTCGTCGCCCGCGCTCCTCACCGTCTTCGCGGCACCGTAGCCGGTCTGGATACTGTCACCGTTGCTATAACCTGAAATAGTGCCAGTGAAATCGTCCGGGTCATCCAGTACCAGTGTTCCGGTCGTGCCGGAAGCAAACACCACCGAAACGTCGGAGTCATTACCGAATTCCATGGCGCCCCCGTCAATGATGGCGTGGCCGTGACCCGTTACCTTGCCGCAGATCTCGAGCAACCCAGCCTTCGCTTCGAGCGTGCCGTCATTGTAGAAGCGGCCCTCGATTTTAAGGCCGCCGGCCGCATAAGACGCCACCAGCCCATGATTGACGAAGAATCCGAACCCGGTGTCGATGTCGATGCCATGAAAAGCGTTCGACGCGATGATCTTGCCGAAAAGGTCGTTGATCAGATTCAGATAGCCGTCGCCGAGCTGGCCGTAACCATTGATCGTATTGTCGACGTTTTCGAGGATCGCCGGATGCAAGAACGAGAAATGGCCGGTAATCGCATCGCTGATACCATCGAGCGTGACGTGGCCGTGACCTTCAAGGCTGACATGCCCGTCGATCAGCAATGTCGCGCCGGCTGGCTGATAGCTCTCGACATCGACGATGATGTCGCCGCTATTCTGCACCACGCCGCTCAATTCAAGCGTCACGCCGGAACCAAGCTGTAAAATTCCGTGATTGATCAGCGCACCGGTGACGTCGAGCAGGTGCCCGCCACCCGTCGTTGTGAAATGGATCAGGTCACTCTGGGCGACATGCAGGCCGGCAATGGTGACGCTGCTCGTGAGATTGACCGTCGCTGCCGTATTGAAATACGCGATCGTGGAGGTGGTCGGAACACCCGCCGGGCTCCAGTTGGCCGCGGCATTCCAGTTGCCGCTCGTGCCGCCAACCCAAACTGCTGCATTGGCCTCCGACAAGGTTACCGACACCGTCTGAACCACGCTGCCGCCATGACCATCACTAATGGTTACTTTGAAGGTCTCGACCTTTGTTCCATTATCGGAGTCCAGCAGCGCGGCCTGCACCGCCGCTGCGTCCGTGGCTGTATAGGTCCAGGTGAATTGGCCATCGGGATTGATGCTGGTCGTATCCACCAATGTGAATGCGAGCGCGCCTAGCGCAGTGGCCGCGCCGGTATAGGTTACGCTCATGATGCTGTGGCTATCGCCGACGTCGGGATCGGCGAAGGTGATCTTGCCTGTCGTGCGGACCGTGGTGGTCGTACCCATTACGACGATGGATTGGCTGGCCGTGGTGTCGCCGGACACGATCACCGGCGCGTCGTTGGTGCCGGTGACCGTAATGGTCTCGGTCTGCGCCACCGTCGCGCCATGGGTATCGGTGACGTCATAGGTCACGACGATTTTCGCGGTCTGGCCGGCGCCGAGATAGGCGAAGGCGGCCGGATCGACATGCAGGGTCGTGCCAACCAGTGAAATGCCGGTGGGCGGATTGACCGAGGCCGGGGCGTTGCCGAGGGCGTATTTGACGTGGCTCACGGACAGCGACGCGGTGTCGCCGCTGTCCGGGTCAGTGGCGCCGTCCAGCAGGTTGACGGTCTGTGGCGCGCTGTCCTGAGTCACCGCGACGACCAGCGGCGCGGCCACCACCGGTGTGTCGTTGCTGCCATCGACCGTGAAGGTCAGCGTCTCGCGGATCGTATCAGGCCCGGACTGGCTGTCGAAGCCGATCGTATAGACCGCCTTCTGGCCGTCGGCGAGAAATTTGAACGCCGCCGGATTGTAGCTGACATGGCCAGTCTGTGGATCGATCGTTACCAGTGTCTTCAGATCGAGCGCAGGCGGCGCGTTGGACGGACCGGTCACTGAGAGGATGCGCGCGGTTCCCGGAACGTAAGGGATGGCGACATCGGTAGCATCGGGATCGGTGATGGTGACCTGATCGCGGATCTCGAAGCTGGTCCGGTCAACCGGCAGCGTCACGGCCACCGGCGCGACGAACACCGTGGGGGCGGTGTTGAAGCGCGTGATCGTGACATTGATCGGGGGCGTCCCGGGCGTGTCGCCCGGCAGGTTGATCGGTACGGTGAAGGGCTGGCCCGGAAACGGGTCCGGCGACGGCACAAATTTCAACGGGTCGGGGCTGGTGCCTGAATTTGGATCTGACGGCGTCGAGCCGCTGCCGGAGCCATTGCTGCGCGGATTGGCATTCGGGACATAGTTCGGAAAATATTGCTGCAGCGTCTGCTGGATGATCCCCTGCGCGATCGGCGACAGCGGATCGGCCGGCGCAGTCAACGTATCTCCCAGACCGCTTACGCTGGTCACCTGGCCAGCCTGATTGACCGTGCCGATGATCTGGCCGGTGGTCTTGCTGTATAAAACATAGGAGCCGGTGACGCCGCCGGGTTCGACCAGCACCTGGAATTTGACCGGAGGTGCGCCGCCCTGGCCCGGCACCTCGAAGCCGATCTCGACCAGCACGGCGGTGCCGCGGATGCCCATGGTCGCGACCGGCGTGTCGACGCGCATGTCGCCATGCTTGGCGGTCTCGCCCGCGACGAAAGTGATGGTGCCCTGGACCAGGCTGAGCAGTGAGGAATTCGACGATCCGTTGGGATCGTAGACCATCTCGTTCAGCACCATCCGGGCATTCGCCGACAGCCCGAACACGGTGCCGTCGATGAAGGTGAGGCCGAGCGACGAGGCGCTTCCGGCCTGCACGACGTCGCCCTTTTGCACGGTATCGCCGACATTGAGCAGGATCGAGACGCCGTTGCGGATCGCGGTGGCGCTGCCGGTGAGTTTTGTGACCGTGCCGATCACCTGTGCCGCGGCATTGCCGCCGCCGAGCTGGGCGAGCTGGACCTCGCCGACCAGCGCGTGAACGAGATCTCCGGACAGGCGCGCGCCATCGGGCGATGCCAGCGTCGCCCGCGAGGCGCCCTTGAAATAGTCGGCTACGACGTGGCTGTGGCCGTCCTTTGACAGCACGAGGTCGAGGCCGGAACGTGCGTAGTCGCCGGAAAACAGTAGCCGGGCGTCCGGCACGATGGTCGCACCGATATCGCCGCCGCTCTGGGCGGGCGCGGTCACAGCTACGGGCGCGCTGGCCAGTGCGCTTAATCCGTCCTGCGAAAAGTCGAATTTCCCGGCGAAGTTCAAGGTCACCGCACTATGCTTAATAGAAAGGAAATATCGAATTATGCATACCACCGGGGTGTGCAATGCGAAAGTGGACGGTTGCGCAACCTTCGGCGTAGTTCATTTCGGACGGCGGTATCTGATTGTGACTACGCGTTAATTTCGGTTAACCATTGCCGCGGCTCGGCTTGGCGGCCGCCGGCTATATGCGCCCGCGCCCGCCAGATCAGTAAAATTCGATGCGATTTGTCCTGCCGCTTTTCAGCATGTCCAGCACTTTAACCGGCGCGACGGCGGTGCTTTAAGCGACCCGCAAATCTCTCCCGCCATCCTCGCCTCGAATGATCCGGTCACGTGCTGGCTGTTGCCGCCGACGCCCGGACAAGGGGCGTCAGATGTTGATCGGTCAGGTTGGGCGCGCTTTTCGCGCCATCATATTACTATGCGCCATCGCCGGCGGGGCGCCGGCCGTTCTGCGGGCTGGCCCGCTCGAGCATGCCGATATCGACGCGATTGGCCGTCCGGCCGAGCCGTTCGGGCTGCCGACCTCCGTCGTGCGGCGCGGCGAACTCAACGAAAAATGGCTCGGCTTGGAGCGCGAGCTGGCGGATGAACTCACCGTGCTAGCCTTGTGCGAGGAGCACCGCGAAAACTGTTCATTGCCGGCGCGGCGGTTTCTCGACATGGTCGCCGTAGCCCGCGATCGCGATGGCCGTGCCCGGCTGGGCGAGATCAACCGCGGCTTCAATCTGGCGATTCGGGCGATCAGCGACCAGGCGCAATATGGCGCAACGGATGTGTGGCGCGCGCCGCTCGGCACGCTGGCGGCCGGCGCCGGCGATTGCGAAGACTACGCGATCGCCAAATGGGTGGCGCTGCGCGCCGCCGGGATTGCCGCCGAGGACCTGCGACTGGTGATCCTGCGCGACACGCTGCGCCATGAAGACCATGCCGTCGCCGCTGCCCGGCTCGACGGCCGCTGGTGGCTGCTCGACAACCGCCGCATGGCGATGGTCGAGGATGTCGATGCCCGCCATTTGCAGCCGCTGTTCGTGATCGATCATGACGGCGTCCGGCAGTATCGCAACGAGCCGGCGCCGGTCGTTGCCGCCATTGTCCAGCCGCCGGCGGCGGCGTGGGCGACGCTGGCCTCGCTCGGGCCGTAGTCTGTTCCATCGATGATGCGGGCGCCTCCGGCGGATGCGCCGCGTTGGGGCGAAAGCTGTAAAAATGCCTTGTCCAAAATTGCCTCGCATCGTCAACTACCTCCAAAGCAACGGGAAGGAAATGAGATGGGGCGGTTGGACAACAAGGTGGCGGTGATCACCGGCGCGACCAGCGGCATCGGGCTGCGCACGGCGGAAATCTTTGTTCAGGAAGGCGCCAGGGTCGTCATTGCCGGGCGCCGCGTGCCGGAAGGCGCAACGCTGGCGGCGCGGCTCGGTGCCAATTGCAGCTTCCGCCAGACCGATGTCACCGATGAAGAGCAGATGCGCGCGCTGATCGATCACGCGGTCGAAAAATTTGGCCGTATCGATTGCCTGTTCAACAATGCCGGCGGTCCGGCGCAGACCGGCGGCATCGAGGGCCTCGACGTCGATCGTTTCGACGCGGCGATGGCCACGCTGGTGCGTAGCGTGATGCTCGGCATGAAACACGCCGCCCCGCATATGAAACGGCAGGGCTCCGGCAGCATCATCAACAATGGCAGCATCGCCGGCCACCAGGCCGGATTCTCGTCGTCGGTGGTCTATGGCGCGGCGAAGGCGGCGGTGATCCATCTCACCCGCTGCGTGGCGATGGAACTCGGTGAATCCGGCGTCCGCGTCAACAGCATCTCGCCGGGCGCCATCGCCACCGGCATTTTCGGCAAGGCGCTGGGCTTGCCGGTGGAGGTCGCCGAGCAGACGCCGGCCGCGATGCGCGAGGTGTTCCGGACGGCGCAGCCGATTCCACGGGCCGGACTGCCGGACGACATCGCGCAGGCCGCTCTGTTCTTCGCCAGCGACGATTCCAGTTTCGTCAACGGCACCGATCTGGTGGTCGATGGCGGCATGACCGGCGGCCGCAACTGGAGCCAGCAGCAGCAGGGCTATGCTGCCATGCGGCAGGCCTTTGCGGCACGATCAGGCTAGATCGCAATCGACATAGCGGCTATTCGTCGCGGGCTGCAGAGGCAGAACGCAAGAAGAGGAGTAGCCCATGTCCCCCATCGTCAGAAAACTATTGATCGCCGCGGCGGCGGCCGTCGCGATTGCCGCCGTGCCCGCTGCATCGCAGGCCCAGACCAAGCCGAAGGTGACGACCCTCGGTCCGGATTTCCCGAAGACCGAGATGTTCGTCGGCAACAGCTTTTTCTACTACAATAACGGCCTGCCGGGCCATGTGTCGCTGCTGGAAAAGGCCGCCGACCCCGAGCACAAGGCGAGCTACCGCGCCACCATGATCACGATCGGCGGCTCCGGCTTCGACTGGCATGACATGGAGAGCTATTTTCGGCCCAAGGCGGTCGGCTATTATTCCTTCGACGACAACAATGTCGTGGTGTTCAATCCGCCCGGCAAGCTGTTTGACGCGGCGGTGATGATGGATTGCAGCCAGTGCCCGATCCATCCGCAACTGAAGCCGATCTTCACGGACTACGCGAAAAAGAACAGCGAGATCGTCCGCTCCCATAGCGCGGTGCCGATCCTGTTCATGTCCTGGGCCTATGAAGACAAGCCGGAAATGACGCAGCAGCTCGCCGAGGCCTATACGATCGCCGGCAACGACAATAACGCACTGGTGATCCCGGCCGGGCTCGCTTTTGCGCGGCTGCGGGCGAAGCAGCCGGAGCTCAATCTGTACCAGCCCGACAAGCGCCATCCGACCCTGGTCGGGACCTATCTCGCCGCCTGCGTGACCTTCACGGCGCTGACCGGCCGCTCCGCGGTCGGCAACAGCTATCACGCCGGGCTGGACGCCCCGACCGCGAAGCTGCTGCAGACGGTGGCCTGGGAAACCACGCAGGACTATTACGGGAAGTAGTTCGCTTCACTCCTGCCCTCGCCCCGCCAACGCGCGGCGCGGGCGCGGGCGCGGGTGGCCAGCGCCATTGTTCCTGCCATGTTCGCGAAGTAAAGCGCGGCCGGCGCCGGTCAATTCCACCGATACTTGGCGCCCTATGGCGTTGACGCGCGTGGCCAGCCCACGATCGATGCAATCTTCCCACAC
>NZ_JANXTC010000104.1:0-37816 GCF_025356345.1 Tardiphaga sp.
ACTGCGGACGTCCCACAGGCAAGAGGACGAAGCCAATGATGCCTTGTCCGGAACCGACACGAACGGCGAAGCGCCGCGCAAGACCTTCCGCCAGGCCGCGCTGCAGATCCTCATCGCCGATATCTCGATGTCGCTCGACAACGTTCTGGCTGTTGCCGGCGCCGCGCGCGACCATCCTTATGTGCTGATCTTCGGCCTGGTGCTGTCGATCGCGCTGATGGGTCTCGCCGCCAGCTTCATGGCGCGGCTGCTACAGAACTACCGCTGGATCGCCTATGTCGGACTCGCCATCATCCTCTACGTGGCTGGTGACATGATCTATCGCGGCGCCGTTGAGGTACTTCCCTACGCCAAGGCTCAGCTCGCCGCGGTGTTATGAAAGCATTAATGCTTTGGTCGCCATGGTGGCCCAAATCGGGACAATCCCGCGTTGGAGTATCCTATGGTCGAACGAATCCTCGTCGCGGATGACGATGCGGTGCAGCGCCGTCTGGTCGAGAACATGGTGTCGCGTTGCGGCTACGAAGCCGTGGTGGTGGAGTCCGGCGACGCCGCGCTGGCGCGGCTGATGGACCTCGAAGCGCCGGCGATCGACGCCGTCGTGCTCGATCTGGTCATGCCCGGCCTCGATGGTATGGGCGTGCTGACCCGGATGCGCGACGCCGGCCTTGCCGTTCCGGTGATCGTGCAGACCGCCCATGGCGGTATCGACAATGTGGTGTCGGCAATGCGCGCCGGCGCCCATGATTTCGTCGTCAAGCCGGTCGGCGTCGAGCGCCTGCAGGTCAGTCTGCGCAACGCGCTGAACGCCAGTGCGCTGAAAGGCGAGTTGCAGCGCATCCGGCACAGCCGCGAAGGCAAGCTGACTTTCGCCGACATCATCACCCGCAGCGCCGCGATGGACGCCGTGCTGCGCATTGCGCGCAAGGCGGCCACTTCCACCATCCCGGTGCTGATTGAAGGCGAGTCCGGTGTCGGCAAGGAATTGATCGCGCGCGCCATCCACGGCTCCGGCGAGCGCCGCAGCAAGCCCTTCGTCGCCGTCAATTGCGGTGCCATTCCCGACAATCTCGTGGAATCGATCCTGTTCGGTCACGAGAAGGGCTCATTTACCGGTGCCACCGAACGGCATCTCGGTAAATTCGTCGAAGCCTCGGGCGGCACGCTGTTTCTCGACGAGGTCAGCGAATTGCCGCTGGCGGCGCAGGTCAAGCTGTTGCGCGCGCTGCAGGAGGGCTCGGTCGAGGCGGTTGGCGGGCGCCGCCCGGTCAAGGTCGATGTGCGCATCGTTTCGGCGACCAATCGCAAGCTGCTCGATCGCGTCAAGCAAGGCCAGTTCCGCGAGGATCTGTTCTACCGCCTGCATGTGCTGCCACTGACGATTCCGCCGCTGCGGACGCGGCGCGAGGACATCCCGCATCTGCTGCGGCATTTCCTGGCGCGGTTCTGCGCCGAGGAAAACCGCGTGATCACCGGCATCTCCGGCGAAGCGATGACCATGCTGGGGCACCTCAATTGGCCGGGCAATATCCGGCAACTAGAGAACGCGGTCTATCGCGCGGTGGTGATGAGCGAGAGCGACCAGCTCGGCCTGATCGATTTCCCGCAGGTCACCGCGCAAGCGCCCGCGTTTACCGACCCCGATGGCGAACCGCTGGTGATGGAGCCGGCCTACCACGCAACAGCCCCGACGATTGCCCCGGGAATCGACGTCCCGGCACTCGCCTTCATTCCGGCGGAACACCTCGCTTTGCTGTCGCCCGACGGCGAGGTCCGGCCACTGGAAGACCTCGAAAGCGAGGTCATTCGCTTCGCGATTGCCCATTATCGCGGACAGATGTCAGAAGTTGCGCGGCGGCTCAAGATCGGGCGGTCGACACTGTACCGCAAACTCGACGACACCGCCGACAAGGATTCGCGGGACGCGCACGCCGAACAGCCCGGCTGATCGCGGTAACGTCCATGATCGAACGATGGTCCAAATACGGCAGAACCTTGAATCGTTGCGGCCCGGTGACACACTTACCGAAAAGCTCACTGAAACCACGCAAATCGTTGCAAATGCTGTGTGTTACAGTCAGTTTGTCGTGACGAGCGGGGCGGCACGCTAGGCGCGTTAGCCAGCCATGTGTATCGTCTGCGTGAGATCGTGGCGTGCTGATCATCAACGCAGCCATTCCAGCCGACGCTGCAATGTAACCGAACTGTTCCATGGCGGGGCAGCTCACCCAAGGGGTGCGAGAATGCGTGACTATTCGAAGGGCCGATCTGGATTTGACCGCGTTCTGATGGCCGTCGCCGCGACATTCCTGACGGTGTCGGCCGGCGCCGCATTCGCTGCCCAGACCACTTCGCCACGCGACAGCGTCTCCGAGCTGGCGATCGACGCCGCGGTACCGCGGCCCGAACCCGCCAATGTGCCGCCGCCGACCGCGGGCGACTTCAAGACCGAGACCACAGCGTCGGTTTCCGACGATATCAAGGCCACGGAAAAGGCCGCGACCGAAAGGCCCGTCGTGATCCCGGCCGCCGACGCGCCCGTCAAGAAGGACGATGCCGCGACCGCTCCTGTGACGGTGCCCGGCATCGAGCCCGCCAAAGAACCGACCAAGGAACTGACGAAGGAAATCGCCAAGCCCGCGACGTCGGTCGCCGCAGCGGACCAGCCGGTAGCGGACAAATTGCGCGACATGATCGGCGCCAAGTCCTCGAAATATTTTGACCGCCGCGGCGAACGCGCCGCCGTCGACAAGTTCTACTCCGCGCGCGACTACGCGCCGTTGTGGACCCAGGGCGGTACGCTGACCACCGCCGCCAACGGCGTCATCGCCCGCCTCAAGGACGCCGCCACCGACGGCCTCAACGCCGCCGACTATCCGGTGCCGGATTTCGCCGCAGCGACCTCGCCGGACGCGCTGGCCGAGGCCGAAGTGAAGCTGACCGCGAGCATGCTGGACTATGCCCGCCAGGCGCAGAGCGGCCGCATGCACTGGTCACAGATTTCCGGTGACGTTTCCTTCCCGGAACACCCGACCGATCCCAATGAAGTGCTGGTGAACATCTCCACCGCGCGCAACGCCTCGATCGCGCTCGACAGCTACAATCCGCCGCAGAAGCTTTATCAGGAACTCAAGAAGAAACTCGCCGAGCTGCGTGGCGAGACCGGTCTTCCGGTGCAGCCGATTGCTGATGGCCCGGCGCTCAAATTCGTCAAGCCAACCAAGAAACAGACCGCGGCCGTGATGGAAGATCCCCGTGTGCCGCTGCTGCGGGCGCGGCTCAACGTCGAAAATCCCGGCGACACCAAATATGATTCCGCGGTCGCCGACGCCGTCCGCAAATTCCAGGCCAGCAACGATCTGAAGACCAGTGGCGTGCTCGATGATGCCACCGTGCGGGCGATGAATTCGCCGAAGCGCGACCGCCAGATCGACACCGTGATGGTCAACATGGAGCGCTGGCGATGGATGCCACGCCAGCTCGGCGCGTCCGCGATCGGCAACGCCTATGTGATCCTGAACATCCCCGACTTCTCGCTCAAGGTGATGCAGAACGACGCGCAGGTCTGGACCGCCCGCGTGGTGGTCGGCAAGCCGGATTCGCACGCCACGCCGCTGATGGTCGAGACGATGAAGTACATCACCGTCAACCCGACCTGGAACGTGCCACCCTCGATCATCTATAAGGAATACCTGCCCGCGCTGGCGCAGGACCCGACCGTGCTCGACCGCATGGGCTTGAAACTGACGCGCAACTCCGATGGCAGCATCCACATCGCGCAGCCGCCCGGCGAAGCCAACGCGCTCGGTCGCATCCGCTTCAACTTCCCGAACAAGTTCCTGGTCTACCAGCACGATACCCCGGACAAGAACCTGTTCTCGCGCGATGTTCGCGCCTTCAGCCATGGCTGCATGCGCGTGCAGAACCCGGATCAGTACGCCGCGGTGCTGCTCAACATCACCATGCCGGGCGAGCGCTACACGCCGGAGAAGATCCGCGGCATGTACGGCCGTAGCGAGATCGACCTCAAATTCCCGACGCCGATTCCGGTCAACATCACCTACCAGACCGCGTTCGTGGATGATGCCGGAAAGCTGCAGACCCGCCCCGACGTCTATGGTCGCGACGCGCAGATGCTGTCGATCCTGCGTAATGCCCGGGGCAAGGATCTCGAAAGCGTGGTGGCGAAGGCGCAGCCCAGCTATTCTCGCCCCCGCGCCGACATTCCGCAGGGCGTAGCCTTTAACGATAACGGTCCAGGCGCCAGTGCGAGCAGCGGACCGAACTTCTTCGAACGCCTGTTCGGCGGACCAACCCCTCCGCCCGCGCCGATCGGCCAGAAGCCGCGCCGCACGGTAACGCGATAAATCGTCCGCGGCCTTATCAGGTTCCGGTATTCGTCACGGTGCCGGCTCGGCGGTGCGTGGCGCCTTCCTGAAGGAGGCGTACCGCACCGCTTTTGGGACAAGTTCGCAGGAAGCGACGCGCTGATACCCTATATATTTCAAGGGCTTCATCCTCGGGTGGAGCCCTTTTTCGCGAGCTTGCGGTTAAGCCAAATTAACCATTCTCCACCTGCGTTTCATCACCGGGCTAGTTTCTGCCATAGTCAGCGGGTTAAATTTAAATGACCGGCCTGAACAACCGGAAGGTGACACGGGGTCATGCTCGATTAACCCTCGTGATCTAAGACCTGTTCACCGTCTCTCGCCGCATGGGGTCGCGAGGGTTCGGTTACTGACTTGGGTGGGTTCATACGTGCTGGCTGGTTTCGCACGCCGTTTCAAATCGTTGCCTTCGCGTGCCGGCCTTCAGGCCGGGGCGGCATCCTTGATGCTGATGGCTGGCGCCGGCACGGTGCACAACGCGACCGCGCAGGACGAGACACGCACCCTGTCCTTCCACCATACCCATTCCGGCGAAGACCTCACCGTCACCTTCAAGCGCAGCGGCCGCTACGACGACGAAGGCATGAAGAAGATCAACTATTTTCTCCGCGACTGGCGCAGCCAGGACCAGACCACCATGGACCGTCGGTTGTTCGACATCCTGTGGGAAGTCTACCGCGACGTCGACGCCAAGGCGCCGATCCAGATCATCTCCGCCTACCGCTCGCCTGCTACCAATGCCATGCTGCGCCGCCGCTCCTCCGGTGTGGCGCGCTCCAGCCAGCACATGCTTGGCCATGCGATGGACTTCTTCATCCCCAACGTGCCGCTCGAGCAGATCCGCTTCGCCGGGCTTCGTCTGCAGCGCGGCGGCGTCGGCTTCTATCCGACCTCGGGCTCGCCTTTCGTTCATCTCGACACCGGCAGCATCCGGCACTGGCCGCGCATGAACCATGACCAGCTGGCGCGCGTGTTCCCGAATGGCCGCACTGTACATGTGCCATCCGACGGCAACCCACTGCCCGGCTATCAACTGGCGATGGCTGACATCGAAAAGCGCGGCGATGGCGATAGCGCCACACTGGCAAAGAGCAAGCCCGGCCTGTTCACCTCGCTGTTCCGCGGCTCACCACGTGATGATGAAGAGGAAGGCGCCGCCGCGGCGGCCACTCCCGCCAAAGCTTCCGCGGTTGGCCTGATGGCGGCGGCGATGCCTGCTAAATCCGCCGATCCGGTGCCAATGCCGCGCGCCAAGCCGGCCACTCCGGCGCGGCCGACGGCCAATTTCCAGCTGGCTTCGGCTGATCTGGTTTCGGCTGACCGGGCGCCGCTCCCGCGGATGGCGTCGGATGGCAATCCGCTACCCCGGCCGCCCGCGGCGATCGGCGACGACAACGCGGCGAAGCCGCAGACCCCGGCCGACATCATCAACGCGCGCGGTTTCTGGGGTGACACCCCGGCCACGCCAAAACAGGCGGCGCCGCAGCTGGTGGCGGCGATCAGCGCCCGCCAGGCGCTGGCCAACGCCACCGACCCACAGTCCAGCCTGTTCAGCGAGGCGATGGCCTATGCGCCGCCGGCCTCCGCGACCGAGCGCACGGCCGTTGTCACCGCCAGCGCATCGATCCCGCGCGGCATCCGGCCGATGGCGGTGGCCCGCAACCCGATGGCCGTCAACAACATCACCACCGTGGTCGGCAAGAATACGCCGGGCCGCGCCATCACCATCTCGACACGGCTCGCCGCCGCGCCGATGCCGGACAACAATGTCTGGATGCGCGCCATGATCATTGCGCCGAGCGCAAGCACCTCGATGTCATCGACCGTGCTAGGCGACAGCGATCTCACCGTGATGCGTGACCACTTCGTCAAGCCACAGACGGTGGTGTCGATGAGCTTCTCCGACGACCCGCAGCTCGGTCTGGTCAGCGACCAGTTCACCGGATCGGCCACCGGCACGCTGACGACCACGCTGTTCGTGCGCACGGCCGCGCTGCGCTAAACGCGCGCGATTGCATTTTAAATTTGAGTTGGTTCGACTTTCTTCCTTCTCCCCTCGTGGGAGAAGGTGGCACGGGCGAAATCCGTGACGGATGAGGGGTAGTCGTAAGTCCGGGAGCTTGCGGTATCCCTCACCCGGCCGCGCTGACGCGCGTCTACCCTCTCCCGGCCAGCGAAGCTTCGCTTTGCGCGGGGGGAGAGGGAAGAAACAGCGCACCCTTGCTAAGGTCGCGGCTTTACGCCGCCTTACAGCATGCCGAGGGCCTGCAGATAGGTATCCAGGATGGTTTCCTGCTCGGCGCGCTCGTTGGCGTCCTGCTTGCGTATGCGGATGATGGTGCGCAGGGCCTTGACGTCGTAGCCATTGCCCTTGGCTTCGCCATAGACATCCTTGATGTCGTCGGAGATCGTCTTCTTTTCTTCTTCCAGACGCTCGATACGCTCGACGATGGCCTTGAGCTGGTCTTTGGCGAAAGAATGGGTCGCCTGGTCGTCCAGCACGGACGCTGCTGAGGTGGCCATCGGAAACTCCTGATAAAATGATGCGGAAAGGCGGGGACAGACCCGCGAGCGGGGTCGGTCTTTCGAAACGACACTCTTGAGTGAGGCGACTCACGTCAAGGCGCCTTCACCGACATCCACAGCACCCCCGGAATAATACGCGGTTAATGCCACCTGAATCGCGATGCCGCTTGACCGATGCAAGCCGGCGTCGCCGCCCTCAATGCCCGATCTGCGTCTTCTTCATGGCATCGAGCTGCGCCGCGCTGGCCGGTGCCTGATGCAGGGTTTTCCAGTCTTCATAGGGCATGCCATAGATCGCTTCGCGGCTGGCGTCCTTGCTCAGCTCGACACCCTGGGCATCGGCGGCGTCCTTCAGCCAGTTCGACAGGCAATTGCGGCAGAACCCGGCCAGATTCATCAGATCGATGTTCTGCACGTCGGTGCGCTTTTGCAGATGTTCAACCAGACGGCGGAACACCGCGGCTTCCAGTTCAGTGCGGGTCTTGTCGTCGATCGCCATGCTCGGTCTCGCTGTTGCGCCACGATCCGTCTAACATGGGCGCTGTGACCAATTTTGCCAAACCGCGGGCGCGACAGCGCCGCGCCCGTGAAACGTGACTTCGCGACGGTTGACAGCTCCGACGGGCCACGCGAAATCATTCGTGAATTGAGATAGCTTCGCCGAATGATCACGATCTATGGCCGCCGCCGCCGGTTTCAACGCGCTACCCTGGCCATTCTGTTGCCGGCGCTGGTGCTGGCCCTGACGTGTCTGTGGGCGGCGCCGGCCGCGGCCGACTTCCGGCTGTGCAACAACACCTCGAGCCGGGTTGGCATTGCGCTGGGCTACAAGGATGCCGAGGGCTGGACTACCGAGGGCTGGTGGAACGTATCGTCGCGCGCCTGCGAGACGCTGCTGCGCGGCACCCTGGTGGCGCGGTTCTATTATATCTACGCGCTGGATTATGACCGCGGCGGCGAATGGTCCGGCCAGGCCTTCATGTGCTCGCGGGACAAGGAATTCACCATCAAGGGAACCGAGAATTGCCTGGCGCGCGGCTTCGACCGCACCGGCTTCTTCGAGGTCGATACCGGCGAACAGCGCGCCTGGACAGTGCAGCTCACCGAGACCAACGAGCAGCCGCCTCGCCTGCCCGGCTTGCCCGGTCCTGTCGGCCCGCCAGGCCAGGGCTTTCCCGCCATTCCCAATGTGCCGAACGGTCCGCCACCGGGGTCGGCCTTGCCGCCCGCCACGACGCCGGGCAAGCCATGAGACGGCAGCGCCGCATCAAGATCCTTGCCACGCTCGGTCCGGCCTCGTCCGACAGCGCGATGATCCGGAAGCTGTTCGAGGCCGGCGCCGACGTGTTCCGCATCAATATGAGCCACACCTCGCACGACAAGATGCGCGAGCTGGTGAAGACCATACGCAACGTCGAGAGCAGCTATGGCCGGCCGATCGGCATCCTGGTCGATCTGCAAGGCCCGAAGCTGCGGGTCGGCGCCTTTGCCGAAGGCGGCGTACAATTGCAGAACGGCGAGACCTTCATTCTCGACAACAATCCCGCGCCCGGCGACAGCACCCGCGTGCAGCTGCCGCATCCGGAGATCCTGATGGCGCTCCGCTCCGGCCACGCGCTGCTGATCGATGACGGCAAGCTGCGACTGATCGTCGAGGAGGCCACGTCCGACCGCGCCGTGACCCGGGTGGTGGTCGGCGGGCGGATTTCTGACCGCAAGGGCGTCAGCCTGCCGGATACCGACCTGCCGGTGTCAGCGATGACGCCGAAGGACCGGCTCGATCTCGAGGCCGCGCTGGATACCGGCATCGACTGGGTGGCGCTGTCCTTCGTGCAGCGCGCCGAGGATGTTCACGAGGCCAGGCGGCTGGTGCGCGGCCGCGCCGCCATCATGTCGAAGATCGAGAAGCCGCAGGCGATCGATCGGCTCGACGACATTCTCGATGCTTCCGACGCGCTGATGGTGGCGCGTGGCGATCTCGGCGTCGAACTGCCGCTGGAGCGCGTGCCTAGCCTGCAGAAGCGCATGACCAGGATGGCGCGCCGCGCCGGCAAGCCGGTGGTGGTTGCGACGCAGATGCTGGAATCGATGATCCAGAGTCCGGTGCCGACCCGCGCCGAAGTCTCCGACGTCGCCACCGCGATCTATGAGGGCGCCGACGCCATCATGCTGTCGGCGGAATCGGCCGCCGGCAAATTCCCGGTCGAGGCGGTGGCGACCATGAACCGGATCGGCGAGGAGGTGGAGCGCGACCCGACCTATCGCACCGTGCTGACCGCGCAGCGGCCCGATCCCGAGCCGACCGCCGGCGACGCCATCGCGGATGCGGCGCGGCAGATCGCCGAGACGCTGGAACTGTCCGCGATCATCTGCTGGACCAGTTCGGGATCGACCGCGCTGCGCGTCGCGCGCGAGCGGCCGAAGCCGCCGGTGGTGGCGATCACGCCTAACCTGACGACGGGCCGCAAACTGTCGCTGGTATGGGGCGTGCATTGTGTCGTGGCAGAAGATGCGAAGGACCTCGACGACATGGTCGAGCGTGCCGGCCGCATCGCGTTTCGCGACGGCTTTGCCCGAGCCGGCCAGCGCATCATCATTGTCGCCGGCGTGCCGCTCGGCACCCCCGGCGCCACCAACATGGTGCGCATTGCTTTTGTGGGGCCGAAGGAAGACGGAAGCATGTGAGCATTGTCATTCCGGGCGCGAAGGCGAGCCCGATCGAACCCGGAATCCCGAGATGTTCAAAAACAGTTCGAGGTTCCCCGCCGCTCCAATTGGAGTGGCTGAGGTTCGCGGCCGGCTGACGCCGTCCGCGCCCCGGAACAACAAACGTTTTGCTCAGCCCAGCAGCGTCGCGTCCAGCGTGATCTCGGCCTTCAGCAGCTTCGATACCGGGCAGCCGGCCTTGGCCTTCGCGGTGAGGTCATCGAACGTCGCCTGATCGGCGCCGGGGATTTTCGCCGACAGCGTCAGATGCACCTTGGTGATAGCAAAACCGTCACCTTGCTTTTCCAGCGTCACGTCGGCCTTGGTTTCCATCGATTCGGCGGTGAGCTTGGCTTCGCCGAGAATCAGCGACAGCGCCATGGTAAAGCAGGCGGCATGCGCCGCGCCGATCAGCTCTTCCGGATTGGAGCCGGCCTTGCCTTCGAATCGGCTGGCAAAACCATAGGGGTAGTCCGCGAGCGCGCCGCTCTTGGTCGAGATCGACCCGATGCCGTCCTTGATGCCGCCCTTCCATTTGGCCGATCCGAAAGTCGTGCTCATGCAAATCTCCTGGAGTGATTAAAGGTCGATGGAGAATAGATGTTAACGGGAAGCCGCCTTCGGTCTTGTGTCAGCGGCCGCGATCATGCGTTCGATCTCCCGGGTAACAAGATCCGGCGCAGCGTTTTGCACCATGTGACCAACATTCGGCAGCACGAACAGTTTCGCGCCCGGGACGGTTGCGGCGAAGCGCCGCGAATGGATCTCGGGCGACACCGTGCTGTCGGTATCGCCGGTCACGACCAGCGTCGGCACCCTGATATCGGGATAGCGCGGCGCCTGCTCGGTGATCGCCGCCTTCAGCGTCACCAGATCCCAAGCATTGGCGAGAAATTCACGGGGCCGCAGCACCAGCGGAATGGCGCTTTGCCGCACATAGCCGTCCGGCATCTCTTGCGGCAAAAAAACGGCACGGGTGCCAGGCTCGGTGAGGAACAGGCCAAGTGGCAGCGTAATCGTATAGGCCAGCAACGGGCCGATCAGCGGCGTGGTCACGACCTCGTTGTAGAAGCCGACGCCGCCGGGCCACGGATAGGAGACGCCCGCCAGCATCACCAGCCCCGACACTCGTTGCGGATAATCCAGCGCCATCAAGGCGCCGAGTCCGCCCGCCAGCGAATGCACCACCAGGATGGCGTCGCTTATGCCGAGATGGCCCAGCGCCTCGTCGATCATCCTCGCCTGCGTCGCCGGCGACGAGTTCCGCGGATCGTCGCGCGTGCTCCAGCCATGTCCGGGCCGGTCGATCAGGATGACGCGATGGTTCCTGGCCAGCATGTCGCCGAGCGGAACCCGCATGGTACCAAGATTGGAAGTGGCACCATGCACCAGCACGATCGGCGGGCCGGCGGCGTCGCGCGGACCGATGTCGACAACATGCAGCCGCGCGCCGGCGACATCAACGAACTGACCCAGCGCGGGATATTTCCGCTGCAGCAGGTAAACGCCGACCTGCGTCGCCAGCGCCAGGAACGCCAGCGCGGCGACCGAGCCTGCCACGATCATTATCACTATCCGGGTAAATTTATGCACGGCCCAGTTACGCAGCCGCGCCGGATGGGTTTCGAGCGGCAGCCTTCACGCGCCGACTCCAAGCCGGCCAATACCGGGCAGCTTGATCGCCGGACGGCGGATATCAACGCCGAGCACGGCACCTAGGACGTTGACCTCAACCCCTTCGACCCAGCCAATGGTGAGTCACAGGTAACCGCCGAGCGTCGCGCGAATGCCGGTCCCCGATGGCGTCCAGCCAAACGCGTCGCCGGTCCAGGGAAAATCCTTGCCGATCGCATTTGGCGGCAATGCCACCTGCAACTCCGGCACCGCCGACAGCACGGCGGCGACGAAGGTGTTCGAGTTCGGCCCGGGCCAGGCCCGGTAGTCGCCGTCGGCGCGCCAGGAATAGCTCGCGATCGCAGCCTGGATTTTAGGAATCATCGCCGCTGCCCTGTCCCCATCAGCAGATGCGATCGGGGTCGGCGCTTCGCCGAACCAGCGGCCATCGGCGGCAAAGCCGTTGATCCGGATCGGCTCGCCCCATGCGGTATAATCATATCTGGTGTATCGCGCGGCGCCCTGTTCCTTGAACACCAGCCAGGTGTGAACAGCAAAGATGCCGCGCCAGCGCACGGTGCGCGCCGCGAAGACCCGAACCAGCGCCTCCGGATGCGCGGCCGGCAGCGGCAACAGCCCGGCGCTGGAGCGGTCGGCGCGCTGCCAGTTCTCCCCGCGATCGCCGATCCAGTATTTGACCGCCGACACGGCAAGCGGGATCACGAGCAAAGCCAGCAGCACGATCACGGATTTTCTCACGGGGGGAGCCCAATACAATTACCCGCTTCATATGGGCGTCACTTCCCGTTTCGCCACGATATGGCTTGAAGGTGCAAAAACTGGAACTATCCACGCTATCCACAGGAACCACGTACCAGCTGCCGCATTGTTCCCAAATTGAGGCCCAAGAATAAACTCCTGAAACGGAGAAGTAAAAATGTCCCGCGAGCCCAACGAAACCGTGATCGATGAAATCATCGCCACCTGCAACGGCGACCTGCGCGGTGCCGTAAAGGCGCTCCTGCTGGTCAATGAGCAGTTGGAAAGCGAGCTGCGGCGATTGCATGCCCAGCAGATGTTCGGCGCGTTACGGCCGGGCCACGCGTTGCTGAACTGATCGTTCGGGACTGACGGCCGCCAATCGGCTAGGCCCTGCCCGCGATGCGGCGCGTTGACGGCTTGGCGTCAGTATGGTCGTCGGCGGCAACATCATCCGCAGTATCGCCAAATTCCGGCATCGGCACCTGAACCAGGATCGTCTGCTGGCCATTATATATCTCGATGCCTTCGTCCTGGAAGCGCAGCTTGAGCCTTCGATTGAATTCGCGCTGAACCGCCCAGCGCCCGGAATCGGTGCAACGGATCTGGCCCACGATCGATGCCATCGCACCATCGACCTTATCGACGCCCCACAATTCCAGATCGCTACGGATCAATGGCCGGAACGCAGTCTCGCCGCGCATCTGCGTGACGATGTCCTTGAGGATCTGGCCGGCACGATCGGTGTCTTCCTTGTAGGCGACACTGACGCTCACCGACGCATTGCCGGCGCCGCGGCTCGAATTGGTGATCGTCGTCACCGCGCTGAACGGAATGATATGCACAGCGCCATCGCCGGCGCGCAACCGGATGGTGCGGATCGAGACATTCTCCACGACGCCGGACAGGCCTGACACCGTGACGGTGTCGCCGACCTGCACGGTGTTTTCGAGCAGCAGGAATAGCCCGGTGATGATGTCCTGCACCAGCTTCTGCGAACCGAAGCCGATGGCGATGCCGAGAATTCCGGCGCCGGCCAGCAGCGGCGCCACATTGACGCCGATCTCGCTCAGCGCGGTCAGCGCCACCACCGCCACGATTACGCATAGCAGCGTGGTACGCAGCATCGGCTGGAACGTGCGCAGCCGGGCGGCACGGGCGAAATGCGAGTCGCGCGTCAGCACCGCGATCTGCCGATCCATCAGCGCATTGCTGCCTTCCCAGACTGCCACCGCGGCCAACGTGGCAACGCCGACGGTGGCCACCGCGGAGACGACGCGGTTACCGATCTGGCCGCCATAGAACCACACCAGCGCGTTGACGCCCCACACTTCCAGCAGGGCTACGACCCCGATCACCGCGATAATCGCGGCCACCACCCGGCGCAGCAGCGGCAAATAGCGGTTGGCGCGGGCTTCCAGTCCGGGAAAACGCAGCAGCACTTCCGGCTGGATGCGGAAGCCGCGGTCAATCAGGCTGAGCGCGACCATCGAAGCCAAGCGCGTGGCCAGCACCACCACCAAGGTACCGACGAAATATTGCAGCAACAGCGAATAGCCATTCTGGATGTTGAGCGCCCAGACGCCCCACAGCGCCAGCACCACGGCGATGGCCAGCACGTGCCACAGACCCGCAAAGCGATTGCGGACGATACTCATCAGGCTGGTGGCGCCGACCGGCGCGCGGATCGCCTGCGCGACGGGGCGGCGGCACTGCAGGATGATCACGACGACGAATAAATGCACCGCCAGCATGACCAGCCGAATCAGCGCGGCATAGCCCGGCCGGTGCAGGCCGAGAAGCAGCGCGACATTGGCGAAGGCGATGCCGGAGACACCGATCGCGACCAAGCGACGGGTCCAGATCTCGATATAGGCCGCGGTTTCCTCGCGCACCATGAACAGGCTGAGCGGACCGAACAGGGCGCGGGTCAGGCAGATGATGCCACGCGCGACCAGGTAGCCATTGACGATCGCGAGAATGGCCAGACGCGTCACGCCGGCGTCGCCGATGTCGGTGCTGAGGATCATCGTCACCACGCCGGCGAACGCCACCAACGGTAGCAGTTCGAGCGCGAGGCGACCGAGCACGAACGGCAACCGCACCAGCGACTGCCAGGCCCGGGTCAGGCTGCGGTGTCGCCGATGCAGGTCGGGCACTTCGGTGATGTCGGCTGTCGAGGACGGTGGATCGATTTGTTCGATTACCCGGGCGGGGGCGCGCGCCGAATACGGAATCCGGAGCTCCAGCAGCGTCAGCGGCCGGCGCAGCAGACGACTGACCAGCCATTCCGCTGCCAGCGCGCCGCCGAACACCAGCACCAGTTTCCAGGCGATATCGAACAATAATTCATAGGTGGCCGGATCATTGGCGGCGCGCTGCAGCCAGTGCCACAGCCACGGCAGACGGGCGACGGAGCGCGCGGCGTCGGCTACCTCGCGCGCGGTCTCGCCTACCTGCTGCGAAATAGTCAGCAACAGTTGCGCGCCCAGGCTGTCGGCCACCAGCGGGATCACCGGCTTGGTCTCGGGCTGGGCCGGCGTCGCCTGTGCGATCGCACGCAGCGTGTCGATCATCGCGTTGCGCTTGCCGTCGTCCTGCAGGGTCTCCAACGCGCGATTGGCCTGTTCGGGCGTCAGGCCCTGGACAGCGCTGGCGGCCGGTGTGGCAACATTCTGGGCCGCCGCGGGGGCAGCCAACAGCAGGCACAGCAAGGCGAACAGCGGGAGAGACTTTGGCGCCAACGGGTTTCCCTTCCGGCGGATGATCGGAATATCCTGTTTGGCCGTTCCGATGTGTCGGAAGTGTGCTGCCGGGACAATTAAATTCTGGCATGGGGCTGCCATGCATCAGCCGAGCACCGCGCGGCGCCAAGTTTACACCCTGTTCGACCCGGCGATCATTTCCTCGAGATCAGATATCGCGGCCTTCGACCTTTTCGGTCAGGGTCTTGACGAGTTCAGGCACTTTTTCGAGCCGCGGATTGATGTCGAGCGCCTTGCGAAAGGCATCCAGCGCGCGTTTGTCGTCACCAAGTTCCTGCATGATCATGCCGAGGCCAGCGAGTGCGCCGAAATGGCGCGGCTCGCGCACCAGTACCTGCTCAATGTCCTGCAGCGAACGGGTGTAATCGTTCTGCAGATAATACAGCGTGGCGCGCCGGTTCCAGCCTTCGATATAGTCCGGACGAAGCTTGATGACCGCGGTGAGCAGTTTCAGCGCGACATCGACCTGTTTGGCGTCCAGCGCCGTCTTGGCGCGCACCATCAGCAGAGCGGTAGTGTCGCTCGAAGTCTGGCTCCACAACGCCCAGATTCGCGCTTCGACGTGCTTGGCGCTGTCCTCGTCGGGGGCTGCCTTCAGCGCCCCGAACAGGAAATCCAGCCCGCGCGTCTTGTCGGCGCCAACCTTCGGCAGTTTCGCCGGAGCCTCGGGAAGTTTCTTCGCGGCGCCCGGAGGGGCGGTCACCTGTGCATCGACCGGCGCTGCGGCAAGCAGCGCAGCGAGCACAATTCCAAGACCTGCGACGGTTAATCTAGCCATGCCGCAAGTCTAGACATGAAAAAACGCGCTGCAAAGCAGCAAACGCGTCACACAGCCGTGATCTCGGAATTTTATCAGGCCCTGCGGACCATCAAACCGGAATTAGCCGCCGATCAGCCCTGACGAGCCTTGAAGCGACGCTGCACCTTGTTGATCACGTAAACCCGGCCTTTGCGACGGACCAGAACGTTATCACGATGACGGGCGCGCAGCGACTTCAACGAGTTACGGACTTTCATGGGTCAAATCCTGATAGCTTGAAAGGCCGTGTGCGACAGGCCGAAACTGAAAAATGGGTTTGCCCCCGCTGGCGAACGAGCCGCCCGGGACAGCCGGTTTCTAGGCCATCGGGTCCCGGAATGTCAATCTAATCTGCCCCTTTCGGCTCACGGTCCGGCGATATTCGCGGCTATTTCGGCTTCCGGGCGGCGACTTGCAGCCTATTCCTGCGGGACATGGGCGCGACGCACCACCCCGCTCCACTTACCGATCTCCGAATCGACAAAGGCGGCGAAGGCGGCCCCGGTGAGTTGGCCGGGCTCAACACCCTGGATTGCGAATTTTTCCCGGGTGGCGGGGGCCGCCAAAATCTCGGCCATCGCCGCCACCAGCCGGGTGTAGGCGGGATTACCGTCCGCCCTGGGCATATACAGCCCAAACCAGGAGATGGCTTCAAACCCCCGGACGCCGGACTCGTCCAGCGTCGGCACGTCAGGCAGCGACGCCGCCCGGGTCAGGCTGGTGACGGCGAGCACGCGGATGGTGCCGGCTTCGGCACCGGGGATTACCGTCGGCAGCGTATCGAACATGATCGGGATATGACCACCAACCAGATCGTTCATGGCCGGAGCCGCGCCCTTGTAGGGAATGTGTTCGATCTCGATGCCGGCCATTTCCTTGAACAATTCGCCTGACAGATGATTGGAGCCGCCGACGCCGGACGAGCCGAACGACAATTTGCCGGGCGCCTGCTTCGCCATCGCGATCAGTTTCGCGAGATTTGCCGCCGGAAAGTTCTTCGTCACGACCAGCGCGTTCGGCGCCGTGGCGACCACGGCAATCGGCGAAAAGTCCCTTTGCGTGTCATAGGGCAAATGACGGCGCAGGCTGGGATTGATGACATGATGCGTCGCGGTCAGCAGCAGCACGCTGCCATCCGACGGCAATTTCACCACCATCTCGGATCCGATGCTACCCGACGCGCCGGGCCTGTTCTCGACAAGCGTGGAGACGCTGAGTTTTACGCCAAGATATTGCGCGATAAAGCGCGCCAGGATGTCGGTGGTGCCGCCGGCCGGAAACGGCACTATTATCTTGATGGTGCTGACTGGAAGGTTCGGCGCCTGCGCCGACGCGACAGCGCCACCAAGTAACAGGCACGCCGCCGAGAGCCCCGCGAGCATTTTCATTTCGACCCCGCACGTTTTTGTCCGGTGAACGACTTAGATTGCCGCTATATCTATTATTTATACCAGCGATGGAAATTCAACCATCGCCTCGCCGGTTGCAACCTTTTCATCATTCTGGTTCCGCACCAGGACATCGATCAATACCCAGCGCGAACGCTCTGTGCCTTGCTTGGCCTTGATGATACCAACCGGCTGAATCGTATCACCGGGTTTTACCGGCTTGACCCAGCGCGTTTCGAGCCGGCGATGCACGGCCCCAGCGGGATAGGCCCAATCCGTGATCATGCGCGTGATCAGGCCGAAATTGGTCATGCCGTGCATGATGATGCCACCGAAATTGGTCTTGCCAAAGCTGTTCTTCATGTAGTCGTCGTCGAGGTGCAGCGGATTGTAGTCGAGCGAACCGTCACAAAACAGCCGGATCGACTCGCGTGAGACGGCGAATGTCGGACCGTCGATAAGGTCGCCGATGGCAAGTTTTTCGAAGTTGGGGGGCATGATTGATTCTTCGTCCTTCACATCGGTCGGATGGTATGGCCGCGACCAGAACAGATGACGTCGCCGTGCTGGTTGAAGAACACGTTGTCATGGACCACAAAGAGCCGCTCACGCTTGATGAACTTGTCGAGCGCGCGGGCCTGCGGCGTGATCGTGTCGCCGGGACGCGCCGGCCTGTTGTAGCTCCACGACTGGCCAGCGTTGACGGTGCCGGGCGTACGCATCCAGTCATCTGCCGGGGTGCAGGTGAACATCAGCAGGATATGGATAGATGGCGGCGCGATCCGTCCGCCGAACGGCGTGGTCCGGGCGTAGGCGTCGTCAAAATACAGCGGGTGGGTTTCACCGACCGAGCGGCAGTATAGTTCGATCGCTTCTTGCGTCAGTACATAAGGCAGAGTCTTGCGCGGCTCGCCGGGCACGATGTCATCCCAGACCTTTCGCACATTGGCGTGCTTCCAGAAATCAGTCTCGAAAGCTTCAGCTTGCACCATCGCGCTTTCTCCAATATCGTTCGCTGGACGAACTTTTTGTTCGTTTTTTCAATATTATTGATCCTAATTTTTTGTACTGACAACTCCGGACGTAACCATGGTCAAGGAAAGCGACGGCTTTGTCCGCGCGATCGCACGCGGCTTCGCCGTGGTCGAGGCGCTCGGCCGCCCTCCCGGACGGCAGACCATGTCCGAAGTCGCCAGTATCGCCGGCCTCAGCCGCGCCACCGCCCGGCGTATGCTGACTACGCTGGTGGCGTTGAAATATTGCGAGGCTGATGGTCGTTACTTCAGCCTGCGGCCACGCGCGCTCGGACTCGGCCTGTCCTATCTGAATGCCCTGCCCTATTGGGGCTACGCGCAGCGCGCGCTGGAAGATTTGCGCAACGAGTTCGGCGAATCCTGCGCGCTGGCCGTGCTGGACGAGACCGAGATCGTCTATGCGCTGCGGCTGCCGGCGCGGCGGATCCTGTCGGCCAATCTCGCCGTCGGCAGCCGGCTGCCGGCCCATCTGGTGTCGCTCGGCCGCGTCTTGCTGGCGGCGCTGCCACCAGGGCAGCGCGCGCATTATCTGGCCACGACGGAATTCAGGAAGGTCACGCCGCGCACGATCGTGGATGCCCGCGCGCTTTCCGAACAATTGCGCCGCGCCGACGCCGACGGCTATGCCTGGGTAGATGGTGAACTCGATCCCGCCATCTGCGGCATCGCCGTCCCGGTACGCGACCAGGCCGGAAAGGTGGTCGCCGCCATCAGCATCAATACGATTTCCGGCACCATCGACGAAGCCGCCGCCCGGGACCGCTTCCTCATCGCGCTGCGGCGCACCGCGCAGGACATCCGCACCCAGACGACACCGGCCGGGTAAACAACCAGTGCGACGCGACTGTTAAAGGCGCGGCCTTTTTGGTAAGGCAACCCGGGTGCGAATGAATATGCACATCGAGGGAGTGACGGCATGAAACTGATCGATCCGGATGAGCTGGTCGCGATCGACATCCATACCCATGCCGAGGAACCGTGCGGCTGCCATGGCGACGACGGCTATGACGACTTTCAGGCCAGAATGGCCGACTATTTCAAGTCGCCGCACAAGCACCCGCCGACGATTCCGGAGACAGCGGCCTATTATCGCGCAAAGAAAATCGCCGCGGTGATCTTTCCGGTCGATGCCGAGCGCGAGACCGGCTTCCGGCGCTACAACAATGACGAGATGATCGAGTTGACGCGGCAGAATGCCGATGTGCTGATCCCGTTCGCATCGATCGATCCACACAAGGGCAAGCTCGGCGTACGCGAGGCGCGGCGGCTGATCGCCGATTACGGCATCAAGGGCTTCAAATTCCACCCGACCATGCAGGGTTTCTATCCCAATGACCGCATGGCCTACCCGCTCTATGAGGCGATCCAGGAGGGTGGCGCTATCGCCCTGTTCCACACCGGCCAGACCGGCGTCGGCTCCGGCATGCCCGGCGGCATGGGGATGCGGCTGAAATATTCCAACCCGATGCATGTCGACGATGTCGCGGTGGATTTTCCCGACATGAAGATCATTCTCGCGCACCCATCCTTTCCCTGGCAGGAAGAAGCGCTGTCGGTCGCCACCCACAAGCCGAATGTCTATATCGACCTGTCCGGCTGGTCGCCGAAATATTTCCCGCCGATCCTGGTGCGCTACATCAACTCGATCCTGCAGGACAAGATGCTGTTCGGCTCCGACTGGCCGGTGATCATGCCGGACCGTTGGATGGCCGATTTCGCCAAGCTGGAAATCCGCGACGACATCCGGCCGAAGGTGCTAAAGAACAACGCGCGAAAACTGCTCGGCATATAGTTCACACACACGATAGCAGCCACGGAAGCGAGCCGGCTATCCGGCAACGCGTGCCCCGAATGGCCACGTCGTCGAAAACGAACCTCTGTTGGCTATCCGCGTCCGGCGCCAAAGATACACAGCAAGCGGTCAACGTCTTCGTGGACAGAACCGTGCGGCGAAAAATCCGTTCCGCCGCTCCCACGCTACGTGTGAATTTTTCGCAAGACGGCGACCGCGTCGCCTCTGGAGCTTTCCGATATGAGTCTCGATTCCGTCCGCGCCTTCTTCGCCGAACACGCCCCCGACGTCGCCGTGATCGTTTCCGACAAGAGTTCAGCCACGGTGACGCTGGCCGCCGAGGCATTTGGCGTCGCACCTGAGCGGATCGCCAAGACCTTGTCGCTGCGGGTTGGTGAACGCGTCGTGCTGGTCGTGACCAAGGGCACCGCCCGGCTCGACAACAAGAAGGCCAAGACCGCGTTCGGTGCCAAACCGCGCATGCTGGACGCCGGTGAGGTGGTGTCGCTCACCGGTCATCCGGTCGGCGGCGTGTGCCCGTTCGGACTGGCGACGCCGCTGCCGGTGTTTTGCGACATCTCGCTGCGGGCTTTTGACGAGGTGGTGCCGGCGGCGGGGTCGATCCATAGCGCGGTACGCATCACGCCCGAACGGATGGCGGCGCTGGTCAATGCCACCTGGGTGGATGTATGTCAGGAACCGCAGCCCGAACAGATGACGGCGCCGGCCTGAATGCGGCCGAGAATATTACACCACGATCAGGTCACGAAAGAGAACATGAGTGCTGCGCTAGCCATAGCGGCAGTGCTCCTGTCGCTATTTTCGTCGGGGTCTCGACAGTGCCACCATGGCGCATGATGTCTGGGACGCGGCTCAATTCGGGCTGCGGCCAGCATCACACGCTGCGCGAACCGGACGAAACCGATGCGCTCGAAAAGCCCCCAGCCGCGTTCACCGATGGCCCGGACCTGGCAATGGCTGGCGTCCGTGACGGCGATCGCTGCCGCCGGCCTCCACGCCGCCGGCGCGTAACAGGCAGGTTTCTTCTCCCGCCAACTCAGGATACTCTGGCTCGTCATCATGTCCGATGAGATGCGTCTGCATGGCATCAGGTTGCATCCGGAGCCCGCGTTATCTTTATGTTGAAGGTATTTCGCTACGATCATGGATCGATCGCGACGACCTTATCGGAGATGCCCGGACATGCGGCTCTTGCCTATCAGTGATGCCGACAAATCCTGGATTTCCCTGAAGTCGCAATGGCGCAAGATCGCCGAGGCCGCCGAGGAGGATTTCTCGACCTATGCGATCGGCACGTTCGCGGCGCTGGAGCCGCAGATGCAAGGCGGCAAGGGCGGCCTCTATGGACTGTATGAAGGCTCTGTCCCGCACGCCTTCTGCCAGGTTAACAAGCTGTTGATGAGCAAGTTCGAGGGGCCGCTGCTGCGGGCCCGCTTCATGACGGTTTCGCCACTATACGATTTCGGTACCGAGGATCTCGGCAAATACGGCCAGCTCCTGATCGAACTTTTTTCCGGCATCGTCTGGCTGGCCCACAATACCATGACCGCCAACCACGTATTCTTTCATCTGCGCAGCCCGGCCGATGCTCAATTTCTGGCGCCGCTGCGAATGGCAGCGCCGAACTCGCCGTTCGAACGCTTTGCGATCAAGGGCGCCTGGGTCGAATGCGACCTCAAGAACCGCGAGCCGAGCTAATTCGCGAGCTTGCAGACCAGGTTTCGCGCAACGGCTGCCGCCGCGGCGTCCAGAACCTGCCGGTTTTGTCGTCTTGCATGCGCCGCCAAATCGGCATCCCCTGCCGCTACTTGTCCGATGAAATCTCGCCGCTGATCGAGAAGGCACTCACGGTCGCGCTCTATCCGGCGATCAAGCACGGTACCGCCTTCGAGGACGATATCCGCAAGAGCTCGGCTCTACCCAGATGTACAATCTGACCGGCTGGCCGTCGGTCACCGTCCGCGTCGGCACTTCACCGGAGGGCCTGCCGCTCGGCGTACAGGTCGCGGCGCGGCCTTGGCGCGAGGATGTCGCGCTGGCGCTGGCGGCGCATCTGGAGAACACCTTTGGTGGCTGGAAGATGCCTACCCCGTGTAAGCGGGGCCATAGCGGATATTCCTTCTTTCGTCGGCCGAGAGGAAAAGAGCCGCGGGTGCTTATCTTGCCGGAGCGGCGCGGCAATGGTAGCCAAGTTGTACGATGACCATACAACAAAAGCTCAAACCCGCGCCCAAGAAATCCGGTGGCGAGACGCCGGCTCTGCTACGACCGATTAATCCGGTGCGGCGGCGCACCGAGGACGTAGTCGAGCGTATCGCCGCGCAGATCAGCGAGGGACAATTGCCCGCTGGCGCCCGGCTGCCGACCGAGCAGGCCATGATGGCGGCGATGGGGGTCAGCCGCACCGTGGTACGCGAGGCGATCTCGGCGCTGCGCGCGCGCGGCCTGGTGACGACACGGCAGGGCGCCGGCGCCTTCGTCCACGCCGATCCCAACCAGCAGCCTTACGCAATCGACCCCGACGGGCTGGGTTCGCTCGGCAGCGTGATCGAGATCCTCGAACTGCGCACCGCCGTGGAGATCGAGGCCGCGGCCTTTGCCGCCGAGCGGGCCAGTGCCGCGCAGTTGAAGGCAATCGCCAAAGCCGCGGCCACCTTCAGCCGTGCCATCAGCAATGGCGACCGCGCGGTCAAGGAAGATTTTGATTTTCACTTTGTGATCGCCATCGCAACGCAGAATTCGCGTTTCGTCGGATTCCTCGAATTCCTCGGCGGGCTGATCATTCCGCGTCAGAGCATCCGGACTTTTGAAGGCAACGCCGAATTACAAAAACGCTATCTCGAAAGCGTCGAGCGCGAACATCAGTCGATCGTCGACGCCATTTCTGCCCGCTCGCCCCGCAAGGCGCGCGACGCGATGCGCCGACATCTGCTCAACGGCAAGGAACGCTACCGGCGGCTGGCTAACGGCTCGCCCGTTTAGCATACGTCATTGCGAGCAGCCCTTGCGACGAAGCAATCCGGTCTTTCTCCGCGACTTTATGGATTGCCGCGTCGCGGAGTTTATCATCGGGCCGGCGAAGCCGGACCCGGTGGCTCCTCGCAATGACGTGGAGAGGCCGCGGCCTCATCGAAACCCGAATGCGTGCGGCAGGGCCATCGAGAACCATGGCACATAGGTCACCAGCATCAAGACCGCGAACATCACGTAATAAAACGGCCAGATGCCGCGCATCACCTCGTCCACCGAGACCTTGCCGATCGCGCAGCCGACAAACAAAGTGGTGCCGACCGGTGGCGTCAGCAGGCCGATGCCGAGGTTCAGCAGCATCACGATGCCGAAATGCACGGGGTCGATGCCGAAATTCTTCACCACCGGCAGCAGGATCGGCGTGCAGATCAACAGCAGCGGCGCCAGATCGAGCGCGGTGCCGAGCACGAGCAGCATGATGTTGAGCCACATCAGCAGCACATATTTGTTCGATGAAATAGCAACGAAGAATTCAGTCATCTTCGCCGGCATCTGCATCAGCGCCGCGACATAGCCGAAACACGACGCGGTCGCCACCAAGGTCAGCACCATCGCCACCGTCTGCAGGGTGCGATAGGTCAGCATCGGCAGTTCTGACCATTTATAGTCGCGGTAGATGAACATGGTGACGAAGAACGCCCAGACGCAGGCCACCGCGCCGGCCTCGATCGGCGTGAATACCCCGGTCAGGATGCCACCGAGCACGATCACCAAGGTGATAATCCCCCAAGTCGCGTCACCCAGCATTTTCAGCGCCTGCCGGATCGGCACCGGCTCGCCCTTGGGATGGCCGTCGCGATAGGCGAAATACAGGCATAGCAGCATGATCGAGAAGCCGAGCAGCAGCCCGGGGACGATGCCGGCCAGAAACAGGCTGGTGATCGAGACGACGCCGCCGGTGGCCAGCGAGTAGATCACCGCATTGTGGCTCGGTGGCACCAGGATCGCCTGCACTGAGGCGGAGATCGTGACGTTGGTAGCGAAAACCCGCGGATAGCCCTTGGCCGCCATCTGCGGAATCATGACCGAACCGATCGCTGAAGTGTCGGCCACCGAGGATCCAGAGATACCGCTCATGATGGTGGTGGCAAGAATATTGACCTGCGACAGCCCGCCGCGAATCCGGGTGAAGCCGACAACCACGGCGGCGAAATCCACCAGCCGCCGTGCCATGCCGCCTTCCGCCATGATGGCGCCCGCCAGCACGAAGAACGGCACCGTCAACATCGACACCTTGCCGACACCGCTGGAGAGCTGCTGAATCACCGCCGCGACCGGCAGGTCGATCCACAGCGCGCCGACCAGCGCCGCCAGCGCCAGCGCGAAGGCGATCGGCATGCCAATGGCGAAAAAAAGACACATGCTGAGCAGTAGAACGGCGATGTCCATCGTGGTTTTCTTTATCTTGCTTGAGGACTAGTGCGGCGGCGAGCTATTCAAAGGCGACATGGGAGTCACTGCCATCCTGCGGCGGCGGACCTATCGTGAGCCGCTCCACCACGAACAGGAACATCATCGCGCCGGAGATCGGAATCGGCAGATAGGTGATGCCGACCGACAGCGCCGGGAATTCGTCGACTGAATTGCCCCAGGTCGCCAGCACCAGCTTCATGCCCCAGATCATCATGAACAACGCCATCGCCGCCATCAGCAGTTCGCTGATGAAGGCAGCGCCGACGCGCATTCGCGGTGACAGCAGATTGGTGCCGACCGTCATGTTCATATGGATGCGCTGCCGATAGCAGTTTGCAGCGCCGATAAAGGTAACTGCGACGGTCAGCAGCACCGCTAGCGGCTCCGGCCACGATGCCGCACTATTGAGAATATAGCGGGTGTAGACCGCCCACGGGATGATTGCCGAAATCAGTACCAGCGCGATGCAGGAGATAACCGCGCCGCTCCAGTACAGCGCATCCATCGTTCGGCGGAAGGCCGCGGCGGCGCCATGGCCCGCGGCTTCATCACGTGGCCGGGAGATGATGGGCAGTTTTGAAAGAACGTCGGACATGCAGACCTCAGGATCACTCGGTTCTCATTCCGGCGTACGAGCCGCGGCAGCGGCGATTGAACCCGGAACCTCGAGACGTTCAAAACATCTCCGGATTCCGGGTTCGCGGCCGGCTGGCGCCGCCCGCGCCCCGGAATGACGGTGATGGACTAACCCACCGCGGCGATGCGCTTGGTCATCTCGGCATATTTGGCGCCATACTTATCCCACACCGGCTTCACCGCTTCCTGGAACGGCTTCTTGTCGATCGTAGTGATGACGTCGGTGCCGACTTCCTTCATCTTGTCGAGCGCGGTCTTCTCGGCCTCGTACCACAACACCCGCTGTTCGGCCTGTGCCTCGCGGCCAAACTTCTTCACCAGCACCTGATCGTCCTTCGACAGCTTGTCCCAGGAGGCTTTCGAGAACACCAGCAGTTCGGGTATGATCAGGTGCTCGGTCATCGAGAAGTACTTGGCGACCTGATAGTGGTTCTGCGCCACGAAGGATGGCAGGTTGTTCTCGGCGCCGTCGACCACGCCGGTCTGCATCGCACTATAGACCTGATCAAAGCCCATCGCGATGCCGTTGCCGCCGAGCGCGTTCATGGTGTCGATGAACAACGGATTGCCGATCATCCGGATCTTCAGGCCCTTGAGGTCGGCGATAGTCCTGATCGGGCGCTTGCTGTTGTAGATGTTGCGCGAGCCGGCGTTCATCCAGCCGAGCGCGACCAGCCCGGTCTTCTGGTTGGCCGTGATCTTGTCGAGCAGCTCGGTGCCGATCTCGCCGTCGAGCACGGCTTCCATGTGCCGGGCGTCGCGGAACACGAACGGCATGTTGAAGACGTTGACGTCATCGACCACCGGGCCGACGGCGCCAACCGAGATGCGCGCGATCTGCAGCGCGCCGACCTGGGCCTGCTCGATGGCTTCCTTCTCGCCGCCAAGCTGCATCGAGGGAAACATCTGGATGGTGAGGCGGCCATTGGTGGCGGCGTCCAGCTTCTTGCCCATCTTGATCACGGATTCCACCGTGGGATAGCCGAGCGGGTGGACGTCGGACGCCTTCAGCACCATTTTGCTCTGGGCGAGTGCGGGGGTGAGGCGACCGAGGCCAGCGGCGCCGAGTCCCAGCGCGGCGAGGCCGCCCGTGACGACATCTCTTCTTCTCATGGACGAAATCCTCCCTGTGAATTTCCTGAGTCCGGCACTTTGGCCGGTTATTTGGTTCGCCCCTTAGGGGTCGACTTTGCTGGCAGTGTAGGAGCGCCCGGGCGCGTCGTCTATTCGCTTCGTCGATCGGGCGGGTCATAAAGTTGTACGATGACCCGACATCTAGTACCGGCGCGCCGGACGGACAAGCTCGGACCGCGCAAAGCGAGGTGGACTAAAGTTGAGGGCCTGGAGCTGATACGACGGCATTCCGGCTGTGTCCCGGCGGCGCAGTGCGCTGCGTCCGGGGAACGGATGCGTAGGCGCGGTTCTACGCGACCTGCGATCGCGCGGCGTACACCGACATCCACCAGGCGTCGAGCGCCGCGCGCTCGCAGGACAATTGCGTCGCCATGCCGTCGGAGAAACTGGCCCAGTCCGCCAACCGCGCCACCGGGACCGCGATGATAACGGGAATATCTGCGCTGAGCGCGCGCTCGATCAGATAGGACAGGCCCTTGCCATCGCGTTCCTGGCGGCCGAAGCGGTTGATGATGACCAGATCGGCGCCTTCGTCGATCGCGTTCGCCACCTGGATGCCCGCGTCGAGCAACTGGCCAAGGTCGAGCTTGCAGCCGGTCGCGCCTGGACCGAGGTTCTGAAACAGCCGGATCGTATGGCCATTATGGACCAGCAACGCCGAGAGTTGCGGAGCACCGCCGCTGGCATCGCCAAGCTGCACCAGACCGACCGCGCGGCAACCGCGCGCGTTCAGATCAGCCGCAAACCCGCGTAGCATCGCGTCGGGATCCTGGCTGTCGTCATAGACCAGCGCGGCGAGGGTGGAGAACATGTCAGACATTGTTCCGACCATGCTGCGCCGGAGCAAAAAAATCAACGCGGGTGGACGAACCGACAGTCATGCCTGGCATGACTGTCGGTTCCAGCCATCGAGCGATAGTCTATGCCTCAGCCATGCAGCTTTTTCGCGGTCTCCGCGATCACCCTGCCCTGATAGCGGGCGCCGGCCAGTTCGTTCTCGCTGGGCTGGCGGCTGCCGTCACCGGCGGAAATCGTCGTCGCACCATAGGGCGAGCCGCCGGTGACCTCGTCGAGCTTCATCTGGCCCTGAAAGCCATAGTTCAGGCCGACGATGGTCATACCGAAATGCAGCAAATTGGTGATGATCGAGAACAGGGTGGTTTCCTGGCCGCCATGCTGGGTCGCGGTCGAGGTGAAGGCCCCTCCGACCTTGCCATGCAGCGCGCCCTTCGCCCACAACCCACCAGCCTGGTCGAGGAAGTTGGCCATCTGCGAGGCCATGCGGCCGAAGCGGGTGCCGGTGCCAACGATAATGGCATCATAATTCGCGAGATCATCGATGGTCGCGACCGGCGCGGCCTGGTCGACCTTGTAGTAGGACGCCTTGGCGATATCGGCGGGCACCAGTTCGGGCACGCGCTTGATATCGACCGTGGCACCGGTCTCGCGCGCGCCTTCGGCGACAGCGTTGGCCATCGTCTCGATGTGGCCATAGGCGGAATAATAGAGGACGAGAACCTTGGTCATAGCGGGCTCCTGGTTGGACAACTGGCTTGGATGGCATGGCGTTATCCGGTGGATAGCCTGCGCCAGATGAGGCATAAATAGAAATGATGGAAACTCATCGTTCAGGAAATTGATGTCAAAACTTCTCGACTTCGAGGCACTGGCGATCTTTGCCAAGGTGGTCGAGCTGCGCTCTTTCGCGGCCACCGCGGCGGAGCTGGCGCTGTCCACCGCCACCGTCTCCAAGGCCGTCAGCCGGCTCGAGGAGAGGCTGGGCGCACGGCTGTTCAACCGGACGTCGCGGCGGATTGCGCTCACCGACGCCGGCCGTACGCTGGCGGTACGCGCCGCCCGATTGCTGGCCGACGGCGAACTGGCCGAGAGCGAGGCGCTGGCGCAATCGGCGACACCGCGCGGGCTGGTGCGACTCGCGGTGCCGATGACCTTTGGCACCAAGGTCGTGGCGCCGCTGCTGCCCGAATTTCTGGCGGCCTATCCCGAAATCTCGATCGATCTCAGCCTGAGCGATGCCACGGTTGACCTGATCGGCGAAGGATTTGACGCCGCGATCCGCATCGCAACTTTGCCGGATTCCTCGCTACTGGCGCGACGGCTGTGCGGCATGCCACGTTACATTGTCGGAGCGCCGGCCTATTTCGTCAGGCATGGCCGTCCGACACATCCGCTGCAGCTCGCCGGGCACCGGTGCCTCGGCTATACCTATCTCTCGACACCGGGCGTCTGGCACTTCAGCAACGCCGCGGGCGAGCAAGCCAGCGTGCGACCGGCCGGTCCGCTGCGCGTCAACAATGGCGAAGCGCTGCTGCCGACACTGATCGCGGGGTTGGGAATTGGCGACCTGCCGGAATTCATCTGCGGCGAGGCGCTGGCGTGCGGCCAGCTCGAAGCCGTACTGGCCGACTGGTCGCAATCCGAAAGCGGGGTCTACCTCGTCACCCCACCGGGAGGACCGCGCCCCGCGCGGGTCGAGGTACTGATGGAATTTCTGGCGACGCGGCTCGCGCGGCGATCATGATCCGTGTCCCGGACGCGGTGCGGCGTTCCACGCCGCTCCGCATATCCGGGATCCCGGTTTTTTTCTTCGCCACCCGGGGCCCCGGCTTTGCGGCGCACCACGCCGCCGAATGGCGGCGCGGTGCACCGCGTCCGGGGAACGATGCAACCGAGCCGAGGCAGTACCTACTCCAGCATCTCCGCCACGGCCTTGCCGCAGGCCGAGGTGTCGGCCTGGCCGCCGAGGTCGCGGGTACGCAGCGTGCGTTCGCCTAGCGTGCGCTCGATCGCCATGACGATGGCGGCGGCGGCTTCCTTCTCACCGAGATGTTCGAGCATCATCGCACCGGACCAGATCATGCCGATCGGATTGGCGATGCCCTGCCCGGCAATATCGGGCGCCGAACCATGCACCGGCTCGAACACCGACGGGAACAGCCCGGCCGGGTTGATATTGCCCGACGGCGCAATGCCGATCGTGCCGGTGCAGGCCGGGCCGAGATCGGAGAGGATGTCACCGAACAGGTTGGAGCCGACCACGACGTCGAACCAGTCAGGATGCAGCACGAAATTCGCGGTTAGAATGTCGATGTGGTACTTGTCCCACTTCACGTCCGGATAGGCCTTCGCCATTTCCTCCACGCGCTCATCCCAATACGGCATGGTGATCGAGATGCCGTTAGACTTGGTCGCCGAAGTCAAATGCTTCTTCGGTCGCGATTGCGCCAGATCGAACGCGAATTTCAGAATCCGGTCGACGCCGATCCGCGTCATCACCGTTTGCTGGGTGACGAATTCGCGATCGGTGCCGGGGAACATGCGACCGCCCACCGATGAATATTCGCCTTCGGTGTTTTCGCGGACCACCCAGAAATCGATATCGCCGGTCTTGCGGCCGACCAGCGGGCTGGGTACGCCGGGCATCAGCTTGACGGGGCGCAGATTGACGTACTGGTCAAACTCGCGGCGAAACTTGATCAGCGATCCCCACAACGAAATATGATCCGGAATTTTTGCCGGCAGGCCGACGGCGCCGAAATAGATCGCGTCGTGCTTGTCGATCTGGTCCTTCCAGTCATCCGGCATCATCTGGCCGTGCTTCTCGTAATAATCATAGGACGAGAAGTCGAAATGGTCGAAATGCAGCTTGACCCGGTACTTCTTGGCAGCGGCCTCCAGCACGCGCAAACCTTCCGGCATCACTTCCTTGCCGATGCCGTCGCCCGGGATGACCGCGATCCGATATTCTTTTTGCGTGCTCACGACCTGTTTCCTTCGCCAATAATTGTGTCGGGAGGTGTGGACCAAACCCGGCCGGCGATCAACGCTGCAGTGCACTGCGCGATGCGCGATGGCCGGGACCGATCGCCGCGGCCGGGTCATTGCTATCGCGAACGCACCCGGTTCGGGACTAGATCCGCTCCGCCATCTGCTTGATCAGCGTGGTGATGCGTCCAGTCGGAGATTCCAGCTGTTTCATGATGCTGAAATGATCGGCGCCGGCGATCTCCTCGTAACTCACCGGCAGACCGCGCACCGCGCGGAACGCGGCCAGATCCGAGGTCTGCTGCCGCAGCAGCGGCAACTCGTTGCCGCCGACCACCAGCGACAGCGGCGCCGCCGGGCCGCTATCCCGCAGCAACGGTGAATTGCGCTTCGACATCGCTTCATCGAGCTTCAGCTTCTCATTGAGATAGCTGTGGCGGATCGGCTCGAGATCGTAGATGCCCGATATGGCAACGCCGCCCTTGACCGCGGGATGGGTCAGCGTCGTGGCGGTGAGGTGGCCGCCGGCGGACCAGCCGCTGACGATGATCCGCGCGGGATCTCCGCCCAGTGACGGCAATTGCGCCACCAGCGCGTCGACGCTGGCGTGCAGTTCCGCGACAATCTCGTCGAGCGTGGCTTCCGGCGCCAGCGTGTAGCCGATCACGGCGACGTTGATGCCGTGCGCCATCGGTCCCGCGGCGAAGCAGGTGAAAAAATCCTTGGAGCGCATCTGCCAGTAGCCGCCATGGATCAGCACCAGCGTCGGGCCGCCATCGGCGGCCTTCAAAAAGTCGAACCGGTTGCGCTCGCGCGGCCCGTAGCTCAGCTCGAGATGCGCCGGAAACCTCACTTTCATCGCCTCGGAGCGCTCGACCCAGCCGGCGCCGATCTCGGCACTGCCAGCAACCGCGACGCCATTGTTGAGGCCGGCATCGACCTGCTCCCGACTCATCGCGCGCCAGTCCGTTGCTCCGAAAGGCTTACCCATGGTTGCATCCCCGTATTCGTGCAGAGCGGCGCGCTGCGATTACACTTCGTCGCAAAATGGTCTACACGGCAATTCCGTCGGGATCGACAATTTTAGGCAAGCGAACTGGAGAGTGCGTGGCATCTGATCAACAGCTCATCAAGGCGACGGCATGCGCCATCGTCGATCAACTCAATGCCGGCACGGTGACACCGCTTGAACTGCTGGATGCGCTCGAGGCGCGAATTGCCGAGGTCGATGACAAGGTCAACGCATTGCCGACGCTGTGTTTTGATCGCGCCCGCCGGTTTGCGACGGAGCTGATGAAGAAGCCGCTCGGTAGCCGCGGCATCCTGGCCGGCCTGCCGGTGCCCATCAAGGACCTCACCGCGGTGGCCGGCGTGCGCACCACGCAAGGGTCGCGGATCTTTCAGGACACGATCCCCGCCAGATCCAACCTGCTGGTCGAGCGCCTGGAAGAGAACGGCGCGCTGATCTACGCGAAATCCAACACGCCGGAATTCGGCGCCGGCGCCAACACCTTCAACGATGTGTTCGGCGCGACGCTGAACCCGTGGGACCTGTCGCGCTCGGCGGCGGGCTCCTCCGGCGGCGCCGCGGCGGCCCTGGCGAGCGGGACGGCCTGGCTGGCGCATGGCTCCGACATGGGCGGCTCGCTGCGCAATCCCGCCAGTTTCTGTGGCGTGGTCGGCATGCGGCCCAGCATCGGCCGCGTCGCCATTTCGCCCTCGGTGGCGATCGCGCGAACCCTCAGCGTGCAGGGGCCGATGGCCCGCAACGTCGAGGATCTGGCATTGATGCTCGACGCCATGAGCGGTGAACATCCGGCCGACCCGCTGTCGCTGCCGCTGCTGCCGGACACGTTCCGCGCCGCCGCACGCTCCGGCCGCAAACCGAAGCGCGTGGCCTATTCGCCGGATCTCGGCATCACCCCGGTCGACCCGGAAGTGGTCGCGATCACCCGCCAGGCGGCGCTGCGCTTCGAGGAAGCCGGCGTGATCGTCGAGGAAGCGCATCCCGACCTCCGCGAAGCGCATGAATGCTTTCACGTGCTGCGCGCGTATGATTTCGCGCTCTCCAAGGCGAGGCTGCTGCGCGACAAGCGTGACATGCTGAAGCCGGAAGTGATCTGGAATATCGAGGAGGGCCTCAAGCTCAAGGTCACCGACATCGAGCGCGCCGAAGGCCAGCGCGTCGCGATGGCGGCCCGCGCCTATGAATTCTTCCAGACCTATGACCTGCTGCTGTGCCCGGCGACGATCGTACCACCGTTCCCGATCGAGCAGCGCTATCTCGCGGAATGCAACGGCACCACCTTCGAGAACTATGTGCAATGGCTGGCGATCGTCTACGCGATCACGCTGATCTGCTGCCCGGCGATGTCGCTGCCCTGCGGATTTACCTCGCGCGGCTTGCCGGTCGGCCTGCAGATCGTCGGCCCGCCGCGCGGCGAAGCCGCCCTTCTCGCCGGTTCCCGCGTCCTCGAGGACATTCTGGGACTGCGCGGCTCGACCCCGATCGATCCGAGGGCGGCAGCCTGAACCTGATATAAAATATATCACCCGCGACCAGGCGGTGGACGCGGGTGATACCCCATCAATACGCATCAAGACGATTTTTGCTTCGTCCAACGATCCGGCTCGCCTCGCCTGCAACTTTCGTCGCATAGGCGCCGCCATGATCAGCATTCCGTCGAATATTGCATCGCACCATGCCTGCCGTGAGGACAGCAAACAGCTTCTGCCGGCTGCAATGCATCGCGCGGCATTGGCTTTTTGTCGCAGCCGTGGCAACGGAGCATTTCATTTCACGGAATTGAAGGTGACACGTGGCGGATCAAATTGCAGCACCGAACGTCGACGGCAAACTTCACCTTGCCGACGTCGAGAAGCGGGTGAAGGCGATCTTCATCGGCTCGATGGGCAACCTCGTCGAATGGTATGACTTCTACGCCTATACCGCCTTCTCGCTGTACTTCGCGCAGGCCTTTTTTCCGAACAGCGATCCCGTCGTCCAGCAGCTCAATTCCGCCGTGATCTTCTCGGCTACCTTCCTGATGCGCCCGCTCGGCGGCTGGCTGTTCGGCTACATCGCCGACGTCCACGGCCGGCGGCTGTCGCTGACCCTGTCGGTGCTGTGCATGTGTTTCGGTTCGCTGATCATCGCCTGTACGCCGACTTACGCGACCATCGGGTTTGCCGCCCCGGTGATGCTGGCCTTTGCCCGCATGATCGAAGGTCTCAGCCTCGGCGGCGAATATGGCGCCAGCGCCACCTATCTCAGCGAGGTGGCCGATCCCAAGCATCGCGGCTTCTATTCCAGCTTTCAGTATGTCACGCTGATCGGTGGCCAGTTGACCGCGATCATCGTGCTGCTGCTGCTGCAGAAGGTGTTTCTCACCGAAGCGGAATTGTATGCGTGGGGCTGGCGGATTCCGTTCGTGATTGGCGCCATGCTCGCGGTGTTCGCGGCGGTGATGCGGCGCGACCTGCATGAGAGCCCGGCCTTCGAGGAAGCCAAGCGACTGAAAAAGCCGATGGGATCGATCAGGGGGCTGCTGAAATATCCGCGCGAATTGCTGCTGGTGGTCGGCCTCACCGCCGGCGGCACCGCGGCTTTCTATACCTTCACCACCTACATGCAAACCTTCGTCAAGCTCTCGGTCGGACTCACCGCCGACCAGACCACCACGGTGATCTTCGGCACGCTGATCTTCGCCTGCCTGCTGCAGCCGCTCTATGGCGCGCTGTCGGACCGCATCGGCCGCAAGCCGCTGCTGATCTTTTTCGGCGTCGCCGGCACGCTGTCGACGATTCCGATCCTGACCGCGCTGCAATCGACCAAGTCGCCGTTCACGGCGTTCCTGCTGATCTGCGCCGCCTGGGTGTTTGTCGCCGGCTACACCTCGATCAACGCCGTGGTGAAGGCGGAACTGTTTCCGACCAATATCCGCGCGCTCGGCGTCGGCCTGCCCTATGCGCTGACGGTGTCGATCTTCGGCGGCACCGCGCCGATGATCGCGCTGTACTTCAAGAGTCTGGGCCACGAGCAGTGGTTCTATTATTATCTCAGCGGCATGATCTTCCTGTCGCTGATCATTTACGCCACCATGCGCGACACCAAGCACAACTCGGCGATGCACCGTCACGAGTGACGGCCGCGCCGTTCCAGCTACGGAGCACAGCGATGACCGACGAAAACCTGCCGCCGGACTCAAAGCTGACCAAAACCAAGGAGCGCTGGGCGCGCGAAGGCCGGTTTCTGATCGGCCGGATCGCGCGCCCCGACGAACAACGGCTGCCGCCCGGCCAGCACCTCACCAGGGATTGGCCGGTGCTGGACCTCGGCGTCACGCCGAACATATCGCAGGACCGCTGGCGGCTTGACGTCTATGGCGCGGTGGAGAATCCGCTGTTCTGGGATTTTGCCCAGTTCAGCGCGCAGCCGCAGCAGCAATTCATCTCCGACATCCACTGCGTCACCACCTGGTCGCGCTACGACAATCGCTGGGACGGGCTCTCCACCCGAGAGCTGCTGGCCGCCTGCAAACCAAGAGACGACGCGCAATTCGTCGTGCTGCATTCCCACGACGGTTATACCACCAACCTCACTTTGCAGGATTTCGCGGCCGAGGACGCCCTGCTGGCGCATTCCTGGCAGGGGCAACCGATCGAGCGCGACCACGGCGGCCCCGTTCGCCTGATCGTGCCGCATCTGTATTTCTGGAAGAGCGCCAAGTGGCTGCAGCGCATTGAATTCGTCACCGAGGACAAACCCGGCTATTGGGAAGTGCGCGGCTATCACAACCGCGGCGATCCGTGGCAAGAGCAGCGCTATTCGGACGATTAAATCCTGGCTCATCATTGCGAGGAGCCGTTGCGGCGAAGCAATCCTGTCTTGCTTCGCTTGTGCTTTCTGGATTGCCGCGTCGCTTCGCTCCTCGCAATGACGGGGAGATTCCAAACCACGTCCAAGGAGTCCGCGATGCCGACCGAACGCTTTCAATTTTCCGGCACGGATGGCCACGCGCTGGCCGCGGCGCTGGACCTGCCGGATGGCGCCATCATCGCCTATGCGCTATTTGCGCATTGCTTCACCTGCGGCAAGGACACCCACGGCGCGCGACGGATTTCCGCGGCGCTGACGGCGAGCGGCATCGCGGTGCTACGGTTCGATTTCACCGGGCTCGGTTCCAGCGAAGGCGACTTCGCCAATTCGACGTTCTCCTCCAACATCGCCGACCTCGTTCTCGCCGCCAACCATCTGCGCAACATCCGACAGGCGCCGGCGATCCTGATCGGCCACAGTCTGGGCGGCGCGGCGATCCTCGCGGCGGCCGCGAAGATCCCCGAAGCGAAAGCGGTGGTCACCATTGCCGCGCCGTCCGATCCCGCCCACGTCACCAAACTGTTCGCCGACCGCCTGCACGACATTCGCGTCCACGGTGAAGTCGAAGTGCAACTCGCCGGCCGGCCATTCCGGATCAAGCGTGAATTTCTCGACGATGTCGCCGAGCACAATCTGATGGCGCACGTGACACGGCTGCACAGGCCGCTGCTGATCATGCAATCCCCGACCGATGACACCGTCGGCATCGATAGCGCCACGAACATCTTTCTCGCCGCCAGACATCCGAAGAGTTTTGTATCGCTCGACGGCATGGACCATCTGCTCACCGACCGGACCGATGCCATCTACGTCGCCAATCTGATCGCAGCGTGGGCGGCGCGGTATCTGTCACCACTCAAGGAGCAGCCGGTTACGGCCCTGCCGGAAGAACCGCGCCGGGTGATCGTGCGCGAAACCGGCGCCGGCAAATTCCAGCAGCAGGTCATCGTCGGGCCGCATCTTCTTCTTGCCGACGAACCCGTCACCGCAGGCGGCACCGACACCGGCCCGGGGCCCTATGATCTCCTGCTAGGCGCGCTCGGCGCCTGTACCGCGATGACCATGCGGCTCTATGCCGACCGCAAGGCGCTGCCACTGGAGCGCGTCAGCGTGACGCTGACGCATGGCAAGATCCATGCGACGGATTGCGAGGCCTGCGAGACCAAGGAGGGCATGATCGACCAGGTCGAGCGAACAATCTCGATCGAAGGGGCGCTGGACGCCGGACAGCGCGCCAGGCTGATGGAGATCGCCGACAAGTGCCCGGTACATCGCACGTTGACGTCGGAGATCAGGATCGTGACGAAAGCGGCTGAATAGGTTCGGCTACGGCCGCAGCAACACCCGGTCGCGCGATGAGCCGGCCACCGAAAGGCGCGCCAATGCCGGCGGTCTCCTCCCATGACAGACCGCCCGGCTTCTCCACCAGCGCCTTCGCCTCGACCGACAGATGTGTGGCATGGGTCCCATCGCGGCGGATGCCGCGATCACCCGACGAACCAAACACCTCGCGGCCGATCCAATGGGCGGGGCCGTCGATCACCACCCCGGCAAAATCCCGGCCGGGCGTTCGCGGAAAGATGGCATAGGGCATCAGCCCGGTCGCCGCCTTGATATCGGACGGATTCACCGCCGCGGCCCTGATCTCGAGCACCACCTCGCCGGCCGCCCGTTTCAGTTCCTGCCGGTCCACCACCAGCCCGATGGAGGCGGCGTCGGCTGCCTTTGCCAACAGCCGAACACAGTGCGCATCAACGGAAATCGCGGTTTCAAACGACATCAAACAAGTTCCCCGACGGATGCGCGAGGCTCAGGCGCCGCGAGCAGCATAGGGCGCACCCGCGCGATGGCGGCAGCCCTTGTTCCGAGACGGCCCCCTACCCGATTGAGCGAAAGGGCTCCTCGCCCAACGCCGAATTCTTCCGGTTCGGGATCCAGGTGAATCTTTGCGAAATTTGATTCGCCGCCGTTAACCCTTTTTAAAGATGTCCGGCTTGCAGCCAAACTACCCATGCTAGATTCTGATTCGAGCTTGAAAGAACGTGCTTCGCCTCGGGGCGCGTCAAAGATCATCTGGGAATTTCATGAGCCATTCCGTTGCCTACCAGTCCGCCCGCGACGCCCTGCCCGATCAGGATCAGAAGCAAGCCGCTCTCGGTTACCTCAACGAAGCCTGGGCCGAAGCGCGCCATGATGGCGTCGACGGCGATTGCCTGGCGCAGGCCAGCCTGTTCGCCGCTTTCGCCGAGCTGGTCGGCACTTACGGCGAAGATGCTGTCGCGAAATTCGTCGAAGGTCTGCCAGCGCGCGTCCGCAACGGCGAGTTCTCGCTGACGCTGGCGAAGCAGTAATTTTTTCGCGCCCCCTCAGCCGTCATTGCGAGGAGCCCTGGCGACCAAGCAATCCAGTCTTCGCTAGTAGCCTTCTGGATTGCCGCGTCGCGGAGTATATCATCGGGCCGGCGAAGCCGGACCCGGTGGCTCCTCGCAACGACGGAGGAGAGCTTCGCGCGTCGTTACCCCCGCAACGTCTCCAGAAACCGTACCGTCTCGCCCTGCGCAGGCGTCACGAGTTCGCCCTGCCACATCACGCGGCGGCCGCGGACAAAGGTCCCGACCGGCCAGCCGGTGACTTTCACGCCGTCATAGGGCGTCCAGCCGGCTTTTGAGGCCACCCAGTCGTTGGTGATGGTCTCGGAGCGCTTCATATCGACGATGGTGAAGTCGGCATCGTAGCCGGCGGCAATGCGGCCCTTGCTGGCGATATTGTAGAGCCGCGCCGGACCCGCGCTCGACAGATCAACGAAGCGCGCCAGCGACAGCCGGCCGGCATTGACGTGGTCCAGCATGATCGGGACCAGCGTCTGCACCCCGGTCATGCCCGACGGCGAGGCCGGATAGACCTTGTCCTTTTCCTGCAGCGTATGCGGCGCATGATCGGAACCGAGCACGTCGATGATCCCCTGCGCGATGCCGTTCCAGATGCCGTCGCGATGGCTGGCGTCACGCACCGGCGGGTTCATCTGCGCCAGCGTGCCGAGCCGCTCGTAGCATTCAGGCGCGGTCAGCGTGAGGTGATGCGGCGTCGCCTCGCAGGACGCGACGTCCTTGTGGTCGCGCAAGAATTCGATTTCCTCCTTGGTGGAG